>DYKQ01000018.1 GCA_020722545.1 Thiomonas intermedia | reverse complement strand
GGAGGTGAGATCACTCCCTCCCCGCTTGTGGGGAGGGTTGGGGTGGGGATTGCCCAGCCCTGGGGGCGCTCACTATGCGGTCACCTTGTAGTTTCCGGCTGACTCAAACAAGGTTGGTTGCAGAGTTGAAGGGGTCGCCTCACTTTGTGAATGATGGGCGTAGGTTGGCCAATTCGGAAAATATTCGTCGGCCTGATTGCCCCAAGTGCTCCAGCCGGAGCGGCTGCCGCGTGCGAACATTTCCAGAAACGGTCCGGGGCTGCAGGCCTCAATGAGCGGGTAGAGTTCGTCGGGTTTGCGGGAGTGTTCGCGTTTCCGGGTGGCCAGAAAATTAACCTGAGACCGACCGGGCGGCAGGGTGCGGGCATTCTTGCCCCGCACGCCAAAGAGGATGAGTTCGGTCACATTACGGAAGTAAAAACCGACGCCCCTCCCGTCCGGCCCGCCATCTTTGCGAATCTTGTGCCATACGAGATTGGATTTGTATTGAAATCCCCACGACCTGAGCACTTCAATGCCCTCTGGCAACAAGGCATTGGGAACCCACAAATAAAGATGGGCAGTGTCGGTCACCACATCCGAGACCGGCAGGGCCTTGATGTCATCGAGTTCCATCGTGCCGTAGCGGTTCAGGCGTTTGTGTTCGGGCGCCATCTTGCCAGTGCGATTCTGGAATTGCCACGGCGGATCGGCCAGAATGGTCGAAAACTTCTGCCCTGCAGTACGTTCCAGAAAATCATGCACAGCGTCTGAACGGTTCATGTCAGTCCTCTTCCAGGCAAAGGGAGCGGCTAATGCCAAATACGAGGACGGGACATCCGCCACCGCTGCCGCCGTTGATACGAGGCAGTAATTTGCTCATGTGCGTCGTGGATGCGCCAAAGCTGGATCCGCGGCCCAGTTCATCAAAGATGTCTTGCAAGTGATCGCATCGGGTGACGATCACTCCCACAGAAACGGCGCGCAGGTCAAACAGGAGCCTGAAGTTATTGAGGTCGCGGTCGTAGAAAGGATCTTTGTTGTTCCACTCGATTTCAAGGGCGACCCGGTTTTTGAAACAGTCGATCTGATGCGTCGGGCTTTCCAGGCGGTTGCCGTCAAGGAGAATTTCGGTTTGGAATTGCTTTTCGACCCAGCCGCGCTCGTAGAGTTGACTATCAATGGCTTCGGAGACTTTGGATTTCCGTCCGCCGCCCACGGTCAGCCAGCTTTTGCGAAGGCGGAAAGCACTCAGCACTTCGACGATATCGTGCCATTCCTGCGGGAAATCATGCTTGAGGATGGCGCAGGCATGCTTGCTTTCGTGAACCTCGTAGTTGTCTCGGAGGAAGGAGGGAGGCTGGTCAATAGCCATGATGGGCATTGTAGTGATCGACCCCTTGCAGCGCGGGCGCCGCATGGAGTCTGGAAGACGCCGTAACGGCATTCATCCCGCCACCCGATGCCCCAGCGCGGGCAGGCTTTCGCGGTGTCTGGCGATGCGGTCGCGGTCGAGGGTGGCGGTGACCACGGCTTCGCCTTCGGCCTGCATCGCGAGCACTTCGCCCCAAGGGTCGATGATCATGCTGTGGCCCCAGGTGCGGCGGCCGTTTTGGTGCACGCCGCCCTGCGCGCTGCCCACGACGTAGGCGAGGTTTTCGATGGCGCGGGCGCGCAGCAGCACTTCCCAGTGCTTTTCGCCGGTGGTGTGGGTGAACGCGGCGGGCAGCAGGTAGGCATCGCACGCAGACGGCTGCGACAGCGCCCGGAACAGCTCGGGAAAGCGCAGGTCGTAGCAGATGGCGAGTCCCATGCGCCAGCCTTCACAGTCGAACGCGACGGGCTGGGCGCCGGGGATGATGCTGTCGGCTTCGGCGTAGCGCTCTGTGCCGCGCTGGAAGGCGAACAGGTGCATTTTGTCGTAGCGCGCGGCCAGTTCGCCCGCGGGGTTGAACACCAGGGTGGAGTTGAGTACGCGGTTGGGGTCGGGGCTTTCCAGCGGCAGGGTGCCGCCGACCACCCACAGGCCGAGGCGGCGGGCGTTGCTGGCGAGAAAGTCTTGAATCGGGCCGCTGCCGGGTTTTTCGCGCACGCGCACTTTGTCGGCATCGGTCTGGCCCATGAGGCAGAAGTATTCGGGCAGTACGGCGAGGCGGACGCCTTGGGCTGCGGCCTGTTCGAGCAGGCTTTGGGCGCGTTGCAGGTTGGCGGCAACGGAGGTGCCGGAAACCATTTGAAGGGCGGCGATTTTCATGGCGGCGTGCAGTGGGGCGGTCGATGTTTCGAGCTTACGTCAGGGCGTGGCTGGCGTGGCGTCTGCGGGTTTGGGGGCGTTCAGCGAGGCTTCGGTGACGATGGGGGTGAGCCAGGTGCCGGTGATGTCGTACACATGGGTGAAGGCGCGCGCCAGGGGTTCGCGAGCGATGTATTGCGCCAGGAAAGTGCCCAGACCGATGACGGGGTTGATCAGGGCATAGGCCAGCGAGGCCGCGCCGGCGTTGATGTTGGGCACGACGACGACGCGCAGATTCTGCGTTTCGGCGGCCAGGTTGGCGCTGCCTTCGATGCGCACCGAGGCCGCCACACCGCTCATGCGGAAGTCGCGGGTGGTGGCGATGCCGCTGGCCACGTCCACGTCGGCGTCGACTTTATCGAAGGCGAAGCCGGACGAGAACAGGTCGCGGAAATCGAGGGTGAAGCGGCGCGGCAGGC
The DNA here is from genome assembly GCA_020722545.1 of Thiomonas intermedia. Classification (GTDB taxonomy): domain Bacteria; phylum Pseudomonadota; class Gammaproteobacteria; order Burkholderiales; family Burkholderiaceae_C; genus Thiomonas; species Thiomonas intermedia_B. The sequence goes on along the minus strand of DYKQ01000018.1, from coordinate 25,186 downwards.
TTTGCAGGCTGAGCACGCCCAGCAGCTTGGCGATGCCGGGGTCGGCCTTAAGAAATTGCCCCTGCCCGAGTTGCAGCTTGAACTGCCCGTCCAGGCTGGGAAAGTCGAGACTCAGCGGTGAGCCCAGCCAGGCCAGGTTGCCGGTGATGTCGCCCTTGCCGCCTTTGAGCAGACCCGGTTTTCCCAGGGTGGCGAGCAGGCTGCCGGCGTCATGAATGGCGAGCTTGAACTGCAGGGCGGTGCGCCGCGCGGGCGAGGCGGAATCGGCGCTGCCGGGCACGGTGAGTTGCGTGCCCAGGCTGGACCAGGCGCCGCTGCCGGTGAGCACGCCGCCGGGCGCGGAGAGCTGGAAGTGGGTGAGCTGCCACACCTTGCTGCCATCGACCCGGCCGCGGTTGACGGCCTGTACTTCGAGACGGGTGAAGTGGTGGCCGTGCAGATCGACGTTGTCGGCCACGATGTCCAGCGCGGGAATGCTCCTGGGCTGTTCGTCGAGCAGGTTTTCCACGTCGGAGTCACTCGATTTGGGCAGTTCCAGCCGCGCCAGCCGGGCGCTCAGGGCGCCGGGGTTGTTGCCGCTGCCGATCTGCCAGCCGATATAGCCCGACATCTGGCGCGAGTTCACATTGGCCTGCAGCAGATCGCCGCTGCGGCTGCCGCCGATCACCACCTGATTGATCACACGGTGCATCAGCGTGAGGCGGCCGATGTCCAGCGCAGCGGTGGTGGGCAGCAGCCCGACCAGCCCGCGGTCACTGTTGGCGCGAAACACCACGGGCGTCTGCGCCGAGGTGTCGGGCAGCAGGGGTTTGATGGCGGCCTCCCAGGCGTCGAGATCGAGCAGCGGCAGTTGCACATTGGCCTGCACGCCCGAAGCGGGTTGCGGCAGCGCGGCCTGCGGGCCGATGGCCAGTGCGCCGTTGAGCACGCGGAAATCGTCTGCCGACGAGGCGGATCCCGTTGGCGTGGGCAGCGGCTCTTCCAGTGCGTAGCGGGCGCGGGCGATGCCACCCAGGTCGATCTGCACCGTATTGCGGCGGGCGCCATTGGGGGCGGCGGGCAGCGGGGTGCGGGTGTAGAGCAGCGACTCGGGCGCGTCCGCAGGCTTGCCCAGCGGCGGCGGCAGGTTGATGGCGACGCCCGCCAGATTGCTGCGCAGTTCCAGCGTGGGCTCCGCGGGGCTGGCGCCGCCGCGCGGCTGGGTGATGCGCAGGGTGTAGGTGGACTGGCCCTGCAAGACTTTGCCCAGCGTCTGCATCCACTCGGGCCGGGCGGCGCGCAGCCCGGCGCTGCTGAAGCTGCCTCTGGCCTGCAATTGCAGCGGCTCGCCCGCTTGCTGGCCGCCGCGCAGGCTGACGGCGCCGCCCAGCACGTTGGGGGCGTTCAGCGCCAGGTTGAAGCCGCCGTGCGTGAAATCGACCGTGCCGCGCACCTGATTGAACCGGGGCAGATCGCGGCTCCACAGCACGTCCACGCCTTGCAGCGTGGCCTGCCCCTTGAGGGTGGCGGCCTCCATGTCGTCGAGCGGGAGCTTGAGGGCGATGTCGAGCGCCATCGGCCCCTGCGCCTGGACGTGGTCGAACACGTCGCCGAGTTGCCGGTTGATCGGGCTGTCGAGCAGGTAGCGCAGCGCATCGCTGGCGGGCGCCCGCGCCTTGCCGCTGATGCTCAGCACGCCTTGATCAAAACTGGGCAGGCTGCCATTGACCGCGCTGAGCCGCGCGCCATACGCCTGGGCCGAAGCGTTGCGCACTTCGAGGCTGTGCGAGGTGATGAGCAGCTGGCCGTTGACGTGGGTGAATTCCGGCCACTTGGCATTGGCGTGGACGGTGGCGGCGCTGGCGGTCTGCCCCGGCGGCAACAGCCCGCGCGGCGCGTAGTTGAAGACGCCGTTCTCGATCTGCGCCTTCACCTGAAACGTGCCGCCAGACGAGCCATCCTTGGCCGGGACGTCGAAGGGGAAGTCTTCGAGCGGGCCCTTGACCGCAAAGTCCACGTTCTGCGCACTGCCCGCGGCGATGGCGCTGCGCAGGTAGTCGCGGGTGTGCAGGGGAATGTCGATGGGCAGATAGCGCCACACCGCGCGGGCGTCGGCGCGGCTGAGCTGCCCCTGCAGGTCGATGCTGCCCAGGCCCTTGGCCGCGCCGCGCCAGATCAGCGTGGCCTGGCCCGCCGCATCGGCGTTGGCGAAATCCAAGCGCTGGGTGCTGATCTGCCACTGCCCGGTTTTGTCGCGCTTCCACTCAAGGTCGGCGCGCAGGGTGTCGAAACCCAGTCGGGCCGGGGCGTAGATCAGCGGCAGATCGAGCGCGCCGCCGCGGCTGAGCTGGATTTGCGCTTTGCCGCCTTGCTGCGTGGCGCTGAGCGTGCCTGAAAGTCCGCTGACGCCGGGCAGATCGGCCGGGAGTTGCAGCGCCTTTGCGGCCGCCTTGCCCCGGTCGATCAACGGGCGGGGGTTGGCCGGGGGCGTGCGCTCTCCGCTGCCTGCCGGGCTGTTCCAGCGCAGGTCGGCAAACTGGGTTTGCAGTTGATAGATCGGAGGCAGGCCGGTGGGCGCCACGCCCTTGGGCCAGCTCGCCTGCGCGGTGAACGCGGCGACCCGGCCCTGCGGCTGCAGGGCGGCCAGTCGCGCGTGCCACAGCGCGGGCAGGGGCAGGCGCTGCGCTAAGGCCGAGAGGGTGCCCAGGTCGAGCGCGCCGGTCTGCAGCCGCGCCTGCGTGGCGCCGCCCTTGGGCTGCTGCCATTGCCAGTCGATGGTGACGGGCGCCAGGCTTTGGCCCTGCGCGGTGCGGAATTGCAGGTTCTGCAGACTGGCGTTTTCGCCACCGGGCAGCGGCGTCCAGGTCATGCGGGTGGATAAGGTATCGAGCGCGAGAAGGGGAGCCCCCACGCTCGCGTTCGCTCGCTGCCCCCCGAGGGGGCTGCCCCCGCCTTGGGGCGGCCCTGCGGCGGGGGCGGGAGCCCCTAAGCTCGCGCTCGCTTGTCGCTCACCGGAGGGGGCATCCCCGCCCCGGGCCTCTCCACGCCCTGGGAAGGGGAGTTGCAAGGCGATGCCGCGCAGCGCCAGGTCGGCGGTGAAGGCGGTGGGCGCGCCGTCGTCAAGCTGCGCCCAGGCGCGCACGGAGCCGCGTCCGGTCTGCGTGGTGGCGGGCAGGGTCAGCGGCAACTGGGGTTGCAGCGCGGCCAGATCGACATCGGACGCTTCGCCGTACAGCGTGCCCTTCCAGCGCGAAAAGTCGGCGGTATGGCGCAGAAAAAGCGGTTGGCGGAAGCTGGCGCGCAGATCGATGGGGCCGCCAAAGCCGGCCGGCGGCGTGGCGGTGAGCGCGGCGCGGTGGGTGAGCAGGGTATTGCGCAACAGCAGGTTGACCTGGGTGAGCGGCAGCGGCGGAGGGGGAGTTGGCCCCCACGCTCGCATTCGCTCGCTGCCCCCCGAGGGGGCTGGCCCCGCCTTGGGGCGGCCCGGCGGCGGGGCTGGTTGCGCGGCGTTCACCCAGGTGAGGCGGCTATCGAGAATCAGGATTTCGTCCTGCTCGAACAGCCAGTCGGCGAACTGCTGCGCGGCGTCGCTTTGGCCGCTGCTGTTCAGCGCGATACGGATGCCGCCGATTTCCAGATGGTTGGCGTCTGGCCGGGTCACGGTGAGGTCGGCGCCGCGAATCACCAGTTGATCGAAGGTGGGGGTGAGGCGGGTCAGGCTTTTCCACGAGGGCGTGGCTTCAACGGCAGCGAACTGCAGCGCGGGCTGGCCCTGCGGGCCGTCGATGCGCACATCGCGCAGGGCGAACTGCGGCATCAGCCCGTGCCATTGCGTCTGGATCGCGCCGATATGCACCGGCAGCCCCAGCGCCTGGCTGCTGACCTGCTCGACCCAGGGACGGAACTGTTGCGCATTCGGCAGCACGGCGTAGCGCAAGGTCAGCAAGCCCGCGCCGAGCACGAAATACACCGTGAGCACGAGCAGTACAGCCGCCTCAAAGATGCGGGTGGCGGCGCGCAGCGAAAGATGGAGCAGAGACAAGGCGGATGCGCTGGGAGAAAAAGCAAAGAAGGATCGAAGCGGCGGAATCGATGGTAGTCAAACGCCATGTCGCCTCCTGCCGGAACGACCGGGATTTGCGCCGCGTCATCGATTCCTGCGCTGGGGCGTCAGACACTGGCGAGGCCCGGTGCAGCCTTGTCTGCGCTGGCCTATGCTCCGCCCTCATCGCAGTTGCAGGATGGCCCCAATGGAGTTGTCGCAGTTTTCACGCTTTTATCGCCGTCATGTCGGCCGGTTCGACGAGGTGCTGGCTTGCTGGCCGCAGGGCATTCCCGCGCGGGGCGAGATCGACGCCGCCATCGCCGCCTTGCACCAAGCCGGCGCGCCGCTGCCTACGGTGCTGCGACGGGTGCGCAATGCGCTGATGCTGCGACTGATCGAAGTCGATCTGGCGGGCGCGCCGCTCGAAGCCATCTGCAGCGGCATCAGCGATCTGGCGGAAAGCGTGGTGGCGGCCGGGTTGCGGGCGGCGCATGCTGAGCTGCAGCCGCGTTTTGGCGTGCCGCGCACCGAGACGGGCGAGGCGGCGCAGTTTCTCGTGGTCGGCATGGGCAAGCTGGGCGGACGCGAGCTCAATGTGTCGTCCGACATCGATCTGGTGTTCGTGTACGACGAAGACGGCCAGACCGATGGCGCCGCGCCTCTGAGCAATCGCGAATACTTCGGCCGCGTGGTGCGCGCCTTCGTGCCCTTGCTGTCGGACGTGACGGGCGACGGCTTCGTCTTCCGGGTCGATACGCGGCTGCGGCCCAACGGCGACAGCGGCCCGCCGGTGGTCAGCCTGGCCATGCTCGAAGAATATTTCCTGGTGCAGGGGCGCGAATGGGAGCGGTTCGCCTGGCTCAAGTCGCGCGTGGTTTCGCCGCTCGACACGCCACAGGCGCAGCGCGCCGCGCAGGGGCTGGCGGCGGTGGTCGAGCCCTTCGTCTGGCGACGCTATCTCGACTTCGGCATGCTCGAAGCCCTGCGCGCGCTGCACCGGCAGATTCGCGCCGAGGCCGCCAAGCGCGCCGCCGCCCGGCCCGACAAGGCCAACGATGTCAAGCTGGGTCGCGGCGGCATCCGCGAAATCGAGTTCACCGTGCAATTGCTGCAGGTGGTGCGCGGCGGGCGCATGCCGCAGATTCGCGAACGCGCCACCCTGCCCGCTTTGCAACTGCTCGTCGCGCACGGCCTGTTGCAGGCTGAAGCGGCCGAGCGGCTGGCGTCGAGCTACCGCTTTCTGCGCCGCCTGGAACATCGCATTCAATACCTCGACGACGCGCAGACCCACAGCATGCCGTCCGAAGACGCCGACCTGCACGCCCTGGCCTGGGCGATGGGGTTCATTGATGACGACGCGCAGCGCCGCGGCGCCTGCCCCAAGGGCTGCAAGCTGCTGCGCGAACTCGACCATGTGCGCGAATTCGTCGCCAGCGAGTTCGACGCCCTGCTGCACAACGGCCCGCAATGCACCGGTTGCAGCAAGCCGCCCGAAAGCATGGACGCGGTGCGGCATCGGCTGGCCAAGGCGGGCTTGGCGCACGACGCCATCGTCGCGCGGCTCAAGGCGCTCGAAACCTCGCCGCGCTACGGCGCTTTAAGCGACGCCGGGCGGCTGCGGCTGATGCGCGTGCTTGACCGGGTGATCGGCATGGCCGCCGAGCGCGCCACCGCCGAGGCGTGCCTGACCCGCGTCATCGACCTGCTCGAAGCCATCGGGCGGCGTGAAACCTATCTGGCGTTTTTCGCCGAGCAGCCCGCCGCGCTGGCGCGGCTGTGCGATGTGCTCGAAACCTCGGCCTGGGCGGCCGACTACATCAAGCGCCACCCCGCCGTGGTGGACGAACTCATCACCCCGCCGAGCGAGCGCTTCAACGCCGCGGACTATCGGCTGGACCTGCTGCAGCACCACGCGGAGCTGGCGGAACGCGGGCGTTGGGATGCCGGCGAGGGCATGGACTTGCTGCGGCAAGGCTTTCACGCCGAAATGTTCCGCACCCTGTCGCGCGATCTGGCCGGGCTGATCAAGGTCGAACAGGTCGCCGACGAACTCTCCGCCCTGGCCGATGCCACCGTGCAACTGGCGCTGGAATGGTGCTGGCGCGAGCCGCCGCAAAAACACCGCGATCATCCGGCCTTCGCCGTGATCGCCTACGGCAAACTCGGCGGCAAGGAACTGGGCTACGGCAGCGACCTCGACATCGTCTTTCTCTACGACGACAGCGCGGAAGATGCGCAAGAAATCTACGCCGCCTTCGCCCGCAAGCTGGTGTGGTGGCTCACCGCGCATACCGCCGCAGGCCGTCTGTTCGAGATCGACACCCGGCTGCGTCCCAACGGCAACGCCGGGCTGCTGGTCACCAGCGTGGAGGCGTTCGAGGCCTACCAACGCGGCCGCGGCAGCAACACCGCCTGGACCTGGGAGCACCAGGCGCTCACCCGGGCGCGGTGCTGTGCCGGCGATCTGGCCATCAGCGCGCGCTTCGAGGCCATTCGCGCCGCCGTGCTCACCACCCGGCGCGATGCGGACGCGCTGCGCACCGAAATCCTCGCCATGCGGCAAAAAGTGGCCGACGGCCACCCCAACCACAGCGGCCTGTTCGACGTGAAGCACGACGCGGGCGGCATGGTCGATGTCGAATTCGCCGTGCAGTATCTGGTGCTGGCGCACGCCGCCGACTACCCGCAGCTCACCGCCGATCTCGGCAATATCGCTCTGCTCGGCATGGCCGAGGCGCTGGGCCTGCTGCCCCGCGGAGTGGGACGGCCCGCCGCCGACGCCTACCGCGAACTGCGCCGCATCCAGCACCGCGAACGGCTGGCCGGCGCCGACGCCGCCCGCGTGGCCGCAGACACGCTGCAAACCGAGCGCGCCGCGGTGCAGGCGCTCACCAACGCCGTCTTCGGCGTGCTGGGCGTTTCGCAGGAGTGTGAGGTGCAGGGGGCATAAATTCTTTCACCGAGAGGAGCTTGCCATGGAGATCACGGTCTATCGCGCCACGCCTTTGTTCCAGGAGTCGCGCACCCTTCCCGCTGCCACCTACAACCTCGCCCGCGTGCTGCAGGCGCGCAGCCCCAAAGGCGTGGCCTTCGTGCCCATCCGTTCCATGCAGGTGCTGGCCATTGTGGACGCCACCGAGTTCGTGTTTCTCGACAGCCAGTACAAAAGCTGGGCGATGCTGGCATGGCAGGGTTTCCATCCCAACGCCCGTACCGCGCTCGACGCGCCCGTGCCCTTTGATTGCGTGCACTACGAAGACACGGCTCAAGACGCCATGCGCCGCCTGGTGCACGAATTCCACCGCGCCCTCGAACATCTCGCCGCCAAACAGCACATCGACGGCCCGGCCAAGGTGCTCAGCCTCACCGCGCGGCGGTCGGCTTGAATCTGGCTTGAAGCTGCGCTTGACTCGGCTTTACTCGTCTTCCCCCAGCTCCGCATTCCAGCCCCGATCTTTCGCGCGGGCGATGGCCTCGGCATAGATGCGGGTGTGGCGCTCGGCAAGCTCGGGGGGCAGGCGGCTGGGGAGATTGCCGTACTGATCCCACGCCTGATCGACCTTGTCCATCAAGACCTGCATCTGACCCAGATTCCAACCGGCGCAGTCCTGGGTGTCGGGGATGAAGCCGAACAGCCGAGCGTCAAGCACCACGCGGCCGAGTTGGGTGATGCCGTGCCTGTCCTGATCGAGTCCGACGTATTTGTCCATGGGATTGTGTGAGTGCAAAGCGAGGAGCATAGAGCGATCAGGCCCTACCGCGTCAGACCGGCATAGAGCAGCGGCAGCTTTTCCGGCAGGCGCTGCACATGATCGACGACCATGAAGTTGTTCTGGCCGAAGATGCGGGCGACGTACTGGTCGGCGCGCGGGTCGAGGCTCATGCAGTAGGTGATGACGCCGTGCTTGGCCACGTCTTCCACCGCCTTCTTGGTGTCGGAGCGCAGGTATTGCGGGTCTCGCACGTCGATGTCGGCGGGCTCGCCGTCGGTGATCACCAGCAGCAGCTTCTTGGCGGATTTCTGCTGCTGCAGATGATGCCCGGCGTGGCGGATGGCGGCGCCCATGCGGGTGGAGAGCTGCCCGGTCATGCCGGCCAGGCGCGCCTTGGGTTCCTCGTTCCAGTGCTGGTCGAAGTCTTTGAAGCGCAGGTATTGCACGTCGTGCCGCCCGTCGGAGCAGAAGCCATGGATGGCGAACGGGTCGCCGACCTTGCTGATGGCGTCGGCCAGCAGCACGCAGGCCTGGCGCGTGAGGTCGAGCACGGAATAGTCTTGCCCCGCCACCTTGTCGTTGGTGGACTCGGATAGGTCGAGCAGCACCAGGATGGAGAAATCGCGCACGGTGCGCACGCTGCGCATCATGATGCGCGGGTCGGGCTGCTGGCCCATGCGCAGGTCGATGAAGCTGGCGATGGCCGCGTTGATGTCGATCTCGTCGCCGTCTTCGAGCTTGCGGATGCGCTGCACGCCTTGCGGCTGCATGGCGTCGAGCAGGAACTTCATGCGGTGGATCTCGCGCTTGTACTGCGCGGTGATGGCGTCGATGACGGCCAGTTCGCCCAGCTTGCCGCGCCGCTCCAGCACGGTGGCCCAGGCGGGTCGTTCGAGCTGGATCTGGTAGTCCCACTCGGAATAATGGAAGGGCTCGGAAACGGGCTCCTTGCCTTCCATCTCGTTGAAGCTCTTGCCCATGTCTTCGTAGGGAAACAGCTCGGTGCTGAGCACCCAGATTTCCTCGGCGTCGTCTCCGGCGTTTTCGACGTCGATCTCGTTGGCCATCTCCATCACGCTGACGTTCTTGCGCACCTGCTTGATGGATTCATAGCCGGCGTTGGCCGCCTTGTCGAAGTCGAATTCCTCGAACTCCCAGAAGTAGCGGTTGTCGTCGCGGTAGGGCGCGGTGAGCAGGTCGGTGCGCGGGCTGAACGGCAGGCGCTTGTCGGCCTGCAGCCGGTGCGCCAGCGTGACGCCGATGTCCCACGAAATCTGGTTGTCGTGCAGGCGGTCTTGCGCGGCGGCGAACAGGGCGCGGCCCTCGGCAATCCACGGGTCGGCGTCAGCATAGCTGTCGTCGAGCAGGGCGCGGGCGAGGCGGTTGAGGTAGTCGCCCACGCTGTGCGTCATGTCGGGCGTGGCGCTGTGCAGCTTGGCCCAAAGCTGCTTCAGTCCGGGGAAACGGCGGATGGACAGGGCTTCCACCCGCGCGTCTTCGATCACGCTGATGACCGCCATCTGATAGGGCGTGAGCGCCTCGGCGGAGATGGGGGTTTGGGTCTCCACCACATGCGCGGCGCAGTGTGCGGCGGCGGCGCGGTACAGCTCCAGGCCGGACACGCCCTCGTGGTCGTCGTAGGCGTCGGGCAGGTGCAGCAGATAGTCTTCGATATAGGGCTTGTAGCCTTCGCGGTTTTCAAAATCGCCTGAGGTCGGCCGCATGAAAAAGTCGCGCGCCCACAGCGCCCGCAGGTACATATTGATGCGCCGCTGCACGTCCACCAGCAGCGTGCCCTTGCGCTCCTTCTGCAGCATGGCGAGCGACTCCTTGCTCTCCAGGCTGAAGTAGGCGATCTGCTCCTCGTAGTTGGTGCGATGCGCGTGCGCACCCCACAGCGCCCAGCGCCGCAGGCCGCCCAGGGTGAGCTGGGAGAACAGCACGTCGAGCTTGTCGAGCATGGGCCGCACGCCGCGCGGGGCCTGCGCGATGAGGTTGTTGATGAACTGCAGGTAGTTGGAAAACAGCTCGGCATCGCCCAGTCGGTTGGCCGCCGTCGGCGCGGTGGCGAGCAGGCGTTCGATGACAGCGCCCGAGGTTTTGGAGGCCAAGGTGAGCGCGGCGGTGGCGAGTTCGCCCACCACATCCTCGCCCACTTCCTTGGCCACCAGCGGCGCGTTGTCGAGCCAGTTTTCCACCAGAGAGTCGCCCTTGCCCAGGCCGCGCAGCGCCCCCGCGCCCTTGAGGTAGTTGTCGAGGCCGCGCGGGCTGAGCACCTTGGCGGCGTCGTGCCAGACGGCGTGCAGCACCTCCAGGGAGTGCGGAGAAAGGTCTTCGAGATAGTCGGCGTAATCGTCGAGGGTGATGGCCATGGCTGTGGCTCCTTGCGCGCCGGGAAGGGTCAGAAAAAGGTGGAGACTGCGGCATCCAGCGCGTCGCGCATGTCGGGGTCGTCGGTAATGGGGCGCACCAGCGCCACGCGGCAGGCGGCCTTGGCATCCACGCCCTTGGCGATGAGGCTGCCTGCATAGATCAGCATGCGGGTGGACAGGCCCTCGTCGAGGCCGTGGCCCTTGAGGTTGCGGCTGCGCTCGGCGATGGACACCAGCTTCTCGGCCACGTCCTTGGGCACGCCCGATTCATGCACCACGATCTCGGACTCGATCGCAGGCTCGGGATAGGTGAAGTCGAGGCCGCCGAAGCGTTGCTTGGTGGACTGCTTCAGATCCTTCATCAGGCTCTGGTAGCCGGGGTTGTAGGAGATGACGATCTGGAAATCGGGATGGGCGTGAATGAGTTCGCCCTTCTTTTCCAGCGGCAGCACGCGGCGGCTGTCGGTCAGCGGGTGGATGACCACGGTGGTGTCCTGCCGCGCTTCGACGATTTCGTCGAGGTAGCAGATTGCGCCATGACGTGCGGCGATGGCCAGCGGGCCGTCCTGCCATTGCGTGCCGGTGGCCGAGAGCAGAAAGCGCCCGACCAGATCGGAGGCGGTCATGTCTTCGTTGCAGGCCACGGTGATGAGCGGCTTGTTCAGCTTGTACGCCATGGACTCGACGAAGCGGGTCTTGCCGCAGCCGGTGGGGCCCTTGAGCATCATGGGCATGCGCACCGAATAGGCGGCTTCAAACAGTTCCACTTCGTCGGCGACGGGGCGGTAATACGGTTCCTGGGTGATGCGGTACTGGTCGATGATGCTGCTCATGTGCAACTCCTCATGTTGGATTTGTATTCGTCTGCGGATGGGGCGCCGGGCAGGGCGCGGCGTGCAGGGCGCGTCATGCGCGGACAAACAAAAACCCCCGCGCCCTTGAGGGGCGACGGGGGTTTGTGGGGTCGCCCGTCGCGTGGTGATTACACGGTCTTGCCGCGGAAGATCACCATGGAAGCGCCTTGCGACTGATTGAAGTTGTTGTAACCGATCAGACGCACGTGATTGTCGGGGTTGGCCTTGTGGCAGGCTTCGGCTTCGGCCAGCACCTTGTTCACGTCGGTTTCGCCGAACATCGGCAGCTTCCACATATACCAGTAGGAGTCCATCAGGTATTGCGGCTCGATGTGCTCGATGGCCGGGTTCCAGCCTTTTTTCACGAGGTACTCGACCTGTTTCTTGATCTGCTCGGCCTTCATGGCGGGCAGGTAGGAGAAGGTTTCGAACTTGCGGCTGGCGGGGTCGCTCAGGCGGCTTTTGTAATCCATCACTTCAGACATTTGATTTCCTTTCGAGTCGATCCATTCGCGCAGCGCGCCGGGCCGAAGCCGCGTGCGCGCTGCGCCAACTTTTCACAGCAGCGGTTTTTACTTGTGGGCCACGTCGAGCTTGTCCACGGTGTCGAATTCGAACTTGATCTCTTTCCACGTTTCCATGGCGATCTTCAGTTCGGGGCTGTGCGCGGCGGCGGCGGTGAGAATTTCCTTGCCTTCCTTCTCCACGGCGCGGCCTTCATTGCGCGCTTCGACGCAGGCTTCCAGCGCGACGCGGTTGGCCGCGGCGCCAGCCGCATTGCCCCAGGGGTGGCCGAGCGTGCCGCCACCGAACTGCAGCACGGAGTCGTCACCGAAGATGGTCACCAGCGCGGGCATGTGCCAGACGTGAATGCCGCCAGATGCCACAGGCATCACGCCTGGCATCGAACCCCAGTCCTGATCGAAGAACAGGCCGCGCGAACGGTCTTCCTTGATGAACTCGTCACGCATGATGTCGATCCAGCCCAGCGTCGCTTCGCGGTCGCCTTCGAGCTTGCCAACGACGGTGCCGGAGTGCAGGTGGTCGCCGCCCGACAGGCGCAGCACCTTGGTCAGCACGCGGAAGTGAATACCGTGATGCGGGTTGCGGTCGAGCACGGCGTGCATGGCGCGGTGGATGTGCAGCAGCATGCCGTTGTCGCGACACCAGTTGGCCAGGCCGGTGTTGGCCGTCAGGCCGCCGGTCAGGTAGTCGTGCATGATGATCGGGGCGCCGATTTCCTTGGCGAACTCGGCGCGCTTGTACATCTCTTCCGGCGTCGGCGCGGTGACGTTCAGGTAGTGGCCTTTACGCTCGCCGGTCTCGCGCTGCGCCTTCAGGGTCGCCTCTTGCACGAAGGCGAAACGATCGCGCCAACGCATGAACGGCTGGCTGTTGACGTTCTCGTCGTCCTTGGTGAAGTCGAGGCCGCCGCGCAGACACTCGTACACCGCGCGACCGTAGTTCTTGGCGGACAGACCCAGCTTGGGCTTGATGGTGCAGCCCAGCAGCGGACGGCCATACTTGTTCATCTTGTCGCGCTCGACCTGGATGCCGTTGGGCGGGCCGCCGCAGGTCTTCACGTAGGCGATCGGGAAGCGCACGTCTTCCAGACGCAGCGCGCGCAGCGCCTTGAAGCCGAACACGTTGCCGACCAGCGAGGTCAGCACGTTGACCACCGAGCCTTCCTCGAACAGGTCGATCGGGTAGGCCACGAAGGCGTAGAAGCAGGTGTCGTCGCCGGGCACGTCTTCGATGCGGTAGGCGCGGCCCTTGTAGTAATCCAGGTCGGTCAGCAGATCGGTCCACACCGTGGTCCAGGTGCCGGTCGACGATTCGGCGGCCACGGCTGCGGCCACTTCTTCACGATCCACGCCCGGCTGCGGGGTGATCTTGAAGCAGGCCAGGAGATCCGTGTCCTTCGGCTCGTAGTTGGGGGTCCAGTAAGTCTGCCGGTATTCCTTCACCCCGGCGTTGTAGGTTTTCACTGCCATTGTTTGCTCCTTCACTTGCGCTTCGATTGAAAAACGATTGAGGTCACCCCATTCGCGTCGCCATGCCCTGGATTGCACGCCGGAGCAGGCTCCTGCAGCGACTTGAATGCACCGCGGTGATGTGTGAAATTTGGATCCCGTGGCATCAAGGCAGACGCAGTGTAGGAGGGTACTTCAATAATTAAAACTAATAATTAATGACCAATGAGTTCAGGAAAACTTCACGAACGAAGCGGGCGAAAAAAGGCCCCAATCTGCAGGGCAGCTTTGACTGCCGTGCGGATGTGTGCGGGCCGATGCGCCGGTACGATGGCGGCATGCACGCACTGGAAGCCCTGTCCGCCTCGACCGTCGTGGTCGTCGATACCGCCGATCTGGCATTGATTTCGCGCTGGAAGGCGCGCGACGCCACGACCAATCCCAGCCTCATTCTGAAAGCTGCGCGCGATGCGCGCTACGGCGCCTTGTTGCAGCGGGCGCAGGCCTCGCCTGCGTCCAGCGCTGAGGAGCGTATGGATCGCCTGCTGGTGGCCTTCGGCGTTGAAATTCTGCAGCGTGTTCCGGGTCGCGTGTCCACCGAGGTCGATGCCCGGCTGTCCTTCGATACGCAGGCCACGCTGCAACGCGCCCGCGCCCTGATGGCGCTCTACGCCGCGCAGGGCGTGCCGCGTGAGCGCGTGCTCATCAAGATCGCCTCGACCTGGGAAGGCATAGCCGCCGCCCGTGTGTTGCAGCAGGAAGGCATCGCCTGCAATCTCACGTTGTTGTTCAACTTTGAGCAGGCGCGGGCTTGCGCTCACGCGCAGGTCCAGCTCATCTCGCCCTTTGTCGGGCGCATCACCGATTGGCACAAACAGCAATCCGGCCCGGACTGGGACGATGCCGCCCTGAGCGGGCCGAACGATCCGGGCGTGCAGTCGCTGTTGCGCATCTGGCGCTATTACAAGCAACAGGGGGTGCGCACGGAAGTCATGGGGGCGAGCTTTCGCAACATCGACCAGGTCGCCGCGCTCGCGGGTTGCGACCTGCTGACTCTTGCGCCGCCCTTGCTCGAAGTCCTGGCCGGGAGCGATCGCCCCATGCCGCGCCAGCTCGACCCGGCCCAGCCCGGTGATGTGCAGGACGCCATGCCGCCAGCCATCGACGAAGCCGAATTCCGTGCGGGACTGCAGGCCGATCGCATGGCCAGCGACAAACTCGCCGAGGGAGTGCGCCTGTTTGCCGCAGACACAGAAGCCTTGCTGCAACTGCTGTCCTGATCGGCGCCGTTTCCGCCATGTTGCCCAGACTGTTTATTCCATCTGCGTTGCGGGCCGGTGTGTTCGACCTGCCCGCCGCTGCCGCGCGACATGCCCAGGTGCTGCGCCTGCGCGCCGGGGAAAACCTGCTGCTGTTTGACGGCGCCGGTGGCGAGTGGCTGGCGCGGCTCGATAACCCGCAGCAGGTTGAGGTGCTGGAACATCGCGCCATCGAGCGCGAGACCGGGCCGCGCATTCACCTCGCCATGGGCATGCCCGCAAATGAGCGCATGGATGGACTGGTGGAAAAGGCCACAGAACTGGGCGTTGTCAGCATCCAGCCGCTCATCACCCAACGCAGCGTGCTGCGCCTGAGCGGAGAGCGAGCGCAAAAGCGCGTGCAGCATTGGCAGGGCATCGCGACGGCGGCGTGCGAGCAGTGCGGCCGCAATCGCCTGCCGCACATCGCCCCGATTCGCAAGCTGGCGGACTGGTTGGCGGATCTTCCCTCAGCGACGGCACGGTTCCTGCTGAGCCCGCAGGCGGAATCCACAGCGCTTTTGCGCGTTCTGCCGGAAGGCCATCACGCCTATGTACTCTCCGGTCCCGAAGGCGGGCTGAGCGACGACGAAGAGGCCCTGGCGCGCGCCGCCGGGTTCACTCCCGCGACTCTCGGTTCGCGTGTGCTGCGGGCCGACACCGCGCCCCTGGCTGCACTTCTTCTCCTCACCTCTGAAACACATCCACTCCCCCATGATGAACGCTCTTGACGACCCCGCTTATCGCCTGCTGTTCGACAACAACCGCGCCTGGGTGGAATCGGTGCAGCGCACCGATCCGGCATTGTTCGAGCGTTTGGCGCAGCAGCAGACGCCGAAGTATTTCTGGATCGGTTGTTCCGATTCGCGTGTGCCCGCCAACGAAGTCATCAACCTCGCGCCGGGCGAGGTGTTTGTGCATCGCAACGTCGCCAATGTGGTGCCGCAGTCCGATCTGAATGCCTTGTCCACCCTGCAGTTCGCCGTGGACATCCTCAAGGTGGAGCACGTCCTCGTGGTGGGGCATTACGACTGCTCGGGCGTCAAGACGGTACTGGAGGGGCGTCGTGTCGGTCTGGCTGACAATTGGCTGGGCCATGTGCGAGAGGTCATGGACAGCCACGCCAACCAGCTCGACGCCCTGGCCGATCCCGTGCAACGCCACGACCGACTTTGTGAACTCAACGCACTCGAGCAAGCGCGCAACGTCTGCCGCACGACCGTGGTGCAGGATGCCTGGAGTCGCGGCCAACACGTCACCGTTCATGCCTGCGTCTATGGCTTGAAGGACGGGCTGCTGCGCGATCTGAGCTACAGCGTGAGCCGAGCTGGCGAGGTCTACAGTCAGTTCGACATCGCCTTGGGTCGCCTCGCGGCGTGAGCGCCGTTTGTGCGGGGTTGACGCTCAGGAGGCCGTAGGCTCCGGGGGCGGTGAGGCGATGGGCAGCGGCTGCAGCTCGCCGAAGTTTTCGGCGAGAAAAGCTTCACCGTGCTCCAGAATGAAGTAGCGAAAAGTCTCCGCAGCAGGAGACAGCAGCTTGGACAGGCTATTGACGACATGCCAGCGCCTCACCAGCGGCAGCCCTTCGACGGGCGGCACGGCGATCAGGCCGCTGCGCAATTCCAGCCCGATGGTATGGAGCGACAGAAAGCTCACCCCCATGCCGGCCATGACGGCCTGTTTGATGGTCTCGTTGCTGTCCATCTCGGTCATGGTGGGCAGATCGAGATGGTATTGGCGCTGATACTCCTCGAACGCTGCGCGCGTGCCCGATCCGGGCTCGCGGATGATGAAGCCGAACTGGGTAAGCGCCTCGGCGGGCATTTCGTCCCCCGCGAGCAGGGGGTGTCCCGGCGCGGCGACGATGCCCAGCGGGTGCGCGGCGAAGGGTTCGGCGCGGGTGGCCATATCGCGCGGCGGGCGTCCCATGACGGCAAGATCGACTTCACTGTTTTGCAACTGCGTCACGAGTTGCTCCCGATTTCCGACCGACAGCCGCACCTCGACATGCGGATACTCCTGCCGGAATTTCGCCAGGAGCCGTGGCACGAAATACTTGGCCGTGCTCACCATGCCCACAGTCAGCCGCCCCGCCTCGATGCCGCGAAACCGCGCCAGCGCGTCGTCCGCATCCTTCAACGTCGCCAGAATCTTGCGCACATAGACCAGCAGGTATTCTCCCGTCACCGTCAGGCTGACGGTTTTGCCCTGTCGCTCAAACAGCGGCAGACCCACTTGCGACTCCAGCTCACGGATCTGCATCGACACAGCCGGCGGGGTGAGGTGCATCTCGCGAGCGGCTTTGCCGAAATTCAGATGACGGGCGGCCGCGCTGAAGACTTTCAGCTGACGCAGGGTGACGTTTTTCATAAGATCAGAAAAGATTATCTACATCGCAATAAAAAATGAATTTACCTTAATTTGTCTATTGACTTATATTGGGTCGCTCTGGCTGAGCAAGTCGCTGCCTCACAAGGGCGGCCCGCAGGCCAACCCATTGTGAACGGGCTCCGAAGTTCTACTTCAGGAGCTTTTACCGCAGCCAATGAAGTCTGTTCATGCGAGTCTCCGTTTTAGGGCTGCGGGCTTTTTGAAGTGACTTGCGCTGACGGGCGTCCTGCTGACGTTTCAGTGGTGTCTCAGCGACTTCTCAGGGGTTGGTCCGCCGACCGCAGGTTGCTTCAAAAAGTCATCGGGCCTCGAGCCAGCAGATTCACCCGCGCGTCTCCAGTGCGGGGCAGGTCTGTTGTCCCTGGCCCATAACCATTGGGAGCTCCACCATGCAGTCAGGTCGCACCACCGTCTCAAAATTCCTTATCGAGCAATTGCACGGCACTGATGATCAGGCCGATCTCGCCGCCTTGCTCGTGGACGTGACCGCCGCGGTCAAGGCCATCTCCGCCATGACCTCCAAGGGGGCGCTCGGCGGCTTCCTCGGCGCGCTCGACACGCAGAACGTGCAGGGCGAAGTGCAGAAAAAGCTCGACGTGCTCTCCAACGACGCCATGATCCAGGCGTGCGAGTGGGGCGGTCTGGTGGCCGGCATGGCGTCGGAGGAGATGGACGACCCGTACACCCTGCCGAAGGAATTCGAGCGCGGCCCTTACCTGCTGGTCTTCGATCCGCTCGACGGTTCGTCGAACACCGACGTCAACGTCTCGGTCGGCACCATTTTCTCGGTGCTGCGCCACACCAAGATCGGCGATCCCGCCGTGGCCGACTACCTGCGCCCCGGCGTGGAGCAGGTCGCTGCCGGTTACGCCATCTACGGCCCGGCCACCATGCTGGTGCTGACCGTGGGCAAAGGCACGCACGGCTTTACCCTCGACCGCGAAATCGGCAACTTCATCCTCACCCATCCCAATCTGCAAATCCCTGCAGACACCAGCGAATTCGCCATCAACACCAGCAACGAGCGCTTCTGGGAGCCCCCGGTGCAGCGCTATGTGGCCGAGTGCAAGGCCGGCAAGACAGGCGTGCGCGGGCGCGACTTCAACACCCGCTGGATCGCCTCGATGGTGGCTGACGTGCACCGCATCCTCATGCGCGGCGGTATTTTCATGTACCCCAAAGACACCAAAGACCCGAGCAAGCCGGGCCGCCTGCGCCTGATGTACGAAGCCAATCCCATCGGCATGATCGTCGAGCAGGCGGGCGGTGCGGCTTCCACCGGGCGCGGGCGTATTCTTGAGGTGCAGCCAAGCTCGCTGCATCAGCGCGTGCCGGTGATGCTGGGCTCCAAGAACGAGATCGAGCGTCTGGAGCGCTATCACGCCGAATACGACCGGGGCGAAGACAAAGCCTTTGAGTCGCCGCTGTTCAAAGAGCGTTCGCTGTACCGCGACGAAGCCAGTCGTTGAGCGTTGCGGTCGCCGGGCCGGTTTGCTTCGGCAGCGTCGAAGCGAAGGGCCCTGCAGCCGTTGCTGTGCTTTGCGTCGGATCAAACCTGGCGGCGACCCGCATCAAGACGGGCGCTGCATGCATTGATTTCCTTGTCTTGAAAAGAGGCTCGCACCATGTCTGTCAAACATCCCATCATTGCCATCACCGGGTCGTCGGGCGCCGGCACCACCACGGTGATGCGCAGCTTCCAGCACATCTTCCGCCGCGAACAGATCACCGCGCAGATCGTCGAGGGCGACTCGTTCCATGCCTACAACCGCATGGAAATGCGCGAGGAGATGAAAAAGCAGGAAGCCGCGGGCAACCGTCACTTCAGCCACTTCGGCCCCGAGGCCAACCTGCTGGGCGAACTGGAAACCATGTTCAAGACCTACGGCGAGACCGGCGGCGGCAAGGTGCGCAAGTACATCCACGATGCGGCCGAGGCGGCCGAATTCGGCGTCGAGCCGGGCAACTTCACCGAGTGGAAGGACATCAAGCCGGGTTCCGATCTGATGTTCTACGAAGGTCTGCACGGCGGCTATTCCGACGGCGTCATCGACGTCGCCAAGCAGGTGGACCTGCTCGTGGGCGTGGTGCCCATCATCAACCTGGAGTGGATTCAAAAGCTGCACCGCGACCAGATTCAGCGCGGCTACTCGCAAGAGGCGGTGATGGACACCATCCTGCGCCGCATGCCCGACTATGTGCATCACATCGTGCCGCAGTTCTCGCGCACCCACGTCAACTTCCAGCGCGTGCCGACGGTCGATACCTCCAACCCCTTCATCGCCAAGGACATTCCCACGCTCGACGAGAGCATGGTGGTCATCCGCTTCGCGAACCCCAAGGGCATCGATTTTCCCTATCTGCTGTCCATGCTCCACGACTCGTGGATGAGCCGTCCCAACACCCTGGTCGTGCCCGGCGGCAAGATGGGCATTGCCATGCAGCTCATCTTCACGCCGATGATTCTGCGTCTGATGGACCTCAAGCGTCGCGCAGGTTAACCGCGTTGTCCAAACCCGGAAGAATTTCAACATGACTACCGCTCAAATCGACACCCAACAACGCCGTCGCCTGGCCAACGCCATCCGCTTCCTCGCCATCGACGGCGTGCAGGCCGCCAACTCCGGCCACCCCGGCGCCCCCATGGGCATGGCCGACATCGCCGAAGTGCTGTGGCGCAATCACCTGCACCACAACCCGGCCAATCCGCACTGGGCCAACCGCGACCGCTTCGTGCTGTCCAACGGTCACGGCTCGATGCTGATCTACGCCCTGCTGCATCTCACCGGCTACGACCTCCCCATTGAGGAACTCAAGCGCTTTCGCCAACTGCACAGCAAAACGCCGGGCCACCCCGAAGTGGGCTACACCCCGGGCGTGGAAACCACCACCGGCCCGCTGGGCCAGGGCATCGCCAATGGCGTGGGCATGGCGCTGGCCGAAAAAGTGCTGGCGGCGCAGTTCAACCAGCCCGGCCATGCCATCGTCGATCACCACACCTATGTGTTCCTCGGCGACGGCTGCCTGATGGAAGGCATCAGCCACGAGGTCTGCTCGCTGGCCGGCACGCTCAAGCTCAACAAGCTCATCGCCTACTACGACGACAACGGCATTTCCATCGACGGTCACGTCGAGCACTGGTTCTCCGACAACACCGCGCAGCGCTTCCAGGCCTATGGCTGGAACGTCATCGGCCCCATCGACGGCCATGACGCCGTTGCCGTCGAGAAGGCCACCGCCGAAGCCAAGACCAGCGACAAGCCCACCCTCGTCATCTGCCGCACCACCATCGGCTGGGGTTCGCCTAACAAGGCCGGCACGCACGATGTGCACGGCGCCGCGCTCGGCCAGGCCGAGGCCGACGCCACCCGCAAGGCGCTGGGCTGGGACTACGGCCCGTTTGAAATTCCCGCCGACATTTACCAGGCCTGGGACGCCAAATTCCACGGCGCCAAGCTCGAAGCCGACTGGAACGAGCGCTTCGCCGCCTATGAAAAGGCGCATCCCGCACTGGCCGCCGAATTCAAGCGCCGCATGGCCGGCGACCTGCCAGCCGACTGGGGTCAGACCGTCCAGGCGCTTTACGCCAAGGCCCGCGAAGTCAGCGCCGCCACCGCCACCCGCAAGTCCTCGCAGATCGCTCTCGAAACCCTGGTGCCCGCGCTGCCCGACCTGTTCGGCGGTTCGGCCGACCTGACCGGCTCCAACCTCACCGCGGTCAAGGCCTCGCATTCCTTCGAGAAGGCCGCCCCGGGCGCGGCGTTCAACTATCTGTCGTATGGCGTGCGCGAATTCGGCATGGCGGCCATAATGAACGGCATGGCGCTGCATGGCGGCTTCCTGCCCTACGGCGGCACCTTCCTGATGTTCTCCGACTACTCGCGCAACGGCGTGCGCATGAGTGCGCTGATGAAGCAGCGGGTCATCCACGTCTTCTCGCACGACTCCATCGGTCTGGGCGAAGACGGCCCGACCCACCAGCCGATCGAGCAGCTGTCCAGCCTGCGCCTCATCCCCAATCTGGATGTGTGGCGCCCGGCCGACGTGCTCGAAACCGCCGTGGCCTGGAAGCACGCCATCGAGCGCAAGCATGGCCCCAGCGCCCTGCTGCTGTCGCGGCAGAATCTCGTCTCCACCCCGCACCCGGAAGACGCCGAGCGCACCATTTCGCGCGGCGGCTATGTGCTGTCCGAAGCGCAGGGCGGCAAGCCGCAGATCGTGCTGATCGCCACCGGTTCGGAAGTGGAAATCGCGCTCAAGGCGCAAGGCATGCTGGCCGAACAGGGCGTCGCCGCCCGCGTGGTCTCCATGCCCTGCACCAACGCCTTCGACCGCCAGGATGCGGCCTACCGCAACGAGGTGCTGCCCGCAGGCTTGCCGCGCGTGGCCATCGAGGCGGGCCATCCTGACTTCTGGCACAAGTATGTCGGCCTGAACGGCGGCATCGTGGGCATCTCCACCTTTGGCGAATCCGCCCCCGCGCCCCAGCTTTATCAGTACTTCAAGGTGACGGCAGAGCATGCCGTCGCCGTGGCGAAGTCCGTGCTGCAGGCGGCCTGAGACTGACCCGACACGCAACAGGATGACG
This sequence comes from Thiomonas intermedia, assembly GCA_020722545.1. GTDB lineage: Bacteria > Pseudomonadota > Gammaproteobacteria > Burkholderiales > Burkholderiaceae_C > Thiomonas > Thiomonas intermedia_B. The sequence continues at coordinate 3,973 of DYKQ01000018.1, read as the reverse complement.
CAAGCCATGTTCGATCTGGTGATGTTCGACCTCGATGGCACGCTGGTCGAGACCGCGCCGGAAATCGCCGACGCGGTCAACGACCTGCTGCGTGACCAGAAGCTGCCCGAGGTTTCCGAGCATCTCATCCGCGCCTGGATCGGGCAGGGCACGCGCGAACTCATGCTGCACGCCTATGCGCACGCCACCGGCCTCGAAGAAGAGACGGTGCGGCGCACCGGCACGCTCGACATCCTGATGCCGCGCTTTGCCGAGTTCTATGCCGTGCGCACCGGGCAGCGCAGTCAACTCTATCCCGATGTGCTCGACACCCTGCGCGCACTGCGCGCGGCGCAGGTGCGCATCGCCCTGGTCACCAACAAAGAACAGCGCTTCGCCACCACGGTGCTCATGGTGCATGGCATCCGCCACTACTTCGACATGGTGGTGGCCGGCGATACGCTCGAAGCCAAGAAGCCCGATCCGCTGCCGGTGCGCTACTGCCTCGACGCCTTCAAGGTTCCTGCCGACCGCGCCCTGTTCGTCGGCGATTCCGAGATAGATGTCGCCACCGCGCGTGCCGCCGGCGTGGCGGTCTGGGCCGTGCCCTATGGCTACAACCACGGCAAGTCGATCGCCCTGGCCGAGCCTGATCGCATCATTCCCACCGTGGCCGCAGCCGCCGAGGCCGTGCGGGCGTCGGCCTTGCACGCTTCCGATTGAGGGCGCGTTCAAAACGCCGCCTGCACCCGCCACACTCCAATTTTTTCTCAACCTTCATTCAGGAGATCTCACATGACCATTCGCATCGCCATCAATGGATTCGGCCGCATCGGTCGCATGGCGTTCCGCGCCGTGGCGCAGGAAGCCGAATTCAAAGACCTCGAAATCGTCGCCATCAACGACCTGCTCGAGCCCGACTACCTGGCTTACATGCTGCAGTACGACTCGGTGCATGGCCGCTTCAACGGCACGGTGGGCGTGGAAGGCAACAACCTGGTGGTCAACGGCAAGAAGATCCGCCTCACCGCCGAGCGCGATCCCGCCAACCTGAAGTGGAACGAAGTGGATGCCGACGTGGTGGTCGAAGCCACCGGCTTCTTCCTCACCCTCGATACCTGCCAGAAGCACATCGACGCGGGCGCCAGGAAAGTGGTGCAGTCCGCCCCCTCCAAGGACGACACGCCGATGTTCGTCTATGGCGTGAACCACGCCAAGTACGCAGGCGAGAAAATCGTCTCCGCCGCCTCCTGCACCACCAACTGCCTGGCCCCCGTGGCCAAGGTGCTCAACGACAGCTTCGGCATCAAGCGCGGCCTGATGAGCACGGTGCACGCAGCGACCGCCACGCAAAAAACGGTGGACGGCCCGTCGAGCAAGGACTGGCGCGGCGGCCGGGGCATCCTGGACAACATCATCCCGTCGAGCACCGGCGCGGCCAAGGCGGTGGGCAAGGTCATTCCCGAGCTGAACAAAAAGCTCACCGGCATGGCCTTCCGCGTGCCCACGCCCGATGTCTCAGTGGTCGACCTGACCGTCGAGCTGAACAAGGAAGCCAGCTACGCAGACATCTGCGCGGCGATGAAGGCCGCTTCCGAAGGCCCGCTCAAGGGCGTGCTCGGCTATACCGAAGACAAGGTGGTCTCCACCGACTATCGCGGCTGCTCCATGCCGTCGATCTTCGACGCCGATGCCGGCATCGCCCTCGATTCCACCTTCGTCAAGGTCGTGTCCTGGTACGACAACGAGTACGGCTATACCTGCAACATGATGCGCTTCGTCAAGCACGTCGCCAGCAACTGATGCCGCCAGCCCCGCTGCCTTGACGATTCATCGAAACGCCCGTCAGCGGGGCGCAACCGAGGAGAGACTGATGCAAATCCTGACCTTTGAAGAAGTGTGCAAGCGCGGCTTCGCCCAGGACAAGCGCGTATTCATCCGCGCCGACCTGAACGTGCCGTTGAACGACCAGGGCGAGATCACCGAAGACACCCGCGTGCGCGCTTCCGTGCCCGCAGTGAAAATGGCGCTCGACGCCGGCGCCGGGGTGATGATCACCTCGCACCTGGGCCGCCCGACCGAAGGCGAGTTCAAGCCGGAAGATTCGCTGGCCCCTGTGGCCAAGCGGCTGAGCGAGCTGCTCGGCCTGCCCGTCAAGCTGCAGGCCAACTGGGTGGACGGCGGCTTTGACGTGCGGCCCGGCGAAGTGGTCATGCTCGAAAACGCCCGCGTCAACAAGGGCGAGAAAAAGAATGACGACGCGCTGTCGCAAAAAATCGCCAAGCTCTGCGACATCTATGTGAACGACGCCTTCGGCACCGCCCACCGCGCCGAAGCGACCACCTACGGCATCGCCAAGTACGCGCCCATCGCCTGCGCCGGCCCGCTGCTGGCGGCTGAAATCGACGCCATCAACCGCGCGCTGGAAAAACCCGCACGCCCGCTGGTGGCCATCGTCGCGGGTTCCAAGGTGTCCACCAAGCTCACCATCCTGCAAGCCCTGGCCGACAAGGTGGACGGCCTGATCGTGGGCGGCGGCATCGCCAACACCTTCATGCTGGCCGCGGGGCTGCCCATCGGCAAAAGCCTGGCCGAGCCCGATCTGGTCGACGAGGCGCGCAAGGTGATGGACAAGATGAAGGCGCGCGGCGCCGAAGTGCCCATCCCCGAGGACGTGGTGGCGGCCAAGCAGTTCAGCGCCACGGCCGAGGCCACCGTCAAGGACGCCAAGGATGTGGCGGCGGATGATCTGATTCTCGACATCGGTCCCAAGACCGCGGCCAAGCTGGCGGCAAAGCTCAAGTCCGCGGGCACCATCGTCTGGAACGGCCCGGTGGGCGTGTTCGAGTTCGACGCCTTCGCCAACGGCACCAAGGCGCTGGCCGAGGCCATCGCCAGCAGCCCGGCGTTTTCCATCGCGGGCGGTGGCGACACCCTGGCGGCGATCGCCAAGTATGGCATCGCCGACCGGATCGGCTATATCTCCACTGGCGGCGGCGCCTTCCTGGAAATTCTCGAAGGCAAAACCCTGCCTGCTTTCGAGATCCTGCAGCAGCGCGCCAAGCTCCCCCTGTCTTGAAGCCCATGCTTTGATCGTTTTGAACCTGTTCCCTTTCTTTTGAGGAGACCGTCATGGCCCTGATTTCCCTGCGTCAACTGCTCGACCACGCCGCCGAGCATTCCTACGGCGTCCCCGCCTTCAACGTCAACAACCTCGAACAGGTGCGCGCCATCATGGAAGCCGCCGACGAGACCAACTCGCCGGTCATCCTGCAGGCTTCGGCAGGCGCCCGCAAGTACGCCGGCGCGCCCTTCCTGCGCCACCTCATCGAGGCGGCGATCGAAGAGTGGCCGCACATTCCGGTGGTCATGCACCAGGACCACGGCACCAGCCCCGGCGTGTGCCAGCGCTCCATCCAGCTGGGCTTCAGCTCGGTGATGATGGACGGCTCGCTGGGCGTCGACGGCAAGACGCCGACCACCTACGAGTACAACGTCGATGTCACCCGCCGCGTGGTGGACATGTCGCACGCCTGCGGCGTGTCGGTCGAAGGCGAACTGGGCTGCCTGGGCTCGCTCGAAACCGGCGCCGCCGGTGAAGAAGACGGCATCGGCGCCGAAGGCACGCTCGATCACAGCCAGCTGCTGACTGACCCGGAAGAGGCCGCCGACTTCGTGAAAAAGACCCAGGTCGACGCCCTGGCCATCGCCATCGGCACCAGCCACGGCGCGTACAAGTTCACCCGTCCGCCCACCGGCGACATCCTCGCCATTGGCCGCATCAAGGAAATCCATGCCCGCATTCCCAACACCCATCTGGTGATGCACGGCTCCTCCTCGGTGCCGCAAGAGTGGCTCAAGATCATCAACTCCTACGGCGGCGACATGGGCGAGACCTATGGCGTGCCGGTGGAAGAGATCGTCGAAGGCATCAAGCACGGCGTGCGCAAGGTCAACATCGACACCGACCTGCGCATGGCCTCCACCGGCGCCA
>DYKQ01000130.1 GCA_020722545.1 Thiomonas intermedia | reverse complement strand
TGCACGTCGGGCAGCAGGTCGCGGTTGAAAAACGCCAGCGCCACGGTGGTCAGCCCCATGCCCACGCCCAGCGGCAGCACGCTCAGGCTCTTTTTCAGCGGCACGCGCACGGCGGCGCTGATCGCCCCAGCGGCCACGCCCATCGCCACGGCCGCCTGCATCACAGACGCCATGGTGAGATCCAGCCCCAGCGCATGCTCCGCCCACTTGAGCACGATGAACTGCAGCGTGGCCCCCGCGCCCCAGAACAGGGTGGTGACCGCCAGCGAAATCTGCCCCAGCTTGTCGGTCCACAGCACCTTGGTGCAATGCGCAAAATCCACCAGCAGCGCCACCAGCCGGGTTTTCTGTTTTTCGTAACGCGCCCCGGTGTCGGGAATGCGCAGATTGCACAGGGCCGCCAGCAGGTACACCAGGGTGATGACCAGAATGGCTGACTCGGGCGTGGTGTCGATGCCCAAGGTCGCCAGCCCGGGCAGCCCCAGCAAAAAACCCGACGCCGCCTGACTCACCAAAAACCCGCCCAGCACCGTGCCCAGAATGATGGAGCTGACCGTGGCGCCCTCGATCCAGCCATTGGCCGCGACCAGTTGCTGCGGCGGCAGCAACTCGGTGAGGATGCCGTATTTGGCCGGCGAATAGGCCGCTGCGCCCAGGCCCACCACGCCGTAAGCCAGCAGCGGGTGCACCGAGATCAGCATGAGCACCAGCCCGGCCACCTTCACCAGATTGGTGATGAACATCACCTTCCATTTCAGAATGGCATCGGCAAACGCCCCCACGAAGGGCGCCAGCACCACATAGGAGATGGTGAAAAAAAACTTGAGCAGCGGCGTCATCCAGTCGGGCGACTGCATCTGCACCAGCAGGGCGATGGCGGCGATGAGCAGCGCGTTGTCGGCCAGCGAAGAAAAAAACTGCGCCGCCATGATCCAGTAAAAGCCTTTTTTCATCGCGTGGCTGCCCGCGATGCTGCGGCAGGCTGTGTCGTATCGTTGGGTGAGAACAAGATCAGGGATTGCGATGAATGAGGCGGGCTGGCGCGGACGGCGTGGCGGGCTGCTTCAGCGCAGGCCCGCAGGCTGCCGAGGTTTATAGCACAGGGCATTTGCGACAATGCTGACCTCAATCCTCTGCCCGAGCTGCCATGCCCCGCCCGATTTCCGCCGTGATCCACACGGCCGCGCTCTCCCACAACCTCCTGCGAGTCCGCCAGGCCACGCCCGCGAGCAAGGTCTGGGCCGTGGTCAAAGCCAATGCCTACGGTCACGGCATCGCCCGCGCGTATGGCGCGCTGCGCACCGCCGACGGTTTCGCCCTGCTCGATCTGGCCGAGGCCGAGAAGCTGCGCGCGCTCGGCTGGGTCGGCCCCATTCTGCTGCTCGAAGGCTGTTTCGCCCCGGAAGACCTCGCGCTTTGCGAACGCCTCAACCTCTGGCATGTGGTGCATTGCCGCGAACAGATCGACTGGCTGGCGGTGCACCGCGGCAGCCGCACGCACCGCGTGTTCCTCAAGATGAACACCGGCATGAACCGCGTGGGCTTTTCGCCCGAGGCCTACGCCGCCGCCTGGGAGCGGCTGAACGCGCTGCCGCAGGTGGGCGAAATCACTCACATGACCCACTTCGCCTGCGCCGACGAAGCGGGCGGCATTGACGAAGCGCTGGCACGATTCGCCCGCGGCGCGGGCCGTCTGAGCGGCGAACGCACCCTGGCCAATTCCGCCGCGGTGCTGATGCACGGCGCCGATCCGCGCGTGGCGGCCGACTGGGTGCGGCCCGGCATTGCGCTGTACGGCAGCTCGCCCACCGGGCTGGCGCCCGATGCGGCGCACTGGAAGCTGCGCCCCGCCATGAGCCTGCGCAGCGAACTCATCGACATTCAGCACATCGCTGCGGGCGAGTCCGTGGGCTACGGCGCGCGCTTCACCGCGCCGCGCCCCATGCGCATCGGCGTGGTGGCCTGCGGCTATGCCGACGGCTATCCGCGCGTCGCCCCGAACGGCACGCCCATCGTGGTGGACGGCGTGCGCACGCAGTTGGTCGGCCGGGTGTCGATGGACATGATCACCGTCGATCTCGAACCCGTGTTTGCCGCAGGCAACCAGCCCATGATCGGCAGCCCCGTGCTGCTGTGGGGGCAGGACGCGCAGGCCGAACTCTCGATCGACGCGGTTGCGGCAGCCGCAGGCACGCTCGGCTACGAGCTGATGTGCGCCCTGGCCGCCCGCGTGCCGGTGCGGGTGGAGTGATATGGCCAAACCCCAAACCGTTTACGTCTGCTCCGAGTGCGGCGGCAAGTCCGCCAAGTGGCAGGGCCAGTGCCCGCACTGCCAGGCCTGGAACACCCTGGTGGAAACGGCGGAGCGCAGCGCCGATGCCGCCCGCCCCGGCGCACGGCACGGCGCCGCGGCAGCGCAGTTCGCCGGGCGCGGCGGCCTCACCGCGGCGAGCGGCCCGGTGCTGCTCACCGAGGTGCAGGCCGAGCGCCACGCGCACCGCAGCAGCGGCATCGACGAACTCGACCGGGTGCTCGGCGGCGGCCTGGCGCCCGGCGGCGTTTTGCTGCTCGGCGGCGATCCGGGCATCGGCAAGTCCACCCTGCTGCTGCAGGTGCTTGCCAGTCTGTCGGCCGAGCTGCCGGTGCTCTATATCAGCGGCGAGGAATCCGCCGCGCAGGTGGCGCTGCGCGCCCAGCGCCTGGGCCTGAAAAACGCCCCGGTGCGGCTGATGGCCGAAACGCAGCTGGAGATCATGCTCGACGAATTGGCGCGCGGCCCCGGCGCCGGGCCGTCCGCAGGCGGGCGTTTCCCCCACCCAACCTCCCCCACCGGGCGGGAGAGGAGCAATCACCCCCTCCCCACCAGCGGGGAGAGCCGGGGTGGGGATGCCCCCCTCGGGGGGCAGCGGGCGAATGCGAGCGTGGGGGCCTATTCCATCGCGGTGATCGATTCCATCCAGACCGTCTACACCGAGGCGCTGTCGTCGGCGCCGGGGTCGGTGTCGCAGGTGCGCGAATGCGCGGCGCAGCTCACCCGCGCGGCCAAGGTCAGCGGCATCACCCTGGTGCTGGTCGGCCACGTCACCAAGGAAGGCGCGCTCGCCGGGCCGCGCGTGCTGGAGCACATGGTCGACACCGTGCTGTATTTCGAGGGCGACACGCAGTCGCGCTTCCGGCTGATTCGCGCCATAAAAAACCGCTTCGGCGCGGTGAACGAGCTGGGCGTGTTCGCCATGACCGAGCATGGTCTCAAAGGCGTATCCAACCCTTCGGCCATCTTCCTCTCCACCCACGCCGAGCCGGTGCCCGGCGCCTGCGTGCTCGCCACGCTGGAGGGCACCCGCCCGCTGCTGGTGGAAGTGCAGGCGCTGGTGGACAGCGCCGCCGCGCCCAGCCCGCGTCGCCTGTCCGTGGGCCTGGACGCGGCGCGGCTGGCCATGCTGCTGGCCGTGCTGCACCGCCATGCCGGTGTGGCCAGCGGCGACCAGGACGTGTTCGTCAACGCCGTGGGCGGTGTGCGCATCACCGAGCCCGCGGCCGATCTGGCCGTGCTGCTGGCCATCCAGAGTTCCTTGCGCAACCGCCCGCTGCCGCGCGGCCTGCTGGCCTTCGGCGAAGTCGGCCTTGCGGGTGAAATCCGCCCTGCCCCGCGCGGCCAGGAGCGTCTGCGCGAAGCCGCCAAACTGGGCTTCTCCGCCGCCATCATCCCCGCGGCCAATGCCCCCAAGGGTGCGGGAAAACAGTTCGAAGGGCTGGAGCTGCACCCGGTGTCGCGCATCGAAGAAGCGCTGGACGTGGTGCGGGGTTTGGGCTGACCCCATCAACACCGGGCCGACGCAGGGGCGCTCTGATGACGTAGTCCGGCTATTCCGACGGATCGCGGCCTTCCAGACGCGGTACCGCCTCGCTGTCATCCTTGAGGTCAACGCCCGATCGCCCCAGCCGCCGCGCACCCGCCAGCAGCCACGCGAGCCGGTGCGCGGCCTGCGCGTAGGACAGACCTTCCGGGCGGACGTTGGAGATGCAGTTGCGCTGGGCGTCGGTCAGGCCGGGGCGCGGGCCGTGGGTGAGGTAGAGACCGAGGCTGTCGGGCGAGCTCAGACCGGGACGCTCGCCGATGCACACCACCACCTGCGCGGCGCGCAACAGCGCACCGATCTCGTCGCCCAGCGCCACGCGGGCCTGGCTGGCCAGCACCAGCGGCCCCACGCGCCACTCGGGCGGCAGGCGCTTGCGGGTTTCGGCGATCAAAGGCACGGCATGCGCCTGCGCGGCGCGGGCGGAAAGGCCGTCGGCGATGACGAACACCACCTCGCTTGCGTCGGCCCGCAGCTCAGCGAGCCAAGCGCGGCTGGCGGGGTCGAGCTGGCGGCCGAGGTCGGGCCGACGCAGGTAGGTGGCGCGGTCGGCGGCCGCGCTGTGCACCCGCAGCGCAGCGGCGAGGCCCGCAGCGCGCACGGCGGCTTCCATCGCGTCGAGGTCGAGAGGGGTGTGCACGGCATCGCGCGCCTTGGCGTGGGCCAGGCCAAAGTCGAGCAGTGCGCGGGTGGGCAGGCTCGCGCCGCTGCGGCCCAGCGCGATGCGAGCTCGGGTGTAGCGGCGCAAATGCGCCCAGGGGTCGGCGCCGCTGTCGGGCAAGACACCGTCATCGGCCGACGACGCGGATGTCGCGGGCGTCGCGCGAGTCACCATTGTTCGGCAAACTCCAGCAGGGGCTGGCGCTCGCGCGGCGGGCTCAGCCGCCCGCTTTCGTCGGCCAGACCCATGCGCTGCAACCAGTCTTCGAACTCAGGTGCGCGCCGCTTGCCGAGCGCCTGACGCACATAGAGCGCATCGTGGAACGAGGTGCTCTGGTAGTTCAGCATGATGTCGTCGGCGCCGGGAATGCCCATGATGAAGTGGATGCCGGCCACGCCCAGCAGGGTGAGCAGGGTGTCCATGTCGTCCTGGTCGGCTTCGGCGTGGTTGGTGTAGCAGATGTCGCAGCCCATCGGCAGGCCGAGCAGCTTGCCGCAGGCTTGCAAGCTGCTCGGATTCGGCTGCGTCCAAGCTGCCGCAGAGCAGCTTGGAGCCGCGGGCCTCATCCCCCTCCCGACCTCCCCCACGACGTGGGGG
>DYKQ01000129.1 GCA_020722545.1 Thiomonas intermedia | reverse complement strand
GGCTCGCTGAATCGGCCTTCCTGCCCGCAGGCAAAGCGGCTCTCGCTGTGGAATACTGCGTCACGCACGCTGCCTGCCCATCCCCACAAAAATTCTGCAGGAGACCATATGAAAGCTTCCCTTCGTTTGCCCGCGGCGCTCGGCCTGTGCGCCTTGCTGTCCGCACCCGCCTTCGCGGCCGAGCCGCTCACCGTCACGGTCCACCGACTGACCCTTGAGACCGCCGAGCGCATCGCGCAAGGGGCGATCAAGACCTGTCGCGCCAAGGGCTTGCAGGTCAGCGTGACCGTGGTCGATCGCAACGGCATCGTGCAGGCCACGCTGCGCGACACCCTGGCCCCGCCGGTCTCGCTGGCCATCAGCCGACAAAAGGCCTATACCGCCGCCATGTTCGGCATCAAAGGCGCCGCCATGGGGCCGCAAGCCGCCTCGCCCCTGGCGCTGCTGGGCGACGGCCTGGCCTTCACCGCGGGTTCCGTGCCGATCGAAGCCGGGGGCCGAATGTACGGCGCCGTGGGCGTGAGCGGTGCGCCGGACGGCAAGGTCGACGAGGAATGCGCCCAGGCCGGACTCGACGCGGTCTTGCCCGATCTGGAAATGCAATAAAGGCCTGCGCGTCCCCTCGCGTTTCCCGTTGCTCTTCCCCGTTTTTCCCCTATTCGCGCCCCTGCCTACAATCCTCAGTCAGTTCTGCGTGACCTCGCGTTGCGCGGGACTGACCGACACAACGGCCTGCCTTTTTTTTGGGCAGCCCGATCAACCCGCATGAAATCAGGGCTTTCCGCCCATCCGGTGTGACATTTTCCCCAGCCGCTGGGGATAACTGGGCGCCGGTGGCGCCCCTGTGGATAATTTTCTGACCCTCCATGGCCAGTCGCCGACCTCCCGCCTATTCCGAATCGTCCATCCGCGTGCTCAAGGGCCTGGAGCCCGTGCGCCAGCGTCCGGGCATGTACACCCGCACCGACAGCCCGCTGCACATCGTGCAGGAAGTCATCGACAACAGCGCTGACGAAGCCCTGGGCGGATACTGCCAGCTCATCGCCGTCACCCTGCACACCGACGGCAGCATCAGCGTGGAAGATGACGGTCGCGGCATCCCCTTCGGTCTGCACCCGGAAGAGAACGCGCCGGTGGTCGAGCTGGTGTTCACCCGGCTGCATGCCGGGGGCAAGTTCGACAAGCTGCAGGGCGGCGCCTATAGTTTTTCCGGCGGCTTGCACGGCGTGGGCGTTTCGGTCACGAATGCGCTGGCGGCACGGCTTGAAGTGACGGTCTGGCGCGACGGCCAGGTGGCGCATCTGGCGTTTGCAGGTGGCGACGTCATCGAGCCCCTGACTGTGCGCAAGGCCGCACGCGACGAGCGCAGAAGCGGCACCCGCGTGCGGGTCTGGCCCGATGCCAAATACTTCGACAGCCCGCATCTCCCCCTGGCCGAACTCACCCACCTGCTGCGCAGCAAGGCGGTGCTGCTGCCCGGGGTGAAGGTCGATCTGATTCAGGAAAAAACCGGCGACACCACGCACTGGGAATATGCCCGCGGGCTGCGCGACTATCTGCTCAGCAGCCTGCCCGCCGAGCCTTTCATCGACCTGTTCGAAGGTGAGCACTACGCCAGCGCTTCAGAGCTGGAGAGTTTCGCCGAAGGCGAGGGCGCGGCCTGGTGCGTGGCCTTCACCGAAGAGGGCGCGGTGCTGCGCGAGTCTTACGTCAACCTCATTCCCACCCCGGCTGGCGGCACGCACGAAGCCGGCTTGCGCGAGGGCCTGTTCCAGGCGGTGAAGGGTTTCATCGAGCTACACAACCTGCAGCCCAAGGGGGTGAAGCTGTTGCCCGAAGACCTGTTCGCGCGGGCGTCCTTCGTGCTTTCCGCGCGGGTGCTCGATCCGCAGTTCCAGGGCCAGATCAAGGAAAAACTCAATAGCCGCGACGCGCTGCGCCTGGTCGGTCAGGCCGTGCGGCCCACGCTCGAACTCTGGTTGCACGAGCGGGTCGATCAGGGCAAGAAGCTCGCTGAACTGGTCATCCGCCAGGCGCAGAGCCGCCTGCGCGCGGCGCAGAAAGTGGAGAAGAAAAAGGGCTCGGGCGTGGCCGTGCTGCCGGGCAAACTGACCGACTGCGAAAGCCGCGATGCCGAACGCAACGAACTGTTTCTGGTGGAAGGCGATTCCGCCGGAGGCTCGGCCAAGATGGGCCGCGACAAGGAGTTCCAGGCCGTGCTGCCGCTGCGCGGCAAAGTGCTCAATTCCTGGGAAGTCGAACGCGACCGGCTGTTCGCCAACACCGAGATCCACGACATCGCCGTAGCCATCGGCGTCGATCCGCACGGCGCGAGCGACGACCCCGATCTCTCCGGCCTGCGCTACGGCAAGATCTGCATTCTGAGCGATGCCGACGTGGACGGCGCGCACATCCAGGTGCTGCTGCTCACCCTGTTCTTCCGCCACTTTCCCAAGCTCATCGAGCGCGGTCATGTCTGCGTGGCCCGCCCCCCGCTCTACCGGCTCGACGCGCCCGCGCGCGGCAAGAAACCCGCACAAAAGATCTACGTGCTCGACGACGCCGAACTGCAGGCCGCACAAGACAAGCTGCGCAAGGACGGCCTGAAGGACGGCGCCTGGCAAATCTCGCGCTTCAAGGGACTGGGCGAGATGAGCGCCGAGCAGCTCTGGGACACCACCCTGAACCCCGACACCCGCCGCCTGTACCGCGTGCGGCTCGACGACGCCGAACTCCTGTTCCACCAGCTCATGGGCAAGGGCGAAGCCCAGGCGCGCCGCGGGCTGATGGAGGAATACGGCGACCAGATCGAAGTGGACATCTGATATGAGCGAACAAGCCTCCCTCGAATTCGACAACCGGCCTGAAGACGACACCGACTCGCTGGCGCTGGGCGACTATGCCCGCCGCGCCTATCTCGACTACGCCATTTCCGTGGTCAAGGGCCGCGCCCTGCCCGATGTGTGCGACGGATTGAAGCCGGTGCAGCGGCGCATTCTCTACGCCATGTGGCGCATGGGGTTGACGGCCGATGCCAAGCCGGTCAAATCGGCGCGCGTGGTGGGCGACGTGCTCGGCCGCTTTCACCCGCATGGCGACCAGGCCGCCTACGACGCCCTGGTGCGGCTGTCGCAGGATTTCGCACAGCGCTATCCGCTGATCGACGGTCAGGGCAACTTCGGCTCGCGCGACGGCGACGGCGCCGCCGCCATGCGCTACACCGAGGCGCGGCTCTCGCCCATCGCCCGGCTGCTGCTCAGCGAGATCGATGCGGGCACCGCCGACTTCATTCCCAACTATGACGGCTCGACCACCGAGCCCCGGCTGCTGCCCGCGCGGCTGCCTTTCGTGCTGCTCAATGGCGCCAGCGGCATCGCCGTGGGCATGGCCACCGAGATTCCGGCCCATAACCTGCGCGAGGTGGCCAGCGCCTGCGTCGCCCTGCTCAAGAATCCCCGCCTCGAACTCGCCGACGCCCTGGCGCTGATGCCCGGGCCCGACTTCGCCACCGGAGGCCAGCTCATCTCCAGCCCGCAGGACATCGCCGCCGCCTATGCCGTCGGCCGCGGCAGCCTGAAGGTGCGCGCCCGCTGGACGGTGGAAGAACTCGCGCGCGGCCAATGGCAACTGGTGATCAACGAATTGCCGCACGGCGCCAGCACGCAGATGGTGCTCGAAGAAATCGAGGAACTCAGTAACCCAAAAATCCGCCCCGGCAAGAAAGCGCTCGCACCCGAACAGATCGCACTGAAAGCCACCCTGCTGAACCTGCTCGACACGGTGCGCGACGAGTCGGGCCGCGAAGCCGCGGTGCGGCTGGTGTTCGAGCCGCGCAGCTCGCGCATCGATCAGACCGAATTCGTCAACACCCTGCTCGCCCGCACCAGCCTGGAGACCAGCGTGCCGATCAATCTGGTGATGATCGGCGCCGACGGCAAGCCGCGCCAGAAGGGGCTGATGGACATCCTGCGCGAGTGGGTCGCCTACCGCCGCGACACGGTGCAGCGTCGTTCAAAGCATCGCCTGGAACAGGTGGACGCGCGCATCCACATCCTCGAAGGTCGGCAGCAGGTGCTGCTCAATCTCGACGAGGTGATCGACACCATCCGCAACAGCGACGATCCCAAGCCGGCGCTGATGGCGCGCTTCGATCTCACCGAGCTGCAGGCCGACGACATTCTCGACATGCGGCTGCGCCAGCTCGCCCGGTTGGAGGCCATCCGCATCGACAAGGAACTCGCCGCGCAGCGCGCTGAAGCCGCCGATCTCCAGAAGCTGCTGGCCGACGAAAAAGCCATGACCCGGCGGATCATCAGCGAGATCGAGGCCGACGCCAAGCAGTTCGGCGATGACCGCCGCACCCTCATCCAGGCCGAGCAACGCGCCGTGGCCGAGGTCAAGGTGGTCGATGAACCCGTCACCGTCATCGTGTCGCAAAAGGGCTGGCTGCGCACGCAGAAGGGCCACGGTCTGCTACTGCCCACTCTCGCCTTCAAGCCGGGCGATGCGCTCTACGCCACGTTCGAATGCCGCAGCGTCGATCCCCTCGTCGTGCTCGGCAGCGACGGCCGCGCCTATTCACTCGATGTGGCCGACCTGCCCGGAGGACGCGGCGACGGCCAGCCCGTCACCGCGTTCATCGAACTCGCACCGGGCACGCAGGCCCTGCATTATCTGGCGGGCGCCCGCACCACGGCGCTGCTGCTGTGGACGGCGCAGGGCTTCGGCTTTGTCACCCGCCTGGGCGATGCCCTGAGCCGCCAGCGCGCGGGCAAGACCTTCGTCGCCCTCGAAGACGGCGACACCCTGCAGCGCCCGCTGGTGCTCGACACCGACGCCGATGGCAGCCCTGTCGGTCGTCTGGCCGCCCTCAGCACAGACGGTCGCCTGCTGCTCTATCCGGCCGCAGAAGTCAAAACCCTGGCCCGCGGCGGAAGGGGCATCACCCTGATGGCGCTCGACGCCAAGGAAGCCCTGCAAAGCGTGGCGCAGTTGGCCGCCGAGCGCGACGCCCTGCTCGTGAGCGGCAAGGGTCGTGGCGGGACGGAACGCAGCGCCACGCTCAGCGCCGCACAACAAACGGCTTATGTCGGCAAACGCGCCCGGCGCGGGCGCAAGCTCGAGGTGACGTTCAGGCC
>DYKQ01000128.1 GCA_020722545.1 Thiomonas intermedia | reverse complement strand
TTGTCGCCGCATCAGCGGTCTTGCCCGCCAGCAGATTCAGCAGCAGCGCGGCTGTGACCAAAAGTCCAGGCACACGAACAACGCGCGCCGTAACCGCTTGCCACCGCCCATTTGCCGAACTGCTCATCGTCTTTGCATCCTTGGCAATCTTACTTGGCGTACCGGCTTGGAAAGCGGCGCCCAGGAATATCGAAGTTTTGCTCATCTCACTCCACCGTCACGCTCTTGGCCAGATTGCGGGGCTTGTCCACATCGGTGCCGCGGGCGGTGGCGGTGTGATAGGCCAGCAGTTGCAGGGGGACGACGTGCAGGATGGGGGAGAGCGCGCCGTAGTGTTCGGGCAGGCGGATGAGGTGCACGCCTTCGCTGGCTTCGATCTGGCCGTCGGCGTCGGCGAAGACGTAGAGCTCGCCGCCGCGGGCGCGCACTTCCTGCAGATTGCTCTTGAGTTTGTCGAGCAGGGCGTCGTTGGGGGCCACGGCGACCACGGGCATGGCCTCGGTCACCAGGGCCAGCGGGCCGTGCTTGAGTTCGCCCGCGGGGTAGGCCTCGGCGTGGATGTAGGTGATTTCCTTGAGCTTGAGCGCGCCTTCGAGGGCGATGGGGTAGTGCATGCCGCGCCCGAGAAACAGGGCGTTTTCGCGGCGGGCGAACTGCTCGGCCCAGGCGATGATCTGCGGCTCCAGCGCCAGCACGCTTTGCACGGCGGCTGGCAGGTGGCGCAGGGAGGTGAGCATGGAGGCCTCAATCGCGTCGCTCAGGCGGCCTTTGGCGCGGGCGAGCGCGCCGGCCAGCAGGTAGAGCGCGACGAGTTGGGTGGTGAAGGCTTTGGTCGAGGCCACGCCGATTTCGGCCCCGGCGCGGGTGAAGAACTGCATGGCGGTTTCGCGCGCCATAGCGCTGGTGGCGACGTTGACCACGGCCAGGGTGTGGGTGTGACTGAGTTGCTTGGCGTGTTTGAGCGCGGCCAGGGTGTCGGCGGTTTCGCCCGACTGGGAGATGACCACGACCAGCGCGCTCGGGTCGGGCACCGAGTCGCGGTAGCGGTATTCGCTGGCGACTTCCACCTCGACGGGCACGCGGGCGATGGACTCGATCCAGTACTTGGCCGTGAGCCCGGCGTAGTAACTGGTGCCGCAGGCCAGAATGCGCACGCCGCTGATGGCGGGGAACACACTCTCGGCCTGCGCGCCGAACAGTGCGGGGGTGATGGCCTGGATGCCGTCGAGCGTGTCGGCGATGGCGCGCGGCTGCTCGAAAATTTCTTTCTGCATGAAGTGGCGGTAAGGGCCAAGCTCCACGGCGGCGGTGTAAGCGGTGATGGTGCGCACCTCGCGGGTGGCGGGCTTGTGGGCGCGGTCGACGATCCACACCTTGCCCAGTTGCAGGTCGGCCACATCGCCGTCTTCGAGGAAGATGAACTGGTCGGTGGTTCCGGCCAGGGCCAGTGCGTCGGAGGCGAGGAAGTTTTCGTTCCGCCCCAGGCCGACGACCAGCGGCGAGCCGTCGCGCGCGCCGATGATGCGGTGCGGCTCCTCGCGGCTGAACACCGCAATCGCATACGCGCCGTGCAGTTGCTGGGTGGCGGCCTGCACCGCCTCGAACAGATCGCCGGCGTAGAGGTGGTCGATCAGGTGGGCGATGACTTCGGTGTCGGTCTGGCTCTCGAACTGGTAGCCGTCTGACTGCAGCATGGCGCGCAGCGCCTCGTAGTTTTCGATGATGCCGTTGTGCACCACGGCGATGTGCGCCGACTCCGCCGTCTTGTTCGGCCCGGCGGAGAAATGCGGGTGCGCGTTGCTGGTTGTGGGTGCGCCGTGCGTGGCCCAGCGGGTGTGGGCGATGCCGGTGAAGGCTTGCAGGTCGTGCGTTTGCGCGTCGAGCTCGGCCACGCGCGACACGCTGCGGGCGCGCTGCAACTGGCCGTCGGCATAGACGGCCACGCCGCAGGAGTCATAGCCGCGATATTCCAGGCGGCGCAGGCCCTCGATCAACACCGGAACGATATTGCGTTGCGCCACGGCGCCGACGATTCCACACATGAACAGACTCCCTTGGGTTGCGTTGGGCGCCATGATAGGCAGGCGCCTGTGAAATGAGTCGGCAATATTTCACGAAAAATGATTGCAGATTCCACCATTATTAGTGGATGGAATAAAATTGCAAATGTGACTAAAAAATGGAATGAAAATGGATCCGATTGAACTCGACGAAGCCGACCGGCGCTTGCTCGATGTGCTGCAGCAGGATTGCTCGCTGAGCAACCAAGAGCTGGCGCAGCGCGCCCACCTCACGCCGCCCACCTGTCTGCGCCGGGTGCGGCGGCTGGTGGAGGCGGGGGTGATCGAGCGGCGCATCGCCGTGCTCAACCCCGAGCGGGTGGGGGCGGGGCTGACCGTGATTGTCGAGATCACCCTGGCCGAGCAGGCGGCCGAGCGCATGGCGGCGTTCGAGGCGCTGGTGGCCGACGTGCCCGAGGTGCAGCAGTGCTACCGCGTTTCGCCCGGGCCGGACTTCGTGCTGGTGTTGCTGGTCGCGGACATGGCGGCCTATCACGCCCTGGTGCACCGGCTGTTTACCGCGGCGAATCAGGTGCGCAATGTGCGCGCGTTTTTTTCGGTGCACCGCAGCAAGTTCGCGCCGCGGGTGCCCGGGAACCTGTCGGACTTGGGTCGCGTAGAGCGAAAAAAGGGTGTAGGGATGGCCTGTGGCGGCGGATTTGCAGCTCCATAGCCGCAGCTATGGAGCAAGAAGCCGCTGCCGCAGGACGCCGTACAGCCTTTTTGCAGCCCGCGATTCCCAAGTCCGACAGGCTCCCTAGGCTTATTTCTTCTTGACCGGGCGGGTCCAGCCATCGAGGGTGACAGCCTTGGCGCGCGCGACCGTGAGCTTGCCCGCCGGCACGTTTTTGCTCACCGTGGAGCCCGCGCCCACCGTTGCGCCCGCGCCGATGGTGATGGGCGCGACCAGCACGGAGTTGGAGCCGGTGTGCGCGTCGTCTTCAATCACGGTGCGGTGCTTGTTGGCGCCGTCGTAATTGGCCACGATGGTGCCCGCGCCGATGTTGACCCGCGCGCCCACGGTGGCGTCGCCCACATAGCTGAGGTGGTTGGCCTTGGAGCCTGGGCCCAGCGTGCCGTTCTTCACTTCGACGAAGTTGCCGATGTGCACGCCGTCGGCCAGGGCGGTCGCGGGCCGCAGCCGGGCGAAGGGGCCGATGATGGCGCCCGCGCCGATGCTCGCGCCGTCGAGATGGCAGAAGGGATGGACCACCGTGCCCGCGCCCACGCGCACATCGCGCAGCACGGCGTAGGGCCCCACGCGGGCGCCGTCAGCCAGATGCACTTCGCCTTCGAACACGCAGCCCACGTCGATGAACACGTCGCGGCCGCAGTGCAGCGCGCCGCGCACGTCGATGCGGCTCGGGTCGGCCAGGGTGACGCCGGCGTCGAGGAGGCGGCGAGCAGCGCGCAGTTGCACTACGCGCTCCAGATGCGCGAGCTGGCTGCGGTCGTTCACGCCGAGCACATCGTCCGCGTCGGTCACGGTGGAGGCGCGCACCGGCACGCCGTCGGCCACGGCCAGGGCCACTACGTCGGTGAGGTAGTACTCGCCCTGCGCGTTGTCATTGCGCAACTGGCCCAACCAGCGGCGCAGAGCGGGCAGCGGCGCGCACAGAATGCCGGTGTTGCATTCGCGTACCGCGCGCTGCGTCGGCGTGGCGTCTTTGTGTTCGACGATGCCCTGCACCGCGCCGTCGGCGTTGCGCAGAATGCGGCCATAACCCGTCGGGTCGTCCAGCTCGACGGTGAGCAGGGCGAGCGCGCCGGTCTGCGCCTCGGCCACCAGCGGCGCCAGGCTGGCGGCGGGCGCCAGCGGCACGTCGCCATAGAGCACCAGACACACGCCGTCACCCGGCAGGTCGGGCATTGCCTGCTGCACCGCATGGCCGGTGCCGAGCTGCGGCTCTTGCAGCACAAAGCGCAGGTGCGCCTGATGGGCAAAAGCCTCCTGCACCCGCTGCGCGCCGAAGCCGGTGACCACCACCGCGCGCTCGGCCGACAGGTGATGCACGGTATCGAGCACATGGCCGAGCAGTGGTTTTCCCGCCAGCGGCTGCAGCACTTTGGGGGTATCGGAGCGCATGCGCGTGCCCTTGCCCGCGGCAAGGACGACGACGGAAAGGGCGGAGGAGGGGGGTGGGGCGATCATCATGCCGCGCATTCTAAGGAGCGCCGGTGACGCCGCTGCGCCGTTTGCCGCATGAAAAACCCCGCATCAGCGGGGTCGGCAAAACGTAAAAATGATCAGGCTGTGGCCGTGCGAACCACCGTCTTGGGCACTTCGGTGACCAGACGCTGCATCAAAAACTTGGGCAGGCCGATCCACATGTCGAACAGCGCCACGCCCATTTCCAGCATGGCGATGGGGCACGAGAGCGCGCCGCCGATGAGCACGAACCAGGCGAAGTCGGGGTTTTGCTTGGTGAGGAACCAGCCGGAAAAATCGAGCAGCATGGCGATGAACGGCGTGATGACCGAAATGGCCTTGATCTGGCTGTGCACCCGCGTCTGCAAAAACAGCCAGCCGGCCACCCAGAAAATCAGCCCCAGCATGGTCAGGTGCACCATGCCGGTCATCAGCATCGAGTTGTACGACATGCCGGTGTCGACCTTGGCCACCGCCTTCACGTCTTCATACGAAGCCAGCGGCGGATTGTGCAGTTGCTTGCTCATGGCCACGCTGTGGCACATCAGGCAGTGTTGCGCGAGGATGGGCTTGATCTCGGTCTCATAGCCCGCCTTGGTCTGCCCCCCGACCACCCAGGTGTCGATGGTCTTCTGCAGTTGCGGCCACTGCTCTTTCGGCACGCCCGCGTTGGTGAGCATGGTGGGCAGCACGGTTTGCAGCTTGCTGCTGTCGCGATTGCCGTAGTACGAAATCTGGATGTCCTTGAGGGTCACCCCGGTCTTGCCATCCAGCCCGGCGTGGGTGACGTAGAGATAGGCTTCGGCGCACAGCAGACCGATGCAGACCAGAAAAATGTAGCCGGTATGCAGCAGTTTTTCCGGCACGGTGAGCAGATGAAGGGAACGCATGAGTAAGGCTTTCTCGCAAGTTGTCAGCGGTTGTGAACGCGCCTGTGTTTTAACTTTTGTCAAAAATGCGGGGTTATCCTAGTGCGTAAAAACCCTTAAG
>DYKQ01000127.1 GCA_020722545.1 Thiomonas intermedia | reverse complement strand
CCGGCATGGCCGATGCAGAGGAAATCCAGGAAGCCATCGATGCGGCGCGCGAAGGCGGTTGCAAGCAACTTGCCCTGCTCCACTGCGTCAGCGGCTATCCCGCACCGGCCGCGGATTACAACCTGCGCACCATTGCCGACATGATGGCGCGCTTCGGTGTCGTGGTCGGACTCTCCGACCACACATTGGACAACACCACGGCGATTGCCAGCGTGGCGTTGGGCGCATCGCTGATCGAAAAGCATTTCACCCTCGACCGCAACGCGGGAGGCCCGGACGACAGCTTCTCGCTCGAACCGCCGGAACTCGCCGCGCTTTGCCGCGACGCGAAGACCGCCTGGCAATCGCTAGGAACAGTGGATTACGGGCTGAAATCGAGCGAGCAGAGCAACCTCAAATTCCGCCGTTCGCTCTATTTCGTGAAAAGCCTGCAGGCCGGCGAGATGATTACGCCGGACGCGGTGCGCAGCGTGCGCCCCGGGTATGGCTTGCCACCGAAGGAACTCGACCGGATCGTCGGCCGACGCGTGTCGCGCCAGGTGGAAACGAACACTCCCGTACGCTGGGATGCCATTGCGGATGTCTGAGCGAGGCGAAGGGCAAATGATCGGCAGCCCCACGTTGAAACGGCACTCCTTCTCTGGCGGCTGGCGGACGGCCTGGCTCGACGCCGGGGCCGTCGCCGTCACCTGGCTGCTCGCCTTCCTGTTCCGCTTCAGCCTGCTGCGCAACGATCCGCCGGCCAATCTGGCCGACATTCTCTGGATCAGCACTCCGCTCGCGGTGGTGGTCTGGGTGGCGGCGCTGACCGGTTTCGGCGCGTATCGCACGCCCTGGCGTCACACCAGCGTGCCCGAGTTCAAGCGACTGGCAGCGGCAATGGGGGTCGCGACGCTGGCGCTGGCCGCCGTTCTGCTGCTGCTGCGCATCCCCAATTTTCCGCGCTCCATCGCGCTGCTGCATCCGCTGTTCGCCGCTGCCGCGCTGCTGGGGCTGCGGCTGGGAGCGCGCATTCTGGCCGAAGGCCGGCTGACGCGCGCGGCCGCGACCACAGGCAAGCCGCTGCTGGTGCTGGGTACGCTGGACGAAGCCGCGCGCGCGTTGCAGACCCTGCGCAGCAGCGCGGGCTGGCATGTGCTCGCACTCATCAGCCCCGACCCCGCCGAGACCGGGCGCAGCGTACAGGGCGTGCGAGTGGCGGGCAGCGTGGCCGACCTGGGCCGGGTCGCGCAGGACCTGGGCGCGACATATGCGCTGATCGCCAGCGAACCCGGCACCGCGGCGCGACGCGCGCTGATGCTGCAGGCCAGCGACGCCCGCCTCACCCTGCTGACCCTGCCGCGCGCGGACGACTGGCTGCAAAGCGGCGCAGGCACTGCAGCGCCGCGCCAGGTCGAACTCGACGACCTGCTGGGCCGCGCCGCGGTGCAGCTCGACGTGCGCGGCCTCTCCAGTCTGCTCGCCGGCAAGGTGGCGTTGGTCACGGGCGCGGGCGGCAGCATCGGCTCGGAGTTGTGCCGGCAGATCGCGCGCTTCGGCGTGCGGCAACTGGTGTGCATCGACGCCTCCGAAATCGCCATCTACACGCTGGAACAGGAGTTCAAGGCACGCTTTCCCGAACTCACAGTGCGCTACTACACGGCCAATGTGCGCGAGGCCGGGCGGCTGCGCGACCTGTTCGCGCTGCACCGCCCTGCCGTGGTGTTCCACGCTGCGGCCTACAAGCATGTGCCGCTGATGGAGGACGACAACGCCATCGAGGCGCTGCGCACCAACGTGCTCGGCACGCTGAATGCGGCGCGCGCGGCGAGCGCCAGCGGCGCGGCGCGCTTCGTGCTCATTTCCACCGACAAGGCGGTCAACCCGACCAATGTGATGGGCGCGAGCAAGCGTCTGGCCGAGCTGGCGCTGCAGTCGCACGCCGTGCAGCACCCCGACACCCATTGCTGCGCGGTGCGCTTCGGCAATGTGCTGGGTTCCAGCGGCAGCGTGGTGCCGCGCTTTGCGGCGCAGATCGCCGCGGGCGGGCCCGTGACCGTGACGCACCCGGACATCGTGCGCTACTTCATGTCCATTCCCGAAGCCGCGCAGCTCGTGCTCCAGGCCGGGCTGATGGGCAGAAGCGGCGAGATCTACGTGCTCGACATGGGCGAGCCGGTGAAGATCGTCGATCTGGCGCGGCTGATGATCCGCCTCTCCAACAAGACCGAGGAAGAAATTCCGATTCACTTCACCGGCCTGCGCCCCGGCGAAAAGCTGTTTGAGGAACTGCTGGCCGACGACGAAACCACCCTGCCCACGCCCCATCCCAAACTGCGGGTCGCCCGTCAGGCTGAGCAGGATGCGCTCGACCTGCAGGCGCTGCAGGTCTGGATCGCCGCCAGCGGCGCGCAGTCACCCGCGCAGATCAAGGCCGCGCTGCACGCGCTGGTGCCGGAGTACACGCCGCAGTAGCGACGCTCGGCGCTCGAACCGAGCGTCTCAGGAGCGCTGCCCTCGCGCCTGTGGTGCAATGCGATGCTTGACGTCCACACGCCGCCGCCTATGCCAAACCAACCCATTCTGCTGGCCGAACACCTGCGCAAGCGCTACACCGAAGGGCCGCAGGCCGTCGACGTGCTCAAGGACGTGAACCTGCGCCTCGACGGCGGCCAGACCCTGGCCATCATCGGCGCCTCGGGCTCGGGCAAGAGCACGCTCATGCATCTGCTGGGCGGGCTCGACCGGGCCGATGGCGGCCGCGTGCAGGTCTGCGGGCGCGACTGGGCGCAGATGAGCCCCAAGGCGCAGGGCGCTTGGCGCAATCAGCATGTCGGCTTCGTGTATCAGTTCCATCACCTGCTGATGGAATTCAGCGCGCTTGACAACGTGGCCATGCCGCTGCGCATTCGCCGCGCAACGGCTGAAGCTGCGCATGCCGTCGCCGCGCAGATGTTGCAGAGCATGGGCCTGGGCGCTCGGCTGCAGCACCGCCCGGGCGAGCTTTCGGGCGGCGAGCGCCAGCGCGTGGCCATTGCCCGCGCGCTGGTCACGCAGCCGCAACTCGTGCTTGCCGACGAGCCCACGGGCAATCTCGACAGCGAAGCCTCGGCGGTGGCGCTGAACCTGCTTCTCGACGTGGCGCGTGAGCAGGGCGACGCCGTCATCATCGTCACTCACGACGCCACAGTGGCCGCGCGCTGCCAACGGCAGTTGCGGCTGGTGAACGGTGCGCTGCAGGACGCCTGAGAAAGTTCGAGCGCGCATCGACGGCTGTCCGCACCGATCCACTACGATTGCCGGATGCGTTTTTTCCTCACACCCGCAGTCGCCCTGTTTGTCCATGTCCCGTTCCAAAACCACCTTGTTTGAACTTCGCAGCGGCGCCATCGACGCCGTGCATCTGGTGGTGAAAACGCCCGACTTCGCCGCGCTGACCGAAGCGTTGCAGCAGCGCTTCGACGCCGCACCCGAATTCTTCTCGGGCGAGGCCGTGGCCATCGATCTGCGCCGCCTGGCCGACGACGCCACCCTGCCGCTGGACGAACTCGCCGCCCTGCTTCGCCGCTTCAAGATGCGCCCCTTCGGCGTGGTCGCGCAAGCCGCGCAACAAACCTGGGCCGGGGCCAGCGATCTGCCCCTGCTCGACAGCCGCGACGCCGGTCGAGACCCACGCAAACCAACCGAGAGCGCCGAAACCACCGAAGCCGCCACGGCGCCCGCAACGACACCCGCCGATGCGGCGCCCAGCGCCGAACCCCAAGCCGCGGCGCAGCCCTCCGTCCCTGCCGCAACACCCGCCCCGGAACCCGCCCCCGCAACGCTGTCCACGGTGCTCATCGACCGCCCGCTGCGCTCGGGTCAGCGCATCTATTCCCCCGGCGACCTCATCGTGCAAGGCGTGGTCAGCCACGGTGCGGAAATCATGGCCGAAGGGCATGTGCATATCTACGGCGCGCTGCGCGGCCGGGCGCTGGCCGGGGCGCGGGGCAACGCCGCGGCGCGGATTTTCTGCACCAGCTTCGAGCCCGAGCTGGTCGCCATTGCCGGCATCTACCGCACCGCCGAACAAGACTTTCCCGCCGGAGTGCGCGGCAAGCCGACCACCGTGCGGCTCCAGGGCGAACAATTGCTGATCGAACCGTTGGCACTCAAATAATTCAAGAAGGACAGAACTCATGGCGAAAATCATTGTGGTGACTTCGGGCAAAGGCGGCGTGGGCAAGACCACCACCAGCGCCAGCTTCGCCTCCGGCCTGGCCCTGCGCGGCCACAAGACCGCCGTCATCGACTTCGATGTCGGCCTGCGCAATCTCGACCTCATCATGGGCTGCGAACGCCGCGTGGTGTACGACCTCATCAACGTCATTCAGGGCGAGGCCAAGCTCACCCAGGCGCTGATCAAGGACAAGCAGTGCGACAACCTGTTCATCCTCCCCGCCTCGCAAACCCGCGACAAGGACGCGCTCACCCTGGAGGGCGTCGAAAACGTGCTCAAGGAGCTCGACGAGATGGGCTTCACCTACATCGTCTGCGACTCGCCGGCCGGGATTGAGAGCGGCGCGCTCATGGCCATGCACTTCGCCGACGAAGCGCTGGTCGTCACCAATCCGGAAGTCTCTTCGGTGCGCGACTCCGACCGTATTCTGGGCATGCTGTCGAGCAAGACCAAGCGCGCCATCGAAGGCGGCGAGCCGATCCGCGAGCATCTGCTCATCACCCGCTACAACCCCAAGCGCGTCAGCGATGGCGAGATGCTGTCGCTCACCGACATCCAGGACATTCTGCGCATCCAGCTCATCGGCGTGATTCCCGAAAGCGAATCGGTGCTGCAAGCCTCCAACCAAGGCACGCCGGCCATTCACCTCACCGGCAGCGACGTGGCCGAGGCCTATCAGGACGTGGTGGCCCGATTCCTTGGCGAAGACAGGCCGATGCGCTTCACCGATTATCAGAAGCCGGGCCTGTTCAAGCGCCTGTTCGGCGGTTGAGGAGGGGCGCACCATGTCATTCCTCTCCTTCTTTCTGGGCGAAAAAAAGAAAACCGCCACCGTCGCCAAAGAACGGCTGCAAATCATCCTCGCGCACGAACGCGGCGGCAACGGCGCCCCCGCCGACTGGCTGCCCGCCCTGCAACGCGAACTGGTGGACGTGATCTCGAAATACGTGCGCGTCAATAACGACGACATCCAGGTCAAACTCGAACGCCAGGACACGCTGGATGTGCTGGAAGTGAAAATCGAAATCCCGCCGCGGGGTTGATGGTAAGCGCGGGCCGAGTGCTACGACCCCAAACTTTCCTTGCGGGTCAAAACTCCATCGGCGCGATCAAAGC
>DYKQ01000017.1 GCA_020722545.1 Thiomonas intermedia | reverse complement strand
CGATCAACCTCAACCATGATCACCTTTTTGCACAACTTGACGTACACAACCGCGGATCAGCAGAAACAGCCCCTTTTCGTCACTCAACTTGAATGGGCGCTCTGCGGGTTTGGCGTTACGGACGGCGGCATCAGTCAGGGGCATGTCGGCTCTCCATTCGGGGCGTGTACCCCCAGGGTTTTGCATGCACCCCCGTTTTGTACCCCCACATACCCCCGGATGTCAACGAACATCCTCGCACTGTATGGGACGAAAAAAAGCCCTAGATCGTTGATTTATCTAGGGCTTTGGGACTTCTGCGAACGGTGGAAAACGTGTTTATGGTGGACCGAAGGAGGATCGAACTCCCGACCTCTGCATTGCGAACGCAGCGCTCTCCCAGCTGAGCTATCGGCCCGAAGACAAAATCATAACCGACGCCGGGAAGCGGGATCGATTGCCGGGGGTGGGACGATTGGTAACGAACGGTATCTCAGATGGTGAGGTGCGACTTCCCGGCCTACCATCAAGCCGTCATAAATCCGTATTCGAACCCGGTGGGGTGGGATGATGCGTTACGACGCTGCGGTGCTCGACCGCCAATTCAACAATCGTGAGCTGGTGCCCGACTGGGCCGACTATCTCGCGCGCTGGAAGCGCGACTCGCAGGAGGCGCGGTTGAACTGGCCCTGCCTGCTCGATCTGCCGTATGGCGATTCGATTGCGCAGACGCTGGACTGGTTCGCCCCGGCCGCGACGGGGTTGGCGCCCTGTCTGGTGTTTATCCACGGCGGCTGGTGGCGTTCGCTGGACAAGGCTGATCACAGTTTCATCGCGCCGCCGTTCGTGGCGCGCGGAGTGCATGTGGTGGTGGTGAATTACGCGCTCGCCCCCGGGGCGACGTTGCAGCAGATCGTGGGCGATGTGGTGCAGGCGCTGGCGTGGGTCTGGCGCCGGGCGGAAGACTTTGGCGTGGATCGTTCGCGCATCGTGCTGGCAGGGCACTCTGCGGGCGCGCATCTGGCGGCCATGATGCTGGCCTGCCGCTTCGATTGGTACGGCGACGATCTGCCGGCCCAGATTCCGGCGGGGGCTCTCGCGTTGTCGGGGGTGTACGACCTGGAGGCGGTGCGCAAGACGGCGTTTTTGCAGCGCGACCTGAAGCTCACGCAACATTCGGCGCGGGCGATGTCGCCGGCGTGGCTGCCTCCCGCCGGGCCGGCTGCGCTGGCCTTGGCGGTGGGCGCTGACGAGTCTGAGGCTTTTCACGCGCAGGCCCGGTTGATGCACCGCCACTGGCCCGGATCGGGCAAGACGCTGATCGTTCCGGGCGCGCATCACTTTTCGGCGCTGGACGCGCTGGCGCAGCCGGGGTCTGCGTTGCACAGCCGTCTGTGGGATCTGATCGGGACGCGAGAGCGCGAGCGCGTGAGCGAAACCGCCGACGCCGCCAACACCGTCGATTCCGCGCAAGACCTCACTCCGGCCGAGTGATCCCGTTCTGTTGCGACTCCAGCACCCGCAGCAGGCTGGAGGTGTCGTCCCGTCCCCAGCCCGATTGCATCAGCGCATCGAGCTGACGCTGCACCTGTTCCAGTGCGGGCAGATGCAGCCCGGCGGCCTTGGCCGATGCGGCGATCAGGCCGAAGTCTTTGGCGTGCAGCCGGGCTTCGATGCCCGCGGCGAAATCGCGTTCAGCCATCTTCGGGCCCATCAGATCAAGCATGCGACCGCCGGCAAAACCTGTGGAAATGGCGCCAAGCACCGCGTGGGCGTCCACGCCTTGCCGCGTGGCATAAAGCAGAGCCTCGGCGATGGCTTCGATGGTGACGACCTGAATGAGTTGATTGCAGGCCTTGGCCACCTGGCCGCTGCCGCTGGGCCCGACGTGGCGCACGTTTTGGCCGAGGGCGCGCAGCAAGGGCAGGGCGCGGTCGAAAACCTCGGCATCGCCGCCGACCATGATGCTCAGGCTGGCTTGCTTCGCGCCGTCCACGCCGCCCGACACGGGGGCGTCGAGAAAATGCAGCCCGGCGGCCTGCAGGGTCTGCCCGATTTCACGCGCCCCTTCCGGTGAGATGGTGCTGTGATCAATGCACACCGCGCCGGGCCGCGCGCCGTGCACAGCGCCCTGCGGGCCGCAAAGCACGTTGTGCACGTCTTCGGTCGAGGTGACATTGGTGAAAATGAACTCGGCTCCGCGCGCGGCCTCTGCCGGGCTGGTGCAGAGCTGAACGCCCAGCTCGACCGCGGCAGCGCGGCTGCTGTCGCTGCGGGCATAGGCTTTGGCGCTGCAGCCCAGTTGCAGCAAATGGCCCAGCATGGGCGCACCCATGGCGCCCAGGCCGATGAAAGCAATTGAAGTCGTCATGTCGGACAAGTTAGGCGGACGCAACCCAAGGAGTCCTGCCATGCCATCCGCCTCTTCCCTGCGCGATCTGCAGACCCGCACCATTTTATCGGCCCTGCAGCCTGAACAACTGGAACGACTGCTCTCCCATGCCACCGAAGCGCAGATCGCGGCAGAGGGCGTGATCTTTCTGCAAGACAAAGAGCGCCCCCAGATCTGCCGCATTCGCGTCAGGCCCCCCGGGGAAATGAGAAAACTTGGGGCGGCCCTGCGTTTTCTCATGAGCGCCCCCAGGGCCGGGCAATCCCCACCCCAACCCTCCCCGCAAGTGGGGAGGGAGTGTTCTCACTTCCCCCACGTCGTGGGGGAGGTCGGGAGGGGGACGGCCCAGCCCCCCGTGGGGGATGAGGCCCGCGGCTCCAAGCGGCCCTGCGGCAGCATGGACGCAGCCGAATCCGAGCCGCTTGCAAGCTGCGAGGTGGACAAGGAAATTTGGGCGGCCCTGCGTTTCCTTGAGAGCGCCCCCAGACCTGCCGCTGCGCGTCAGGCCCCCCGAGGGGGATGAGAAAACTTGGGGCGGCCCGGCGTTTTCTCATGAGGCTGACGCCTTCTACTTCATGCGCGAGGGCAAGGTGCAGATTCAGGCGTCGGCCATCAACGGCCCGGGCGTCGAAGGGCAGGCGCTGGGCGAATGGGATGTGATCGGCTGGCCCTGGCTCATCCCCCCTTATCGCTGGGCGTTTGAAGCCAAGGCGCTCACGCCAGTCACGCTGCTGCGCTTCGATGGCAAGGCCATCCTGCAGGAATGCGAGCACGACCCGGCCCTCGGTAATGCCCTGATGAAAATTTTCGCCGGACTCATGTCCGAGCGCCTGCGCGCCGCCCGGCTGCGCATGATGGAAAGCTGGGCGCCGCCTGGCTGGGCTTGAGGCGGGGTTTGATGGTCGGACTGGATGTCCAAGCTCGGCACTGGCGGCGTCAAGGCCGGGATAGTCGCAGCAGACCCAGACCGAACGCACAGAACACCGAGCCCGACACCCGCTGCGGCCAGCCCGATGCGAACCAGACGTTCAACCGTTTGCGCGCCAGTACGGCCAGCCCCGCATAGGTGCTCAGCGCCAACAGCGAAATCGCCATGAACGTCAGCGTAAGGGCCAGATATTGCGGGCCGAGCGGGCGCGAAGCGGTGAGAAACTGGGGGAACAGGGCCGCGATGAACATGATCGCTTTCGGGTTGCTCAACGCCACCATCAAACCCTTGACGTACAACTTGTGCGGTTTGTGCGCAACGTCAGCAGTCTGAACCGTCTTCGCTTGCGCGCTTGCGGGCCGCCGAACCGCATGGCGCCATTGCTGCACGCCCAGCCAGATCAGATAGGCGGCGCCTGCGAACTTCACCACGGTGAAGGCCAGTTCGGAGGTCTGGAGTATGGCGTTGAGCCCCAAGGCGCTGAGCGTCGCCAGTACCAGCAACCCGGTGATATTGCCCAGCGAAGACAAAATGGCGTGCCGCCAGCCATGGTGCATGGCGTTATGGATGGACAGCATGACCGCAGGCCCCGGTGTGAACGAGGCGGCCAGCGCAAAGCTGATGAACAGCAGGTAAGTCGTCCAGCTTGGCATCGCGGGGGTGGAGCGCAATCGGCTGCGTTGGGTGAAGTTTGGTAGGCCGTGCTGGGCTCGAACCAGCGACCAAAGGATTATGAGTCCTCTGCTCTAACCAACTGAGCTAACGGCCCAACTTGTTGGATTGCGCGGGAAAATCTCGCGCAAAGGGCGACATCTTAGCGGGCGAAGGTGGGTGATGTGGGTGAGCCAGACACCCTCCATCACATCTGGAACGAGCCGCGCGGCTGGTGTTCTTTCTGCCGGTTGATCTGCAGGTGGGACACGCGACTGGCGCGGTGCACGCGGGCCTGCTGCTGTTGCCGCTCACCGCCGGGCTGGTGCTCGGTTCCAACGCCACGCGCCGTCCCGATGTGCCGGCGCGCTGACGCTGCTCGCCGCCTGGACTTCCACCCGGGCGCCGCGCGTGGCGATTTGACGGCGAGCGCCCGGGTCGGTGGAAAATGTCATTTCCCTTTCCACTCGCAAGCCCCGCCGCCATGCACAGCCTCGACTCGCTCAGCCGTTTTTCCATCCCCGGTCAACTTCGGTTCCATGCCCATCCAACCGGGCTGATCTTCGCTGAAATCGACAATTCCGCAGGCGTGGCCAGCCTCTGTCTGCAGGGCGCTCATCTCACCAGCTTTCGCCCCAAGTCGCAGCCGGAGCCGGTGGTGTGGGTGTCTGAAGCGGCGCGCTATCTGCCGGGCAAGTCCATTCGAGGCGGCGTTCCGGTGTGCTGGCCGTGGTTCGGGCCGCACGCGAGCGAGAGCAGTTTTCCGGCGCACGGCTTTGCCCGCACTGTGCCCTGGGCGGTGGTGGACAGCGGAGCATCGCAGGGCGCGACGCACCTCACGCTGCAACTGCAGCCTTCAGACGCCACCCGCGCGCAATGGCCGCATGACACGCCGGTTTCCCTGCGCATCCGCGTGTCGGAGGTGCTGGAGATGGACCTGATCACGCACAACGCCACCGCGCAGCCGCTGCCGCTCAGCGAGGCGCTGCACACGTATTTCCAGGTCGGCGACATTGCAGAGGTGCAATTGCTGGGCCTCGATGGCTGCAGCTATCTCGACAAGACCGCGGCCCTCGCCCGCAAGCAGCAACAGGGCGTGGTGCGCTTCGCCGCCGAGACCGACCGGGTGTATGTGGATACATCGGCGGAATGTGTCATCGTCGATCCGCTGCTGCAGCGGCGCATTCGCATCGCCAAGCAGGGATCGGCGTCCACCGTGGTCTGGACGCCATGGGAGCAGAAAGCCGCCGCCATGGGCGACTACACCGCGCAGGGCTGGCGCAACATGCTGTGCGTGGAGTCGGCCAACGCGGCAGACAACGCGCTCACCTTGCAGCCCGGCGAAACCCACACCCTGAGCGTGCGCTACAGCGCCGAAGCGCTGTGATCAGCACGGGGTTTGCGCATCGGCGCGGATCCAGCGTGCGGCCTTCTCGGCGATCATCAGCGTCGGGCTGTTGATGTTGCCGCTGGGAATCCGGGGCATCACCCCGGCGTCGACCACGCGCAGCCCGGCCACCACGCCGCCGCGGCCATCGCGAAGGCGCAGCCGCGTATCCACCACCGCACCTGCGTCGTCGGCCCGGCCCATGGCCGTCGTTCCTGCCGGGTGGAAGATGGTGGTGGCGATGTCTCCGGCCAGTCGGGCGAGTTCGGCATCGGTCTGAAACTGCGGACCCGGCTTGAACTCTTCCGGCGCGTAGCGCGCCAGCGCCGGTTGCGCCACGATGCGGCGGGTCAGGCGCAGGCTGTCGGCCGCCACCTGACGATCTTCGTCGGTGCTGAGATAGTGGGGCGCAATGGCGGGTGCATCGGCAAAGTGCGGGCTTTTGATCCGCACCGTTCCGCGGCTGCCGGGGTTGAGATTGCAGACGCTGGCGGTGAAGGCGTCGAAACTGTGCAGCGGTTCGCCGAAAGCGTCCAGGCTGAGCGGCTGCACGTGGTACTGAATGTTGGGGTGGGCGTATTGCGCGCTGCTGCGGGTGAACACGCCGAGCTGGCTGGGCGCCATGCTCATCGGGCCGGTACGCTTGAGGGCGTATTCCAGACCGATCATCGCCTTGCCCCAGCTTGACGCCGCCAGCGTGTTGAGCGTGCGCGCGCCCTTCACCTTGAACACGGCGCGGATCTGCAGATGATCCTGCAGATTGGCGCCTACGCCCGGCAGGTCGATCAGCGGGGTGATGCCGTGTTGCTGCAGCAGCGCCGCAGGCCCCACGCCCGAGAGCTGCAGGATTTGCGGCGAACCGATGGCGCCCGCGCTGAGCAGCACCTCGCGGGTGGCGTGCGCCGTGATTTTTTCCTGGCCCGTCCACACCTCGACGCCGGTGCAGCGTAGGCTGCCGTCGGGTGCGGTGTCGAACAGCAGGCGGGTGACGTGGGCGCCATTCCAAAGTTCGAAGTTCGGGCGGCCATGGCAGGTCGGGCGCAAAAAGGCCTTGGCCGTGTTCCAGCGCCAGCCGCCTTTCTGATTGACCTCGAAATAGCTCACGCCTTCGTTGCTGCCGCGATTGAAGTCGTCGGTGGCGGGGATGCCGGCCTGTTGCGCCGCCTGCGCGAAGGCATCGAGGATGTCCCAGCGCAGACGTTGCTTTTCCACGCGCCATTCGCCGCCGTGGCCGTGCAGCGCGGCGAAGGACGGATCGTTCGCGCGGTCGGCGTCGGCATCGCGGCGCCAGTGGTTTTCGTGGGCGATGAAGTCGGGCAGGCAAGCGTCCCAGCGCCAGGCCTCGTCGCCGGTCAGCGCGGCCCAGGCGTCGTAGTCGCGGGCCTGGCCGCGCATATAGATCATGCCGTTGATGCTGCTGCACCCGCCCAGCACTTTGCCGCGCGGGTAGCGCAGGGTGCGGCCGTTGAGCCCGGGATCGGCTTCTGTCTGGTAGAGCCAGTCGGTGCGCGGGTTGCCGATGCAGTACAGATAGCCCACCGGAATGTGAATCCAGGGGTAGTCGTCCTTGCGTCCGGCCTCGATCAGCAGCACGCGCTTGTCGGCATCGGCGCTCAGGCGGTTGGCCAGCAGGCTGCCCGCTGTGCCCGCGCCGATGATGATGTAGTCGAAGGGGGTGTCGGCCATGCTGCGCTTGCTTGCTTACTTGGACGTGGGCATCACGAACTCGGCGCCCTTGGGCGTGCTTTCCGGCCAGCGCTGCATGATGCTTTTCTGCCTGGTGTAGAAGCGCACGCCTTCTTCGCCATAGGCATGCATGTCGCCAAACAGGCTGGCTTTCCAGCCGCCGAAGCCATGCCAGGCCATCGGCACCGGAATGGGCACGTTGATGCCCACCATGCCGGCCTGCACACGGCGGCCGAACTCGCGCGCCACGTGGCCGTCGCGCGTGAAGCAGGCCACTCCGTTGCCGTAGGCATGCGCATTAACCAGTTCGAGCGCCGAGCTGAAGTCGGGCACGCGCACGCAGGACAGCACCGGGCCGAAGATTTCTTCCTGATAGATGCGCATGTCGGGAGTGACCTGATCGAACACCGTACCGCCGATCCAGAAGCCTTTTTCATGTCCGGGCACGGTATGGCCGCGACCGTCCACCAGCAGCTTCGCGCCTTGCTGCACGCCGGAGTCGATCAGGCCGGTGATGCGCTCGCGCGCCGCCTCGGTGACGATGGGGCCCATTTCGGCATCGAGCTCCATGCCGTTCTTGACCTTCAGCGCCTTCGTGCGCTCGACCAGCCGGGGCAGAATCTTGTCGGCCACATCGCCCACCAGCACGCCGACCGAGATGGCCATGCAGCGTTCGCCCGCCGAGCCGAAGGCGCTGCCGATGAGCGCATCCACGACCTGGTCGAGGTCGGCGTCGGGCATCACCACCATGTGGTTCTTGGCGCCGCCCAGCGCCTGCACGCGCTTGCCCTGGCGCGCGGCCTCTTGCGCAATGTGATGAGCCACCGGGGTCGAGCCGACAAAGCTGATGGCCTTGACGTCCGGATTCGCCAGCAGGGCGTCGACCGCCACCTTGTCGCCCTGCACGACGTTGAACACGCCGTCGGGCAGGCCGGCCTGCTTGAGCAACTCGGCCATGAACAGGCTGGGAGACGGATCGAGCGGGCTGGGCTTGAGCACGAAGGTATTGCCCGCCGCGATGGCCACCGGGAACATCCACAGCGGCACCATGCAGGGGAAGTTGAACGGGGTGACGCCGGCCGCCACGCCCAGCGGCTGGCGCATCGTCCAGTTGTCGATGCCGGTGGACACCTGCTCGGTGTAGTCGCCCTTGAGCAGTTGCGGAATGCCGCACGCGAACTCCACGATTTCGATACCCCGCATGACCTCGCCCTGCGCGTCGGTGAACACCTTGCCGTGCTCGGCGGTGATCATGGCGGCCAGGGTGTCGCGGTGCTGGTTGAGCAGATCGAGAAACTTGAACATCACCCGGGCGCGGCGCACAGGAGGCATGTCGGCCCATTTTGGAAACGCGGCGTGTGCGGCGGCGACGGCGGCATCCACCTGCGCCGCATCGGCCAGCTCAACCTGGCGCGATACCGCACCCGTGGCCGGGTTGAATATGGCCTGCTTGCGCGCGCCTTCGGCCGAGACGATGCGGCCCGCGATGAAATGCGCCGCATCGGCGGCGCCAGTGAACGGGTGAGGTGCGCCCATGAGCGAGTCTCCTGTGAACGGAAAATAAGGGAATGCAATCAAGTCTAGGAGCCGCCAGCCCCTTTGCATAGCGATCTAGACTGACAACATTGTTTTGAAAAACGAACAATTAGAGAGGAGGAGATCGCCATGTCCACCGTTTCGCCCCCGCGTGACGACTTGCTCTGGCAGCAAGTGCACTGGCTGGGCGCCATTGCCGCCCAGGGCAGCCTGACGGCTGCCGCACAGCGCCTGGGCGTGTCCAAGGCGGCGGTGAGTCAGCAGCTTGCCGCACTGGAGCGCCGTATCGGCGTGCCGCTGGTGCGCCGAACCACGCGCACCCTGCGTCTGACCGAGGCCGGGCAGCGACTGGTGGACGAGACGGCCCCCGCATTCGCCCACATCGTGCGCAGCGTGGGGGCGGTGCACGATCTGGCGGAAACGCCGCGGGGTCTGGTGCGCGTGACCGCGCCCGTTGCCCTGGGACGCCAGCATGTGGCGCCGCACTTGTTGAGCTTTCTGCGCAAGTATTCCGATATTCAGGTCGAGCTGGAGTTGTCAGACCGGCTGAGCAATCTGCCACAGGAAGGCTTCGATCTGGCCGTGCGCCATGTGGCCGCGCCGCCGGAAAACCATGTGGCCTGGAAACTGTGCGACACGCGCTCGCTGCTGGTGGCCAGTGCGGCATATCTGCGTCGGCATGGACAGCCGCAACATCCTGCAGAACTCGCTCAGCATGCCTGTCTGACCTATTTGAGACCGGGTGCGGCGGTGTGGATGTTCGAGCAGCCAGATGCCAAGGACGCGGAGCCCCAGCGTGTGCGCGTCACCGTGCAGGGGCCGCTGCGCGCCAACACCAGCGAAGTGCTGCGCGAGGCGGCGCGCGCCGGCCTGGGCATCGCCCTGGCGCCCGACTTCAGCCTCGATCTGGGCGGGCGCTCATCCACGCTGCGTGCGGTGTTGCCTCAATGGCGGGCCGTGGGGTTTTTCGGGCAGGCGATCTACGCGATCCGCCCCTGGAGTCCGAATACGCCCCGCGCGATCCAACTGCTGGTCGAGCACTTGCGGCAGGCGTTGGCAACGGGGTTTTGACTGCTGGTGTTTAGTCGTGAAGATGCAGATCGCCGCAGACCGGACAGTGCGGGTTGCGCGGCAGGTTGATGGTCTGGAAATCAGTGTCCAGTGCATCGATCAGCAGCAGCTTGCCGCGCAAGGTTTTGCCAGTCTGACTGAGGATTTTCAGCGCTTCAACGGCCTGCAGACTGCCGACCAGACCGACCAAAGGGGCGAGCACGCCCATGGTGGCGCATTGCACTTCTTCCACCGGCGCATCTGGCGGAAACAGGCAGGCATAGCAGGGCCCGCGCTCGCCCTGCGCATCGCACCGGGTGTCGAACACGCTGACCTGACCCGCAAAGCGGATGGCCGCACCGCTGACCAGCGGCACGCCGCGCGCGACGCAGGCGCGGTTCAGCGCCTGACGGGTTGCGAAGTTGTCGCTGCAATCCAGGGCGACGTCTGCGGCCGAGACGAGTTCGTCGAGCAGGGCTGCATCGGCACGGCGGGCGATCACATCGACTTCGATAGGCGGGTTGATCTGTCGCATCGCCTCGCGCGCGGAATCGACCTTGCGCTGTCCGATGCGCGCTTCGGTATGGGCGATCTGCCGTTGCAGGTTGGTCAGGTCGACCGTATCGTCGTCGACCAGGGTGATGCGGCCAACCCCCGCACTGGCCAGGTAGAGGGCTGCGGGCGAACCCAGACCGCCGGCGCCGAGAATGAGGGCGCGGCCCGCGCAGATGCGCTCCTGGCCTTCGATGCCGATTTCGTCGAGCAGGATGTGCCGTGAATAACGCAGCAGTTGGCGATCGTCGAGAGACATGCCGGGCGCCATCGCCCTCTCGGACGATGGCTCGTCCTTACTTGCTCTTGGTGGCGCCGCTGGCGTCAGCCTTCGGGCCGCTGGCTGCAGCCGACGTGGCCGGGGTTTTCGCCTTGGCGGTGCTGGCTGGATGTTTGGCCGTGATGACCGGCTTGCCTTCCAGATAATTCATCGCCTGCGTCACCTGCCAGTCTTCCTTGCTGCCGTACTCGGGCAACTTCGGCAACTTGTTCGGGTCTTTCTGGAGTTCGGCTTCGAGCAGGCGCCGGGCTTCTTCCTGCTTGCGCACGTCTTCTTCGACCCGCTTGGAGTCGGCCGACTCGCTGCCGGTGCCGATCTGGTTCTTGTAGTCGATCTCGCGCATGCGCAGCGCGGCGTAGGGGTCGCCGCTCTCCAACGGATCAACCACGTAATTCGGGGTGATGCCCTTGCCCTGGATCGACTGGCCGTTGGGGGTGTAGTAGCGCGCCGTGGTGAGCTTGAGCGCGGTGTCGGGCCCGAGCGGCAGCACGGTCTGCACCGAGCCCTTGCCGAAGGACAGCGTGCCCATGACCACCGCACGTTTGTAGTCTTGCAGGGCGCCGGTCACGATTTCGGAGGCCGATGCCGATCCGCCGTTGATGAGCACCACCAGTTTCACCGTCTTCACGCCGGCGGGCAGGGTGTCGAGCGGGTTGTCGCCCGGGCGGCTGAGGTAGTCACTCGGGGTGTTGCGGTAGGTGGAGTTGGCCTCGGGCATCTGCCCCTTGGTGCTGACGATCACGGCGTCGTTGGGCAGGAACACCGAGGCCACGCCCACGGCGCTTTCGAGCAGACCGCCCGGATCGTTGCGCAGATCGAGGATCAGCCCCTTCATGTTCGGGTCTTGCTTGTAGAGCGCGTCGATCTTGTTGACAAAGCTATTGAGCGTGTCCGCCTGGAACTGGGTGATACGAATCCAGCCATAGCCCGGGGCGATCATCTTGCCCTTGACGCTCTGCACCTGAATCAGCTCGCGGGTCACGGTGAAGGTGAGGGTGCGGTTTTCCGACTTGCGCAGCACGGTGAGGGTGACCTTGGTGCCCGGCTTGCCGCGCATGAGCTTGACCGCGTCGCCCAGGCTCAGTCCCTTGACGGCGGTATTGTCGATGCGGGTGATCAGGTCGCCCGCATGAATGCCGGCCCGAGCAGCAGGCGAGCCCTCGATGGGCGACACCACTTTCACCAATCCATCTTCGGCGGCGATTTCAATGCCCACGCCGACGAATTTGCCGCTGGTGCTTTCCTTGAAGTCCTTGAAGTTCTTCTTGTCCAGATATTCCGAGTGCGGATCGAGATTGTTCACCATGCCGTTGATGGCGTTTTCGATCAGTTTCTTGCCCTCGACCGGCTCAAAGTAGTCGGCCTTGATCAGCCCGTACACGGCGGCGAACTGCTGCAGTTCTTCCAGCGGAAGCGGCGAAACGGTGCTGCGCGCCAGCGCCTGGACTTGCAGGGTCGCCATGACGCCGGTGATGGCGCCAACGACTACCCAGGCTGCGACTCGAAATTTACTGGCCATGGCGGGTCAAACGGAGTGTCTGGTAGAAGAGCGGGCAGTATAGGGGTTGCGCCATTTTTGTGGCGCGAGCGCCGCAATTCCCGCTGGGCGTCTGCGCAATAGCGTTAACAAGCCCGACAGACTCCCAGACACCAAGCACGAGGTCCGGAAATCAGACCTTGCCGCCCGCAGCGTTGAGGTAATAGCGCTGCAGCGGCTTGAGATCGGCGTCGAGCTCGTACACCAGCGGAATGCCGTTGGGGATGTTCAGCCCGGTGATGTCTTCGTCCGAGATGTTTTCCAGGTACTTCATGATGGCGCGCATGGAGTTGCCGTGCGACACCACCAGCGTGCGCTTGCCCGCCTTGATGGCCGGGGCCAGCGACTCGTGCCAGAACGGCAGAACCCGTGCGATGGTGTCTTTCAGGCACTCGGTCAGCGGCAGCTCTTCGGGTTTGAGGCGGGCATAGCGCGGATCGGCGGCCAGTTCCAGGCGGTGGGTTTCGTCCAGCGGCGGGGGCGGAGTGTCGTAGCTGCGGCGCCAGATATGCACCTGTTCGTCGCCGTACTTGGCGGCGGTTTCCGCCTTGTTCAAACCTTGCAGCGCGCCGTAGTGGCGCTCGTTGAGCCGCCAAGTGTGCACGACGGGAAGCCACATGGCGTCGAGCTCGTCGAGCGACAGCCACAGGGTGCGCACGGCGCGTTTGAGCACCGAGGTATAGGTCAGGTCGAAGCTGTAGCCCAGTTCCTTGAGCAGGCGTCCGGCGGCGCGGGCTTCGCGGATGCCTTGCTCGGTCAGATCGACATCGGTCCAGCCGGTAAAGCGGTTTTGCTGATTCCAGGTGGATTCACCGTGGCGCAGCATGACGAGTTTGTACATGGGAGGTCTCGAAGTGCGAAGGAGTGAAACAATGCGGAGCACAGGACAATAGTAGTCCAGCTGAAAAATGTCGCTGCACCGCAGCAATCGGCGCCCTACGCGCGCCATGCGGCAGATGGAACAAAACCATACATCAGCGCAAGCAGATTTGATTTTTTAGAATTCCGGCATCTCAAGGAGAAGACTCAAGTGCAGTTCCTCATCGAAAACTGGGCGCTCGTGCTCATTGCCCTGACTTCCGGCGGCATGCTGCTGTGGAGTTCCTATGGCGGCGCGTCCGGGTCGGATGGCGTCAGTGCGGCTCAGGCCGTGCTCAAGGTCAACCGCGAAAAGGGCGTGATGATCGACGTCTGCGAGCCCAATGAATTTCAGGCGGGTCACGCCGTGGGCAGCAAGAGCATTCCGCTGGGCCAGCTCGACAAGCGCTTGAGTGATCTCCCCAAAGACAAAAACACGCCGGTGCTGATCATGTGCGCGTCGGGCATGCGGGCCAAGCGCGCCGCGGCGCAGCTTCGCAAGCAGGGGTTTGTGAACGCTGTGGCGGTGTCGGGCGGGATGCGCTCTTGGCGCGAAGCCGGGCTGCCGGTTGAAAAAGGATGACTCTCGTATGAACAAGGTTCGCATGTACACCTCTGCCGTCTGCCCCTATTGCATCCGCGCCAAGGCGCTGCTGCAGAAACGCGGCGTTGCGGGCATTGAAGAAATCCGTATCGATCTCGATCCGAGTCAGCGCCAGCACATGATGGCGTCTACCGGGCGCCGCACCGTGCCGCAGATCTTCATCGGCGACATCCATGTGGGCGGTTGCGACGATCTCTACGCCCTCGACGCCCGGGGCGACCTGATGCCCCTGCTGCGCGACGCCGCCTGAAGCCCGCTTGGCTCATCCAGGAACCCGGCTGGCCAATCGACCTGGCAGGGCTGACATGAGACGGGCCTAGAATCAGGCGCAATCAATCGACGCCCGCATCCTGCGGGCTTTTTTCCATGGAGAATTTTTGATGAGCGCCACCCCCGAGAACACGCAGTCGGCCGATCCGGTTTTCATGTTGCAGCGTTGCTATCTGAAAGACCTGTCGCTGGAGCAGCCCAATTCGCCGCAAATCCTGCTGGAGCAGCAGCAGCCCAATGTGGACGTGCAGATGAGCGTGGAAGCGCAGCCCGTGGTTGAGGGCCTGTTCGAAATCACCGTGGCGGCGACCATCACGGCCCGCATGCAGGATCGCGTGCTGTTTCTGGTGGAAGGCAAGCAGGCCGGTATTTTCGAGCTGCGCAACATTCCGCAGGAACATGCCGACATGCTGCTGGGCATTGCCTGTCCGCAGACCGTCTATCCGTATCTGCGCGCCAATCTGGCCGACGCCATCACCCGGGCGGGCTTTCCGCCGGTGCATCTGGCCGAAATCAACTTCCAGGCCATGTACGAGCAGCAACAGGCGCAACAGCAGGCCGCCAATGACGCGCCTTCCATCATCCCCCCCGACCGCCTGAACTGATCTTTTCTGATCGGTTTAACGGCTGATGTCGTCACAACCGCCTCGCTCGCTGTCCGTGCTCGGCGCTGGCGCCTGGGGCACGGGCATCGCCTGTCAGATCGCGGCGCACCAGGCCGTCTTGCTCTGGGGGCGCGACGCGGCGCAGATGCAGCGTTTGCAGGCGGAGCGGGTCAACGCCGCCTATTTGCCGGATGTGCCTTTGCCCCCGGCTATGACCGTCACGGCGGACCTCGACGCGGCGCTGCGCCACGCGGCCGGCCCCCACGGCCTGCTGCTGCTGGCGGCGCCGGTCTCCGGCCTGCGGGCCGTCGCGCAGGCCGTGCGGATTTTCAACGCCGACAAGCCGCAGGGCGCGCGCGTGCAGCAACTGGTCTGGCTGTGCAAGGGCTTCGAGCAGGGCAGCGGGCTGTTGCCGCATGCGGTGATCGACGCCGTGTTCGCTGGCATGGATATTCCTCCGGCGACGGGCGCGCTGTCCGGCCCGAGTTTTGCGCTGGAGGTCGCTCGCGGTCTGCCCGTGGCGCTCACTCTGGCCAGCACCGATGCCGCGCTGCGTCAGTCGGCCGTGGCGGCCCTGCATCACGGCGCGATGCGCATCTACGCCACGCCCGATGTCGTGGGCGTGGAGGTGGGCGGCGCGGTGAAGAACGTGCTGGCCATCGCCACCGGGGTGAGTGACGG
Organism: Thiomonas intermedia; assembly: GCA_020722545.1. GTDB lineage: Bacteria > Pseudomonadota > Gammaproteobacteria > Burkholderiales > Burkholderiaceae_C > Thiomonas > Thiomonas intermedia_B. The sequence goes on along the minus strand of DYKQ01000017.1, from coordinate 15,502 downwards.
CATGGGCCTGGGCCACAACGCGCGCGCGGCGCTCATCACCCGTGGGCTGGCCGAGCTCTCGCGTTTGGGCGTGGCGCTGGGCGGGCAGGCTGATACCTTCATGGGCCTGAGCGGTCTGGGCGATCTGGTGCTGACCGCCACCGGCGATCTGTCGCGCAACCGCCGCGTCGGCCTGGCGCTGGCGCAGGGGCAGCGGCTCGACCATATCGTGGCCACGCTGGGCCATGTGGCCGAGGGCGTGCATACCGCGCAGACGGCCTTGCAACTGGCCCGCGCGCACCGTGTGTCCATGCCGATCACCGAAGCGGTGAGCCGTTTGCTCGACGGCAAACTCACGCCGCAGGCCGCGCTCAGTGGTCTGCTCCAGCGTCAGCCGCGCGGAGAATGAGCATCTCCATCCCTGTGGATTTCGCATGATTCAGCTTCTCGTCGGCCTGGGTAATCCCGGGCCGGAACACGCCCTCGATCGCCACAACGCCGGTTTCTGGCTGGTCGATCAGATCGCCGCCGCCGCGGGCGTCAGCCTCAAGCCCGAGCGCGGTTTTTTCGGCGATGTCGCCCGGGTGCGTCTGCAGAGCCACGAGCTTTGGCTGCTCGAGCCCAGCACCTATATGAACCGATCCGGCCAGTCGGTCGGCGCGTTCGCCCGCTTTTACAAGATCGCGCCGGAGAACATTCTGGTGGCGCATGACGAACTCGATCTGCCGCCGGGCCAGGCCAAGCTCAAACTGGGCGGCGGTCACGCCGGGCACAACGGCCTGCGCGATCTCATCGCTCATCTGGGCACGCCCAACTTCTGGCGTCTGCGCCTGGGCATCGGCCATCCGGGCGACCGGGGCGCGGTGATCGGTTTCGTGCTGGGCAAGCCGCCGCAATCCGAGCTGAAGATGATCGAGCGGGCCATGGAGCAATCGCAGGCGGTGCTGCCGCAACTGCTCAAAGGCGAGTTCGAAGCGGCGATGATGCAGCTTCATCGCAGCAACCGCAGCGACGGCGGCAAGTCGGCCGCTTCGGCCCAGCCGGGGAAGGGCTGAAGCCATGCGCAACCTGGCGCGGTTCGGCGTGGGCGTGCTGATGGCGTTGGGCGCCGTATCCGCCGGGGCCCAAACCGCTGAAAACTCCGCTGAAAGCCCCGCCACACCCGTCTGGCGTTGCGGCAACACCTATTCGCACCAGCCTTGCGCATCGGGCCAGACCGTTCCCACTCAGGACGCCCGTACTCCCGAACAACGCGAACAGGCCCAGGCGCAGCAAAAGCGCCTGAAGGCGCTGCTCGATGCCCGCGACCAGGAACGCGCCGCGCAGGCGGCGCACGAGCAGCAGAGAGCGGCTGCGGCCCAGCGCGAGCAAAAGCGCCTACTGACCTTGCAGCAGCGCGAGGCTGAAAAAGCGGAAAAAATGAAAAGGGCGGCGGAGAAAGCCCACGCAGCGCGCCACAAACGTCGGCTTCAACAGACTCGGGAACGCCGCGTGGTCATTCCGCCGCGCCCCAACGCGGCGCCCTGACGCAGCCACGGTTCTTTCAGGAAACGGGCGCTTTCGCCGCAGTCAGCTGACGATACTTCTCCATCAACTGATCTTTGCTTTCCACCCGATCGGGGCGCACCGGAATGCAGTTCACCGGACAGATCTGCACGCATTGCGGCGTGTCGAAATGCCCCACGCACTCGGTGCAGCGGTCGGGGTTGATTTCATAAATTTCCGGGCCCATGAAAATCGCCTCATTCGGGCATTCGGGCTCGCACACATCGCAGTTGATGCAGTCGTCGGTGATCCACAGGGCCATGATGATCTTCAGGTCGGGGCGGTGCGCCGCTGGGCCACCTTGGCCTGCAGCCGCTCCATCACCAAGGGAACCACGAATTTGCTCACGTCGCCTCCGAGCATGGCGATTTCCCGCACGAACGTCCCGGAAATGAACTGGTACTGATCTGCAGGGGTGAGGAACAGGGTTTCAACGTCGGGCATGAGCTGGCGGTTCATGCCGGCCATCTGGAATTCGTATTCAAAGTCGCTGACCGCGCGCAGCCCGCGCACCACCACCTGGGCGCCGCGCGCCACGACGAAATCGCGCAGCAACCCAGTAAAGCCGCTGACTTCGACGTTGGGATAGGGCGAGAGCACCTCGCGCGCGATGTCCAGCCGCTCTTCCAGGGTGAACATGGCGTTCTTGTGGTGACCAGCGGCGATGGCGACCACCAATCTGTCGCACAACTTGCTGGCGCGGCGCACCAAGTCTTCATGGCCGCGCGTGAGCGGGTCGAAGGTGCCGGGGTAGATGGCGAGCAGCATGGCAACGGGCGGTAAGCGTGGAAAGGAAGCGCAGTTTAGGGGTTTTGCGGCGCCAGCGCGTCGGCGGTGTTGCGCCGCAGCAAAGCAAAGTGCACCTGACCGGCCCGACTCCGTCGCCAGACAGCCCAGCCCTCGGTTTCCAGCGTATCGAACAGCTCGGCCGTATCGGTTTCCACATAAACCAGACCTTGTGATGCAACGAGCGGCTGCACCGCCTGCAGCGCGGCGAGTTGTTGCGCGCTGACATAGGGCGGGTCGATGAACACGATGTCGAATCGCTCGCCTGCGCGCGCCAGGCCGTGCGCGGAGGAGAGCGCATCGGCGCCTCGCACCTGCACCTGCGTCGCGCCGAGGCGCTGCGCGGCGGCGGCAATCGCGGCCACACAGCGGGGATGCTGTTCGATCAGCAACACCGAGGCCGCGCCGCGCGAGGCCGCTTCCAGCCCGAGGGCGCCGCTGCCTGCGTAGAGATCGAGCACGCGCAGACCGGCCAGCGTCTGGCCGAGCCAGTTGAACACGGTCTCGCGCACCCGGTCTGGCGTGGGGCGCAGGCCCGGCAGGTCGAGCACGGCGAGTTTGCTGCGTTTCCACAGCCCGCCAATGATGCGGACTTCACCGCTATGGGCGCGGCGGGGGCGGATGGAAGGACTTGGGGCGCGATGGCCTGGAGACCGGGTATTCATGGGCAGGTAAATTGTAGGAGTCGTCGTGCATCATCCCGTCCTCTTTTCTTTGATCGGCCGTCCATGTTCCGCTTTTTCAAACGCAAATCCGCTCCCGAAACCGCTGCGCCCGCTGAGGCCGCACCGGCCGTGGATCCCGCCGCTGCGCCGAGGTCTGAGCCCGAGCCACCGCAGGCTGTCGTGCTCGTCGCCGAAGAGCAGCCGACTTCCGGCTGGTTCAGCCGCCTGCGTTCCGGCCTGCGAAAGACCGGCTCGGGCATCAGCGGCCTGTTCGGCGGCAGCAAGATCGACGAAGCGCTGTACGAAGAACTCGAGTCGGCCCTCATCATGGCCGACGCCGGCATGCCCGCCACCACCGCGCTGCTGGCCGATCTGCGTCGGCGCGTGAAATCGACCCGCGCCGAAACCCCCGCCCAGGTTCGCGGCCTGCTCGCCGACGCGCTGGCCGATTTGCTCAGTCCCCTGCAAAAACCGCTCGACATCGGTCGCCAGAACCCCACCGTGCTGATGATGGTGGGCGTGAACGGCGCGGGCAAGACCACCACCATCGGCAAGCTTACCCAGCACCTGCTGCGCGCCGATGAAAAAGTGCTCCTGGCCGCAGGCGACACCTTCCGCGCTGCGGCGCGCGAGCAACTCGTCGCCTGGGGGCGGCGCAATCAGGTGCAAGTCATCTCGCAAGAGGGCGGCGACCCGGCCGCCGTGGCCTTCGACGCGGTGAGCGCAGGCAAGGCGCGCAAGATGGACGTGGTGATCGTCGACACCGCCGGGCGCCTGCCCACCCAGCTGCACCTCATGGAAGAACTGAAAAAAGTCAAACGCGTGACGGCCAAGGCCATGGACGGCGCGCCACATGAAATCCTGCTGGTGATCGACGCCAACAACGGCCAGAACGCGCTGGCGCAGGTGCGCGCCTTCGACGATGCGCTGGGCCTTACCGGCCTGGTCATCACCAAGCTCGACGGCAGCGCGAAGGGCGGAGTGATCGCAGCCATCGCCCGCGAGCGGCCGGTGCCGGTGTATTTCATCGGCGTGGGCGAAAGCCTGGACGATCTGCAGACCTTCGACGCGAAGGCGTTTGCACGGGCGCTGGTGGGGGAGGAGTCGGGCTTGGCTTGAGGGCTCACGCCCAGCCCGCCATCGCGGTGACTACCGCGCCGCCGACCACCACCGCCCACGGCGGCGCCTTCCAGACTTGCAGCAGCAACAGCGCGGCCAGCGCCAGGGCGAAGTCGCGTGGGGAGTGAATGGCGGCTATCCACACCGGGTCGTAGAACGCGGCCAGCAACAGGCCGACGACGGCGGCGTTGATGCCCATCAGGGCGCTGCGCATGGCGGGGTGGTGGCGCAGGCCGTTCCATAGCGGCAGGGCGCCGACCACGAGCAGAAAACTGGGCAGAAAGATGCCCAGCAGCGCCACGATCGCGCCCAGCCAGCCGCCCGGCCCCTGTGCCGAAGCGGCGCCCAGAAAGGCTGCGAAGGTGAACAGTGGCCCGGGTACCGCCTGCGCCGCGCCATAGCCTGCGAGAAAGGTGGAGTTGTCCATGCCTGCCGACACGACCTGGGCCTGCAGCAGCGGCAGCACCACATGGCCGCCGCCAAACACCAGCGCGCCGGACTGATACATGCTGGAAAACAGCGCCAGCGCGGGCTGATGCAGCGCAGCCGCGAGCAGCGGCAGGCCGACCAGCAGCGCGCCGAACGCCGCGAGCAGCACCACGGCGCTGCGATGACGCAGCGGCGCATGCAGCGGCGCATGCACCGCTTCCACCGGGGGGCGCAGCAGCCAGCGCCCGACCACCGCGCCGAGAACAATGACAGCGAGTTGCCCGGCGACGCCGGGCATGAGCGCGGCCAGCACCGCAGCGGCCACCGCCAGACTGGCCCGCTCCCTGTCGGGGCAGAGGCTGCGGCCCATGCCCCACAGCGCCTGCGCCACCACCGCGACGGCCACCAGCTTGAGGCCATGCAGCCAGGCGCCATGCGCCAGCGCGCCGACATGCGCCAGCAGCAGCGCAAAGACGGTCATCGCCAGCGCCGAGGGCAGGGTGAAGCCCAGCCAGGCGGCCAGCGCTCCGCGCAGGCCACCGCGCATCAGTCCCAGCCCGATGCCGGTTTGCGAACTCGCCGGGCCGGGCAGGAACTGGCACAGCGCCACCAGATCGCCATACGCCTGCGCCGACAGCCAGCCGCGGCGCTCGACGAACTCGCGGCGGAAGTATTCAAGATGGGCAATCGGCCCGCCGAATGCGGTGAGTCCCAGACGCAGAAAGGCGAGGAAGATCGCCGCCGTTGCCTCCGGCGGCGGCGTGCGAGGGTGTTGATGATCGGGCATGGGGAATGTCCTTGTTGCGACGCTGCGGCGGTGCGCTTAATTTGAACGGCCCTACAGGAGCTTGCCATGTGCAGACCGTTCATCAGTACCGCGATTCTCACCTTGCTCGTCTGGCCATGCTGCGTGTTGGCGGCCACGGTGCAGATTCAGATCAAGGGCATGAATTTTCATCCCGGCACGGTGACGGTTGCGCCCGGAACCACCGTGATCTGGACCAATGACGATGCCTTCGGCCACACCACGACCAGCGACACCAAGCTGTGGGACTCGGGCCTGCTCGCGCCTGGCAAATCGTTCAGCCACACTTTCGACAAGCCCGGCAGTTTCCCCTACCACTGCGCGGTGCACACCTTCATGACCGGGACGGTGACGGTGAAGTAAGTCGCGGGTGAGTTTCCTGCGCGCGCAGCAGCACCCACAACCCTGATGCAGTTAGCAGCGCCGCGGTGAACCAGAACGCGGGGGCGATCAGCCCGGCGGCCTGCGCGATGCCGCCCAGCACCAGCGCGCCCAGGGCGTAGCCGGTATCGCGCCAGTAGCGGTAGGCGCCCAGCGAGGAACTGCGCCAGTTCGGGTGTGAAATGTCGGCCACCGCGGCGATGAGGTTGGGATAGAGCAGCGCCATGCCCACGCCCATCACCACGGCGGCAGCCAGCCAGGCGGCCGTCCCCGTCACCAGGGTGACTGACGCCACGCCCAGCGCCAGCAGCCACAGCCCGGAAACGATGGTGGGCTTGCGGCCGATGCGGTCCGACAGCGGCCCGGTCCACAACTGCGAGGCGCCCCACGTCAGGCCATAGACCCCCGTGACCCAACCGATGTCCACCACGCTCAGGCCGTGGCCGTGCAGATACAGCGGAAACAGCACCCACAGCAGGGTGTCGGCCACCTTGTTGGCCACCCCGGCCTGACAGAGCGCAGAAAACGTGGCGTGGCGGAAGGAGACGAAGGCGAACACCTGCAATGAGGACGGATGCGCGGGCAGCCCTTCGGCGAACCTTGGCTTGACGCCCTGATGCTTGCCGTCGGCATGACGTTTGCTCTCGGCGCGCGCCCAGGGCAGGGTTTCGTGGACGAACAGCAGCGCGGTTCCGAGTCCTGCGGCAATCACCAGCAGGGCGAAGCCCAGCAGGGCGGGGCGCGGCCCGTAAAGCGAGGCGAGGTAGCCGGTGACGATGCCCGCCAGCCCCACCGCGGCATAGCCCGCGAACTCGTTGATGCCGGTGGCAAGTCCCCGTTGCTCGGCGCGCGTGATGTCCACCTTGCTGGTCACCGTCATGCTCCAGGCGAAACCCTGGTTCACGCCGAGGAACAGATTGGCCACCACCACCCACCACCAGTTGGGTGCGAAATAGATCAGCAGCGGGATGGGGATGGCCGCCACCCAGCCCATCACCAGCACCGGCTTGCGCCCGATGCGCTCGGACAGCCGCCCGGCGACGAAATTGAGCATGCCCTTCACCAGCCCGAAGGAGATGATGAAGCTCATCAGGTAGAGAAAGGACGATTTGGGCACGCCAAAGTCTTGCTGCGCCACCACCGGCAGCACATTGCGCTCCATGCCGATGACCATGCCGACAAAGCTCACCTGCACCGCCTGCCAGATGAACTGGTGCAGGTTGATGCGGATGCCCTGCAGGTAGGGTTCGGGCGAGGCGGACGCGTTAAGGTCGGCTGTGCCCAAGCGGCTTGCGGACGGAGGGGACATCGCGCGGCGCATCGCTGTCAGGGCGCGAAGTCCTGCTCCAGCGGCAGCCCGGCGGCCTGCCATTCCGGCACGCCCTCGGCGATCTTGCGGGCGCGAAAACCGCGTTCGACCAGCAGCTTCACCGCCGCGTCTGACATGACGCAGAACGGCCCGCGGCAATAGGCCACGATCTCCTTGCCGCGCGGCAGTTCGCGCAGCCGCGCCTCCAGTTCGGGCAGCGGCAGCGAACGCGCCTCGGGCAGATGCGCGGTGCGGTATTCGGCCTCCGGGCGCACGTCGATCAGTACCGCATCGCCCTTGCGCACCTTGTCCAGCAGGGTCTGACTGCTCTCCAGGGTCAGTCGCTCGGGGCCGGAGAACAAGCGCTGCATCACCACCTGCAGATCGGCCACATGCGCCTCGGCCACGCTGCGCAGCGCCACCCACAGCGCGGCCACGTCGGCGCCGCTGACGCGATAGATGCGGCTCTTGCCATCTTGGCGCACCTGCACCAGCTGCGCGCCTTTGAGCACGCGCAGATGCGCGCTGGCGAGCTTGATGTCGATGGCGGCCTCGCGCGCCAGCGCCTCCACCGGCTTTTCGCCCTGTGCCAGAATTTCCAGCAGCTCCAGCCGCTTGGGGCTGGACACGGCCGCGCCGATGCGGGCGACTTGTTCATACAGATGGTTTTTGAGTTCGCGTGAGTTCATGGATAACAATCTAACGAACGCGCGAATGTTTGTCTACCAAGGGTTTCCATGAGGATCCGCGTGCCGGGCTTCGGGTTCCTCCGCTACGTCTCGCTTGGTGAGACTTTTATGATCAGCCCATGCGCATGCGTTCAATGCGTTCAAATCCACAAACACGATGACCTACCCGCACCAGACCGAAGTCGCCGCCTTGCGAGAGCAACTCAGCACCGACATCGTCGGCCAGGCGGCGCTGCTCGACCGGCTGGTCATCGGCCTGCTCACCGGCGGCCATCTGCTGCTCGAAGGGCTGCCGGGGCTGGCCAAGACCACCGCGGTCAAGGCGCTCGCCAGCCGGGTGCATGCCAGCTTCCAGCGGGTGCAGTTCACCCCAGATCTGCTGCCGGGCGACCTCACCGGCACCGAGGTGTTCAACCCCGCCGAAGGTACGGTGCGCTTCGTGCGAGGGCCGCTGTTTCACGACATCGTGCTGGCCGACGAGATCAACCGCGCACCGGCCAAGGTGCAGTCGGCCCTGCTCGAAGCCATGCAGGAGCGGCAGATCACCGTGGGCGGCGTGAGCTACCCGCTGCCGCCGCTGTTCTTCGTGCTGGCCACGCAGAATCCGCTCGAACAGGCGGGCACCTATGCGTTGCCCGAGGCGCAGCTCGACCGCTTTCTGCTGCATGTGCGGCTGGACTATCCGGCGGCCGATGAAGAACTGCGCATTCTGCAAATGCATCTGCAGGCCAGCGACCCGGCGCGCAGTCTGGGCGGCGGCCCGGCGACGGCGGTGGACGTGCCCACCGTGCTCGCGGCGCGTCAGGAAGTTTTGCAAGTGCATGTGGCCGAGAGCCTGCAGCGCACCATCGTCGATCTGGTGCGCGCCACCCGCGCGCCGCAGCAGCGCCTGCCCGGCATGGACGGCGTGGTGGCTGCCGGCGCTTCGCCGCGTGCGGTGCTGGCGCTGGCGCATGCCGCGCGGGCGTTGGCCTATCTGCGCGGGCGCGACTTCGTGCTGCCCGACGACGTCATGGCGCTGGCGCCCGATGTGCTGCGCCACCGCATCGTGCTCTCGCTCGACGCCGGGCTGCGCGCGGTGAGCTGCGACGCGCTGATCGCCGATCTGCTGGCCGCCACCCAGTGGCCTTGAGCGCTGGACTGACGTGAAGGCGATGTTCGCCATGGGGCGGCGCGAAGCGCAAGACCGCGACGCGCCGCAGGCGTCGCGCCCCTTGCTGCTGGCGGCGGACGCGGCAGCCCTGATCGCCCGGGCGCGCGGGCTGCGTCTCGCCGCGGCCACTCAGCCGGTGTCGCAACGCGCGGCGGGCGACAGTCTCTCCCGCTGGACGGGGCGCGGCCTCGACTATGCCGAAAGCCGTGCCTATCAGCCCGGTGACGACCTGCGCGATCTGCACTGGCGCCTGCTCGCGCGCACCGGTAGGCCGTATGTGAAGGTGCACCGCGAAGAGCACGCCCCGGCGCTGCATCTGCTGCTCGACCTGCGTCCGGGCATGGTCTTTGGCGCCCGCGTGCGCACCAAGGCCGAACAGGCCGCGCGCATGCTGCTGCTGGGCTGCGCCGCGCAAGCCCTCGCGGCCGAAGGCGCCGCCGGTGCTGTGGGTCTGAGCCTTTGGCGCGGGCCGGTGCGCAGCGCAGAACTCGGGCGCGGTCTGCTCGCGGTACAGCGCTTGGCGCTGCGTTTGCAGCAGGAACGCATCGAAGCGCTGCAGCCCGATCACCTCGCCGAAGCGTCCGAAACCGCAGCTGCCGTTTTCGCCGCCTGGGCGCTGCGTCTGGCGCGCACCCTGCCCGTAGGCGCACGCGTGCTGCTCGCCAGCGACGGTGCGGGCTGGGACGCTCCCGACATCGACGCTGCGCTCTGGACGCTGCGCAGCCGCGCCGAAGTCCTGCTACTGCGCGTGACCGATCCGGTCGAGGCGGGCCTGCCTGCAGACGCTGCGCTGGACGGCGCCGTCTTCGTCGATCTGGCGCGCCAGCAATCCGGCCCCTGGCCCGATGCGGCAGCCCGAGCCGCCTTTGCGCAGCGCGCGGCGCAGCACCGAACCGCCCTGCTGGCCCGCTGGCGCGCCCGCGGCCTGCGCTGCATAGCCGCCGGAGTCGATCAGAGCGATGCCGCCGTGCTGCGGGCGCTGCGCGTGGCGGGGATGTGATGGATCGACTGGCTGCGCTCGCCGACATTCTTCCCCCGCTGCCGCCAGCGCCGCTGCCGCCCGCGCCGTGGTGGCAGACGCCGCAGCCGTGGCTGGCGCTGGTCTTTACGCTGGCGCTGAGCGTCTGGGTCGTGTTGGGCTGGCGGCGCGGGCGGACATGGCGGCTGCTGCGGGCGCAGGCGCGCGCGGTTTTGCAACGCGAAACGCAAGGGCCGCAGACCACGCAGCTGGCGACGGAACCGGCAACGCAGTTGGCGACCCATCTGGCCGCGCAATTACGCCTCGCCTTGCCGGAGGCCGACTGGCCGCAACCCCTGCGCACCGCCTTCGATGCCCTGCGCTTTGCACCGGCCTGCGCAGAAACGCCGATCACCCTGAAAGCCGCCGCGCAGACGCTCGAAACCGCCGCCACCCAAGCCCTGCGCGCCGCCTGGCGGGGCAGGGCACGCGCCCACGCGGCCTTCGTCCACAGTTTGCAGCACGCTGCGTTGAAGGCCGTCCAATGAGCGCCTGGGCCGATCTCACCTCGGGCCTGGCCGCTTTGCAATGGGCGCAGCCGCTGGCCTTATCGTTGCTGCCACTGTCGGTCCTGCCGCTGCTGGCGGCGCGGCGCGCGCATCTGAGCGAGGCAGCGCCAGCGCCCCAACTGCTGCACCCCGATCTGCACGGTCTGCTGCAGGCGCCGCCGCCGCGCCGCAAGCCCCGGCTCGCGCCGATGCTGCGCGCGCTGGCGCTGCTGGCCTTCGTGCTGGCGCTCGCGCAGCCGCAGCGCCAGGGCGCATGGATCGCCGCCGCGCCCGAAGGCCGCGACATTGTCGTGTTGCTCGACACCTCGCTCACCATGAGCCTGCACGATCTCACCTGGGCGGGCAAGCCCGCCTCGCGGCTGGCCGTGGCCCAGCGCGTGTTTGCCGACTTCGCCCGCGCGCGCCAGGGCGACCGCTTCGCGCTGGTGGCCTTCGGCAGCCATGCCGCTACGCTGCTGCCGCCCACCTTCGACGCCCGGGCCGCAGGCCAGATGGCCGGGCTGCTCGCCGTGGGGCAGCTCGGCCCCGACACCGCTTTAGGCGACGCCATCGCCCTGGGGCTGCGGCAGGTTCGCACGAAGCTCGGCCTGAAGCCTATTCTCATCCTCTACACCGATGGCGGGGTGAGCAATACCGGCTCCATCAGCCCGGCCGACGCGGTGGCGCTGGCGCGGCATATGGGCGTGCGCATCTACACAGTTGAAGTCGGCGCCACCCCCGACCCCGGGCATCCCTACACCGTGTCGGCCTACGCCGGGCCGCAGCCCGATCTGCGCCTCATCGCCGAAGCCACAGGCGGGCGGTTCTACTTCGCCGCCAGCGCCGGGGCGCAACAGGCGGCGGTGCGCGACATCGGCGCGCTCAATCCCCGGCTGCATCCCCCGCCCACGCGTCGCGCCGTGCAGGCGCTGTTCCTCTGGCCTTTGCTTGCCGGAGCGGCGTTGTGGTTGCTGGCGATGTGGGCTGAAGGCGTCGCACTCAGGAGCCGCAAATGACGACTTGGGATGCGCTCTGGACCCAGCCCTGGTTCTGGGCGCGCCCCTGGGCCTTTGCCCTGCTGGCCGTGCCGTTGCTGCTGGCCGCGCTGCGGCTGTGGCGCGCCCGCAGTATGCGCGCCGGGGCGCTGGCCTATGCCGACGCCGCGCTGCTGCCCTTCGCCACCCGCCTGCCGTCGCCGCAGCGCCTGCGGCGCGCGCTGGCGCTCGACCTGCTGCTGTGGGCGCTGCTCGCCACCGCCGCAGCCGGTCCGCGCCAGCCGGTGAGCGGCGGCGAGGCCGGCGGCCTGCACCGCATCGCCGTCATGGTGCTGATGGATGCCAGCGCCGACGCCGCAGCGGCGACCGCAGCGCCTATTTCCGCGCTGGAACAGCAACGCCTGCTGCTGGCCGCGCTATGGCCGCAACTGCGCGGCGAACGGCTCGGCCTGATCGCTTATGGCGCAGCGCGTCCGGGCGGACCAGTGGGCGCAGCGCAATTGCTGCCGCCGACGAATGACCCCGCCCTGTTCGCGCACGCCACGCAGCAGGCCCGCCCCGAAGTATTTGCCGACACGCCCGCTTCCACCGCGCTGCCCGGCCTGCTCGCCCTCGCACGTCAACGCCTGCAACAGCAAGCCGAGGGCGAAAGCAGCGCTGTGCTGCTGCTGGCCGGTGCAGGCGTTCCAGTGCCCGCAGACTTCGACGCCAGCGCGGCGGGCGAGTCTTTGCTCCGCGCACGGTTGCCGCTATTCGTCCTCGCCCTGCCGGGTTTGCCGCCCGAGAGCACGGCGCTTTTGCGCGCAGCGGCGCAGATCAGCGGCGGCGGTTTTTCTGCCGTGACTGCAGGTCGGACCGGCGCGGACAACTGGAACGCGCTCTATGCGCGCGGTATCGCCCGCCTGCCGGTCGGGGCGACCGCTCGGGCGCAGCAAATCACCGCTTGGCGCGAGCTTTACGGCCTGTTCCTGCTGCCCGCACTGGCGCTGCTGTTCTGGCGCGAGCGCCCGCGCCGCGTGCCGCCCGCCGCGGCCCTGCTGGGCCTGGCGCTGGTGCTCGGTCTGCCCCTTGCACCGCCCGCGCAGGCGCAGCCGTCCGCCTTTGTTTCCAAACCGGACAAACTGCGCGCAGAACACGCAGCCTGGCAGGCCTGGCGGCAGGGCGATTTCAGCCGCGCGCAGGCGCTGTATGCCGCCTTGCCCGGCTACGCGGCCCGCATGGGCGAAGGCGCAGCGGCCTATCGGCTGCGGCAATATCAGGTCGCGGCGCAGGCTTTCCACCGCGCCTTGCTGCAGGCCGACACGCCCCAGCAGCGCTTTGCCGCGTTCTACAACCTGGGCGATGCCAGCCTGCACCTGCCCGGACGCACGCTGGAAGCGGTGCAAGCGTTCGACGCCGCGCTGCGCATCCGTCCCGGCGATGTCAACGCCCTGCGCAACGCCCGGCTGGCGCAACGGCAGTACGAAATCGAGCATCCGCCGAGCTATCTGGTGGGCATCGCCAAACGCGCGCCGCCCATCCACCACTCGCGCTTCGGCCAGCAGGGCTCGAACACGCCTTCGCAACTGCGTCACAAGCCGCCCAAGCAGGCTTCGGCGCCTTTGCAGCAAACCGCGCCGCTAACGCACGGTGGACAGCTCGCCACGGCAGCAGCTACCAACGCCGCCACCGCACCCTGGCAGCCGCCCACGCTCGACTGGGCCGGGGCCGACAAGCGTCTGCAACTGCTGCGCGACGCCAGCGCCGAACTGCTCGCCCAGCGTGCCGCCATCGACACCCGCACGGCTGCGCAGGAGGGTGCGCGATGAGCCTGGCCCGCCCCCTCGCCGCGCTGGCTCTGGGCTTCGCCCTGCTTGCAGGCACGCGCCCCGCCGCCGCGCGGGGCAGCCTGCAATGCCGCGCCGAGCCCGCCGCCGCCGTGCTTGGCCATCCGCTGCACTGGACGCTCATCGCGCGCGACCTCGCCGTGTCCCTGCCCAGCTTCACCCCCGCGCAGTTCGCGCCCGACTGGCTGCTGACCGATCAGCAAGGCGCCAGCGGCAACACGGACGGGCGCCGCGAGCAGACCGCCACCCTCACGCTCTACCCCCTGCGCAGCGGGCGCTTGTCCCTGCCCACCGTGCAAGCCGGTAGCGCGCGCTGCCCGGCGCAAACGCTCGATGTCGCCCCGGCCCCCACCGGCGAAGCCCCGCTGCAATGGCGCACCCGCATGACGCCCGCCCGCCCCTACGCGCTGCAAGCGCTGCGCGTGGAACTGTGGGTCATCGGCGGCGGCAATCTGACGTGGAGCACGCCGCAGCCGCACAGCGCGCAGGCGCAGATCGCGCCGCTGGCCGACTCCGTGCGCAGCGAAGTCATCGACGGCGCGCCGCAACTCGTGCAAGTGTTCGCCTGGCGTGTGCTGCCCTTGCAGGCTGGCGAGGTGACTATGGATTTCGGCCTGCTGCGCGCCCATGCCTTCGGCAGCCTGCGCGTTTACGCCCCGCCGCCGCTGCGCTTTGCCGCACGGCCCTTGCCACAGTGGTGGCCGGCCGACGGCCTGATCGGCGCGCCGCAATTGCAGGTGCTTTCGGCCCCGGCCCAACTGCCCTTGGGCGACACCACCGCGTGGCGGCTGCGCTTGTCCGCCCCCGGCCTCGACCGGGCGCAGGTGCTGCGCGTGGCAAACCGATGGGACGCCGCGCTGCCCGCCCGTTTCGGCCTCGCCGGGGTGCAGATAGACCGCGCTCAAGAATCCTCTGCTGAAGCAGGCGACACCTGGGACATCACCCTTTACCTGCGCCCGCAAACCGCGGGCCGGCTGCAAGCGCCGGCCCTGCGGCTCGACTATTTCGACCCTCACACCGAACTACCCGCCACCGCGCGCTGGGTGCCGCCGCTGCTCACCGTGGTGGATGCCCGCCCGCTGCATCTCGCCATCGGCCTGGGCGGCGCCGCAGCGCTGCTCTTGCTGCTGTTTGCGGTGCGCGCCGGTCGCTGCTGGGCCTGCCGCATCCGGCGTCACCGCCGCGCCCTGCACGCCGTGCGACAAGCCACTGACGCCGCCGCGCTCAAGCAGGCCTGGCTGGCGCTGCCGCCCCGGCGCGGCCTGCCACCCGCCGATACCCTCGCACAATGGCTAAGCGATGCCACCTTGCCGCCTGCGCATCCTTTGCATCTCCTTGCCGAACGCCTGCAGCGCCATCTCTACGCGCCGCTCGCAGATCCCGACTTCGCCGCGCTGCGCCGCGCTGTGCATTCGGCGCTGGCGTCGAGGCGGCGAAGCGATTGACGCCGCTACAGCACCACCTTCACCATCGGATGACTGGTGAGCGCGCGGTAAAGATCGTCAAGCTGCGCGCGGCTGGTGGCGCGGATGGTGCAGGTGCAGCTCAGATAGTTGCGTCCGCTGGAAGGGCGCAGCTCCATCGTCGCCGGATCGAAGTCGGGCGCGTGTTGCAGCACCACGGCAGCAATCGCATCGGCCAGGCCGTCCACATTGGCGCCCATGATTTTGATGGGGAAGTCGGACGGATATTTGATGAGACTCTCATCGCCGGGCGGGGAGGAAATCGGGTTCATGGCAACCTCAACCGAAAAACTTGGCCTGAATTATCCGGGCTGGCGCGGCGCGTATCCGAGACCTTCAGTAATGCGGCGGCAACTCGTCCCGCAAACTCCTGGGCGCTGAAGGCTGATCGTTTGCCCGCTGGCGCTGCAACTGCCCCACCTCCCGCAACAACTGCGCGATCTGATCCTGCTGCCTGGCCACCAAAGCGTTGAGCGCGTCGAGCAGGTCTTCCGCATAGCCGAACTTCTCTTCCAGCCGGGTCAGGCGGGCGTCGGTTTCAGCATCGGTGGAGGAGGGATTCATGGGAGTTCTTATTCAATTCGGCGGAGAAGCGAGCCAGACATTTGAGCAAATTCCCGCACGCAGCGGTAAGCGCTCATGCCTCGCTCGGGTTCGATGAAAGGCGCGTAAAGCCTCTTTCCGCAAGCTTTTACCCCGCCTTACACCTTCGTGCGAGAGACGGCTTCATCCAGCTGACGACTTCAGCTATGTTCGCACAGGTACGCCGGAGATCAGATGAAAATCATTGGGGTGGGGGAGGTGGACAGGGCTTTTTTGACCTGTTGCGGAAGGTTTGGAGTGCGAGAAGGC
>DYKQ01000126.1:2392-5381 GCA_020722545.1 Thiomonas intermedia | reverse complement strand
GATTTTTCTAAATTCTCGATGCTCTCTGTGGTGAAAATTTTTGAAAAGGAGACCCGAAAGTCTCATGAAAATCATCCTTGCCGGATTAGGCTCGATCGGCCGCCGCCACTTCCGCAACCTGACAGCGCTCGGCGAAACGGACCTGATCCTCTTCCGCACGAAAAAATCCACCCTGCCGGATGACGAACTGGTCGGCTATCCCGTCGAAACGGACCTGGCCGAAGCCCTGGCAAAACACAAGCCCCAGGCCGTCGTCGTCGCCAACCCGACCGCCCTGCACATGGACGTGGCCATCCCGGCCGCCGAAGCCGGCTGCCACATCCTGCTCGAAAAGCCCATCGCTGACGACCTCTCCCGCGTGGACGAGTTGCGCCGCGCCGCCGAAAAAAGCGGCAGCCGCATCCTGGTCGGGTTCCAGTTCCGCAACCATCCCACCCTCAACAAAGCCCGCCAACTCATCCAAAGCGGCGACCTGGGCCAAATCCTGACCGCCCACGCCCACTGGGGCGAATACCTGCCCAACTGGCATCCCTGGGAGGATTACCGCGCCAGCTACGCCGCCCGGGCCGACCTGGGCGGCGGCGTCATCCGCACGCTCACGCATCCGCTGGATTATCTGCGTTACCTGATCGGCGAAGTCGAGGCGCTCTGGTCGTTCAACGCTCACGTCTCGCCGCTGGAACTATCCGGGGTGGAGGACGCCGCCGAAATCGGGATCAGGTTCAGGTCCGGGGCGCTCGGCGGGGTGCATCTCAATTATTTCCAACGCCCCCCGCTCCACCGGCTCGAAATCGTGGGGACGGGAGGCACCCTCCGCTGGGACAACGCCGACGGCCTGCTCCACTTCTCCCGCATGCCCGCCCCGTTCGGCTCGTACTCGGACCCGCCGCCAGCTCCCGTTACCGAGACGTTTGCCCCGCCCGAGGGCTTCGAGCGGAACCAGCTCTTCGTGGCGCAAACGCGTCATTTCCTGGAGGTCGCCCGCGGGTCGGCCGCTCCGCTGTGTACGCTGGAGGACGGCGCGCGGGCGCTGGAGTTGGCCCTCGCCGCGAAGGACTCCCAATCATCAGGCAAGATCGTTAAGTGGTCGTAGGTTTTTTCACTATTGACTTTGCCAAAACCCTGCTATAATTGCGCCTTGCGCAAAATTCAGTCACTGAATATTACTTTGAAGGAGAAAGTGAATGTCTCGAACGAAATTGATCGCCCCTTATGGCGGCGAACTGGTCAACCTGATTACAAGCGGCGAGGAACGCGAACAACTGCTCGACCTGGCAGCGACACTGCCTTCGATCAAAATCAACCAGCGCGCCCTGCACGACCTGGAAATGATCGCCACCGGCGCCTTCTCACCGCTGGACCGCTTCATGGGCAAAGCCGACTACGAGCGCGTCCTGCACGAAATGCGCCTGGCCGATGGGACGCTTTTCCCGCTGCCAATCACCCTGACCGCCAACCCAACCGAACTGCCCAGCGTAGGCAGCCAATTGGTCTTGCGCAACGCCCTGAACGACGTGATCGCCATTATGACCCTGGAAGAGATTTACTCCTGGAGCCAGGAAAAGGAAGCCCGGCTGGCCTACGGCACCGACGACGCCCGCCACCCGATGGTCTCCGAGATGGCCCGTTGGGGAAAGGTCTGTATCTCCGGCGAGATGAAGATCGTCAACATGCCCAAGTATTTCGACTTCGTCGAACTACGCCTTACGCCCGCCGAGGTGCGCACCAGGCTGGAAGAAATGGGCCACGAGAATGTGGTCGCCTTCCAGACCCGCAACCCGCTGCACCGCGTCCACGAAGAACTGACCCGCCGCGCCGCCGAAGCGGTCAACGGCTCGCTGTTGATCCACCCGGTGGTCGGCATGACCAAGCCCGGCGACGTGGACCACTACACCCGTGTCCGCATCTACAAAGCCCTGTTGGACAACTACTACGACAAATCCAGGACGATGCTCTCTTTGCTGCCGCTGGCCATGCGCATGGCCGGCCCCAAGGAAGCCCTGCTGCACGCCATCATCCGCCGCAACCACGGCGCCAATCATTTCATCGTCGGGCGCGACCACGCCGGTCCTGGCAACGACAGCAGCGGCAAACCATTTTATGGCCCCTACGACGCACAGGAAATGATGAAACAGTACGAGTCCGAACTCGGCGTCAAGATGGTGCCGTTCGAGATGCTGGTCTACCTGCCGGACGAAGACCGCTACGTCGAGCAAAAGGATATCCCCGCCGGGGCGAAAGTCCTCAACATTTCCGGCACCCAGGTGCGGAACGAGTATCTCGCCAAAGGCAAACTGCTCCCCGAATGGTTCACCCGCCCCGAAACCGCCGAAATCCTGCGCCAGTCGTACCCGCCGCGCCACGAACAAGGCTTCTGCCTGTGGTTCACCGGACTGAGCGGCGCGGGCAAATCGGCCACCACCCAGGTGTTGACCGACCTGCTGCTCGAACGCGGCAAAACCGTCACCGTGCTCGACGGCGACGTGGTCCGCACGCACCTGTCGAAGGGCCTCGGCTTCAGCAAGGAAGACCGCGACACCAACATCCTGCGCATCGGATTCGTGGCCGGTGAACTCGTCCGGCACGGAGGTGCGGTCATCTGCGCCGCTATCAGCCCCTACCGCGCCGCCCGCAACGAGGCCCGCAAGATGGTCGGCGAAAATTTCATCATGGTCCACATGGACACCCCCATCGAGATCTGCGAACAGCGGGACGTGAAGGGCCTGTACGCCAAAGCCCGCCAGGCCATGGCCGAGGGGCATCCCATGGGCTTCACCGGCGTGGACGATCCCTACGAGCCTCCGATTGACCCCGAAATCACACTGCAAGGCTACGACGGGGCCACCCCTGAAGAGAATGCCCGCAAGGTCATCGCCTATCTCGAAGAACAGGGCTACATTGACCCTAACAGCCATTAAATCTTGAGTTCGAATGGGGCGGAAGTCATCCCGCCCTGCTTTGTTTTCGCGGAGTCCGAAATCTCCTGATT
>DYKQ01000126.1:0-2292 GCA_020722545.1 Thiomonas intermedia | reverse complement strand
GTCAAAAGGCGACCGCAGTCAAAAGGCGACCGCAGGGGTCGCTACTACGGTGAAAACCGATGACTGACATCCTCGCTCTCATCCCCGCTCGCGGCGGCTCGAAAGGCATCCCGCGCAAGAATATCCGCGACTTTGCAGGCTATCCGTTGATCGCCTGGAGCATTGCCGCGGGACAGAAATCCAGCCTCGTCACGCGGGTCATCGTCAGCACCGACGACGAGGAGATCGCCGCGCTGGCGCGGCAGTTTGGGGCCGAGACGCCCTTCCTGCGCCCGGCGGAATTTTCTCAGGACAACACCACAGATTTACCCGTTTTCCAGCACGCCCTGGCCTGGCTCAAGGAACACGAAGGCTACATCCCTGAAATCGTCGTGCAACTGCGCCCGACCTCCCCCATCCGCCCCGTCGGCATGGTGGACGCGGCCATCCGGGTTTTACTCGACCACCCGGAGGCGGATTGCGTGCGCGGCGTCGTCCCGGCGGGGCAGAACCCGCACAAGATGTGGCGGCTGGCCGAGGGTGGTTCCGGCCCGATGAAACCCCTGCTCGACGTGCCGGGCATCCCCGAACCGTACAACGCCCCGCGCCAGAGCCTGCCGCCAATTTACTGGCAAACCGGACACATTGACGCCATCCGCACAAAATCCATCCTCGAAAAGCATTCCCTGACCGGGGACGTGATCTATCCGCTGGTGATTGACCCGCGCTACACGGTGGACATTGACACCCCGCAAGACTGGTCGCGCTACGAGCATCTCGTCTCGACCGGGGAGCTGGAGTTCGTCTCCCCGGGCCGGACGCGGCGCCCGATGCCGGAGAAAATCGAGCTGATCGTGCTCGATTTCGACGGTGTGATCACCGACAACCGGGTCTACACCGACCAGGACGGGCGCGAGATGGTCGCCGCCAGCCGCAGCGACAGCCTGCTGCTCAAGACGCTGCGCGAGAAGGGCGTCGAGACGGTCATCCTGTCGTCGGAGCCGAACCCGGTCGTAGCCGCGCGGGCGAAGAAGATCGGGCTGGAATCCGTTCAGGGGGTTGGGATCCAGGCTAAGGGTCCCGCGCTGATGCGGCTTTTGGAGCAGGAAAACGTCCCGGCGGCGCGCGTCGTCTACGTCGGCAATGATCTCAACGATCTGCCCTGTTTCGAGATTGCCGGCTGGGCCGTGGCCGTCGCCGACGCGTATCCCGAAGTCCTGCGGGCCGCTGATTTCGTCTTGAGCAAAACCGGTGGACATGGGGCCGTGCGGGAGTTGTGTGAAATCATTTTGAAGAAACTAGAGGAGCAAAAATGACTCGTGAAATCAAAATCGGTAACCGGCTGGTCGGCGACGAGCACCCTACCTACGTGATCGCCGAGATCGGAATCAACCATAACGGCAGCGTGGATATCGCCAAAGAGATGATTGACGCCGCGGTCCACGCCGGGGTGGACGCGGTCAAGTTCCAGAAGCGCACGCCGGAGATCTGCACCCCGCCTGAGCAGCAGAAACAGATGCGCGAGACACCCTGGGGCTACATCACATACCTGGACTATCGCTACAAGGTCGAGTTCGGCGAGGCGGAATACCGCGAGATTGACCGCTACTGCAAGGAAAAAGGCATTGACTGGATGGTCTCGGTCTGGGATGAGCCGTCGGTGGATTTCATGGAACAGTTCGACACCCCGGCGTACAAGGTCCCCTCGGCCTCGCTGACCGACCACAGCCTGCTGCGTTACCTGCGCAAGACGAGCAAACCGGTCATTCTTTCGACGGGCATGTCCACCCACGACCAGATCCACGCCGCGGTGGAAGTGCTCGGCACCGAAAACCTGGCGATCACCCACTGCACTAGCACCTACCCGTGCGAGCCTGAGGAGCTAAACCTGAAGATGATCCAGACTCTGCGCGACCAGTTCCCGAGCGTGCCGGTCGGTTATTCGGGACACGAGGTGGGGCTGGTGCCCTCGACCATCGCGGTGGCCCTGGGCGCGTGCATCGTCGAGCGCCACCTGACCCTCGACCGGGCCATGTGGGGCTCGGACCAGGCGGCCTCAGTCGAACCGGGCGGTTTCGAGCGGCTGGTCAAGTACATCCGCGTCACCGAAGCGGCGCTGGGCGATGGCGTAAAGAAGGTTTACGAGAGCGAGATGGGGTCGCTGAAGAAACTGCGGAGGGTGAAATAGTGAGGGCAAGGAGTTACGATTACGTCTTCATTTTTCCTTACCGCCAACTTGGAGAATGAGCGCCCCCTCTCGCGCACAAGTGTTGAGACATTCCATGCAGCGCACACATTCCGCGTCGTTCAGGT
>DYKQ01000125.1 GCA_020722545.1 Thiomonas intermedia | reverse complement strand
CGGCGCGGTGCAAAAGCTGATCGCCCTCAAAAGTCGCGTCAAGCAGGTCGCCACGCGCAGACGGGGCGACAAACCCGCCGCGCTGCAAGTGGTGGAGAACTGAGATGTGCCCCGTCGCCTGCCGAACCTTGCGCATTGACCTGCCGCCGCCGCAGGGCGTCACCCCGCTGTAACGCTTCCCGCTTACCGTTGGCTCAACCTGCCGCCCTGCGCGGCCCGGCACGCCAACCGACATCCCACCGCTTCAGGAGTGCATCATGGATTGGCTTCAAAAC
Source organism: Thiomonas intermedia (assembly GCA_020722545.1). Lineage (GTDB taxonomy): Bacteria > Pseudomonadota > Gammaproteobacteria > Burkholderiales > Burkholderiaceae_C > Thiomonas > Thiomonas intermedia_B. The sequence goes on along the minus strand of DYKQ01000125.1, from coordinate 5,155 downwards.
CCCGAGTTCCTCGCTCGAGTGCAGTTCGGCTTCATTGCGATGTTCCACATCATGTGGCCGCCGCTCACCATCGGGCTGGCGCTGGTGCTGTTCGGCATGGAGGCCGCGTGGGTGAAAACCCAAAACGTCTTCTACTTCCACCAGGTCAAGTTCTGGACCAAGCTGTTCCTCATCAACTTCGGCGTCGGCGTGATCAGCGGCGTTCCGATGGAGTTCTCCTTCGGCACCAACTGGGGGCCGTTCTCCACCTCGGCGGGCGACTTCATGGGCAACATTCTCGGCTTCGAGACGGCCATGGCCTTCATGCTCGAAGCCGGTTTTCTCGGCATCATGCTGTTCGGCTGGGGCCGCGTCGGCCCCAAGATGCACCTGTTCGCCACCGGCATGGTGGCCTTTGGCAGCACCCTGTCGGCCTTCTGGATCATGGTGGCCAATTCGTGGATGCAAACCCCCGCCGGGGTGAAGCTGGTGGACGGCAAGTTCGCCATCACCAACTGGTTCGACGCGGTGTTCAACCCCGATCTGCCCTACGGCTTCGGCCACATGTTCACCGCCGCAATCGAACTCAGTCTGGTGGTCATGGCCGGGGTCAGCGCGTATTACCTGCTCAAAAAACGCCACGTCGAATTCTTCCGTCCGGCGTTCAAGTGGGCGGTGATCGCACTGCTCATCGTCGCTCCGCTGCAGATTTTCATTGGCGACTCCGCCGGCAGCCTGCTGGCCAAGACCCAGCCCGCCAAGCTCGCCGCCATTGAAGCGCACTGGAAAACCAACAAGCCCGGCGAGGGTGCACCGTGGGCGCTGCTGGCCATTCCCAACCAGGCCGAGCAGAAAAACGACTGGGCGCTGACCATCCCCGATGGCCTGAGCATGATCGTCACCAAAACGATGACGGGCAAGGTCGTCGGCCTGGATCACTTCAAGCCCGATGACCAGCCGCCCGTGTGGATTCCGTTCTACGCCTTCCGCGTCATGGTGGCCGCCGGGGTGTTTGTCGCCATCATGGCCTTCTGGACGCTGTGGATGCTGTGGCGCAAACGTGAGCGCATGACCGCCGCGCGCATCAGCGAAAACAGATGGCTGCTGCGTGGCTGGCTGCTCGCGGTACCCGCCATCTATGCCGCGGTTGAAGCCGGCTGGATGACCCGCGAAGTGGGCCGCCAGCCGTGGATCGTTTACGGCATGATGCGCACCAGCCAGGGCGTGAGCAACCTGCCGCCCGACACCGTGCTGTGGTCACTCGCCATGTACATGCTGTTCTACGGCGTGATCGGCGTCACCGCCTTCGTCTTTGCCGCACGCATGATCCGCAAAGGCCCGAGCTTCGAAGACCCGCCCGGCGCACCCGGCCAGGGCGGCAAGCCGGAACGCGCTGCTGCGCCCAGGCACGTTCCCTTCACCCCGCCTGTCGCACCGATTGCGCCAGCCTCGGTCAGCGCCAAGCTCGCCGTGAAAGGAGGGCAGTGAGATGGATTTCAGCAACCCGCAGGAACTGCACCACGTTCTGGCCACGGTGTGGTTTCTCATCATCGGACTGTTCATGGTGTTTTATGTGGTGCTCGACGGCTTCGACCTCGGCGTGGGCGTGCTCTCGCTGTTCGTCGGCGAGCGCCGCCGCAAAGTGATGATGGCCAGCCTGGGCAGCATCTGGGACGCCAACGAAACCTGGCTCGTCGTCATCGGCGGCACCCTGTTCGGCGCCTTTCCGCTGGCTTACGGCACCGTGCTGCATGGGCTCTACATCCCCATCATCCTCATGCTGCTGGGCTTCATGCTGCGCGGCGTGTCGTTCGAGTTTCACGAACTCTCCAAGCGCAAGGCCTTCTGGGGCGCCATGTTCGGCCTCGGCAGCCTGCTGGCCACCATCGCCCAGGGGTTTGCACTCGGCGGCCTGCTCAACGGCGTGAAGGTGGTGAACGGCGTGTATGCGGGCGGCGTGTGGGACTGGCTCTCGCCCTTCAGCGTCATCGTGGTGCTGGGCGTGGTGGCCGGTTACGCCATGCTGGGCTCGACCTATCTCATCATCAAGACCAAAGACGACATTCAGGCCGGGTGCTACCAGCGCGGCCAGTTGCTCGCTTGGATCATGCTCGCCGTCGGCGCCGTGGTCACGGTGTGGACGCCGCTGCAATTCCCGCAGATCTTCGCCCGCTGGCTCACCACCCCGAACATCTACTTCTTCGCCGTGCTGCCCGCTCTGGCCTTGTTCAGTTTCGCCATGCTGCTGCGCGCCCTCAAGCGGCAGGCCGAAGTGGCGCCTTTTGTCTGGACCATGCTGATTTTCCTGTCTTCCTTCGCCGGTCTGGCCGCCACCTGGTATCCGTACATCGTGCCCGGCTCGGTAACCATCGACCAGGCCGCCTCGGACAGCAGCACCCTCGTGTTCATGCTCATCGGCATCGGCATGCTCATCCCGGTGATGATTACCTACAACGTCTATCAATACATCGTCTTCCGCGGAAAAATCGATCCGGACGCGGAGCACGCGTATTGAGCAAGCCGGATGCGATCAACATCGGAGTCAAGCGGCGCGCGGCTTTTCGCGCGTCCGCTTGGATGATGAGACGGACTCCCCCGTCTTTTTTTGCAACGAGGCGGCGGCGCAAGGCTGGGCAGGCAGGCAATGAAGGTCGCAGTCGATGCCAACGTCCTGTACGTGCGGTTATGCGTGACGATCCCGCACAGGCGGACGTTGCCGCCGCAGTCTTGACCGACGCCGAATGGATCGCGGTAGCAACGCCGTTCCTATGCGAATTTGTTTGAGCGCTGCTGCGTGTCTACGGCTTCCAGCAAGCCGACGCGGCCCGCGCGATCCGGGCGCTGCTGGCCGTCGCGAATGTGGAAGTGAACCGGCCTGCCGGGGAGGCTGGCTTGCTGGCGCTCGATGCGGGCGGAGACTTTGCCGATGGCGTCATTGCCTACGAAGGCAATTGGCTTGGCGGGGAAACCTTCGTTTCCTTCGATAAGAAGGCGGCAGCACTTCTCGCGGCGCAAGGGCAATCAACGCGCCTTTTGTGACAACGGACATGAGCATGGACGAATTGGGCCGCCTGCATCGGCAATGGCGGCCTACGATATTGCCAAGACTCCAGCGATGAAGCCGATAGAGACGCCATGAAAAGCCCGCCACCGCTCCGAAAGCTCCTCACCCCCGAGGCCATTGCCAGATTGGTGGACGACAAGACGTTGACCCGCGGAGCCAACTATTTCGAGCGCGGGGTGGTCACGCTGGTCGACGTGCTGCGCGACGAAGTAGTCGCCGAGGTACTGGGGACCGATTCCTACGATGTGCGCATCTTCTCCCGGGACGATGGAAAACTCGCCTACGAATGCAATTGCCCGGTAGGTCAGGACGGCTTGTTCTGCAAACATTGCGTGGCGACCGCGCTCGCGTGGTTCGCGCAAGGGAAGGCGATGCTCCCCGACGCGGAAGCCATCTGCAAACAGACGCCGGCAGCGAAGAAGCCTCACACCAGGCGGCGACCGCATACCCAAGCCGAAATCATCCACAGCTTTCTGCTGGACAAAGACGCCCACGAACTGCGCGAACTGTTGATGAACGCAATTCAGCAGAACAAACCGCTGCGCGACAAATTGCTGATGATGGCCCGCACCGGCGGTGGGGCTGATATGGCCTCACTGAAGGACGCCGTGCGCCACGCGACCAGGGTGAGTGGCTTCCTGGGATGGAACGAGACAGCACGCTACGCCCAGCAGCTTGAGCACCTGGCGAAGCTGCTCGCCGCGCGCATTGCCGATGGCGACAAAGGACTGGTCGAGGTCATCGAGCTGGCTATCCACGAGGCGGAGCAGGCGTTGCTGCACATCGACGACTCCAACGGCGATGTCATGCCCGCAATCATGGCGCTGCAGAAAGTTCACCTTGCCGCCTGTGTCGCTCTGCACCCCGACCCGTTGAAGCTTGCGCAGCGGCTCTTCTCATTCCAAATGGAGGGTGACTGGGACACGTTCCACGACGTGCTGCCGCAGTACCGAACCGCCCTTGGCAACGAGGGGATGAAGCGCTACGAACAGCTCGTGCGTGCGCGTTGGGACGAACTGCCGACGTTGACAAAAGATGACGGCGGACGCTGGGATTCAGGCCGATTCCGCATCGAGGCGGCGATGGAGGCGCTGGCGCGCACGACAGATGACGTGGACATCGTTTCGGAAGTGTTGCAGAAGAACCTCTCGAACCCGTTGCGCTACCTGGCCTTGGTCAAGCTTTATCAAGCCCGCCATATGCCGGACGAAGCTCTGCGCTGGGCGCAGAATGGACTTGAGGCGTTTCCGTACGGACACGCGACCAAAGAGCTCGGCGACGCTGCGATTGAGCTGCACCTCGAGCGCAGCGACAAGGACGCAGCGCAGCGGATTGCCTGGTCACGGTTTGCCGCTGGGCCGCGTGCCGAGGCGTTCTACGAGCTCATGGCATTTGCGAAGCGCATCGGTCGGGAGCGCGAGCTTGAGGAGCAGGCGCTGCGGCAACTCGAAGAACTCATGAAGGCTGGCGAGGCCAGGCCCGAGACGCCGAGCCTGTGGAGAGCGCACCCTCGGTCCGAGCTGCTCGCAATCGCCATCCGGGAGGGGCGCTCTGACCGCGCGTGGGAACTGTATGTCGGGGGCAAGACCACGGTCCACCTTTGGCAGGCGCTAGCGGAATTGCGTGCGAAATCGCATCCCCAGGATGCGCTGGCTGTCTACAGGAAGCTGCTGCCGATGCGTGTCCAAGAGGGCGTGCCGAAGGCGCGGTACGAAGCTGCGTTCGAGTTGGTGAAGGCGATGCGCAATGTCTACGCTGGGCTCGGGCAAATGCACACATTCCGCGAGGAACTGGCTGGCTGGACGCGAGAGTGGGGCAACAAGCGGAACTTCATGAAATTGTTGAGCACACTCGGCTGACCGAGGCCGTGGCTCATTGCCTGCCCGGCGCCAGGCTCGTTCACCTCAGCGGGAGACGACGGGCGAAGCCGCACCAGGGGTCCTGCTCGTGTCATTCTGCGCACCTAGGGCCTGTTAACGCTATTGATGCCCCCGCGTTGTCCCCAGACGGGGAGGGATGCAAGGCGGAAGTGCGAGGCAAGGCTGGTCGCCTTGCCTCGCACTGACAACGCCGCAGACGCCCCGTCTGGGGGCAACCCTTCGGGCCGGGGGT
>DYKQ01000124.1:4541-5737 GCA_020722545.1 Thiomonas intermedia | reverse complement strand
TGAACATCGGGCATAACGATATCAACGGCTTGCGAGCGTAACTGTCGAACTCCGGTGATCTGAAGTCACGGATTCAGGAAGAGGGGTTCGGCGGACGCATACGGAAAACCGGTTTTGAATTTTGCAGGGCCGACTAACTGTGCAAAAAGCCCGTCGCCCGTCTGCTCCGCATCTGGCGGAACAAACGGGCGACGGGCCCTGATCTATTTATGCAGCCGCCCTCTGCGCAATAAAAGCAAAAGGAGCGGAAAAACGCGAATCAGCAGACGAGGATTGCGATCAGATCACCTGACCTTTGGTGATCAGACGACTGACCACCCACGCCTTGGTCTTGGAGATCGGACGCGATTCCGCGATCTCGACCACATCGTTCAGGTGGTACTGGCCCGACTCGTCGTGCGCGCTGTACTTCTTGGAGCGCGCAATCAACTTGCCATAGATCGGGTGCTGTATACGGCGCTCGACCAGAACGGTGACCGTCTTCTGGCGCTTGTCGCTGACCACACGGCCGACCAGCGTGCGCTGGACTTTCTTTTGTTCAGTCATGGCTTAACCCTTGGCCTTCTTTTCTTGAATCAGAGTACGGACCCGCGCAATGGCGCGCTTGGTGTTACCCAGCTGGCACGTATTCTGAAGCTGCTGCGTGCCCTTCTGCATACGCAGATTGAAGTGGGCCTTGAGCAGACTGTCGAGTTCGGTCTGCAGCGCCGGAATATCCTTGGCGCGCAGTTCGGTGAGTTGAGCGGAAGTTTTCAAATCGCTCTCCTTAGGCGCCGATCTGGCGCGTGACAAAAATGGTGCGGAACGGCAGCTTGGCGGCAGCCAGCTCAAACGCTTCGCGCGCGATAGCCTCGGGCACACCTTCGATTTCGTACAGCACGCGGCCGGGCTGGACTTCCGAAACGTAGTACTCAGGGTTGCCCTTGCCGTTACCCATCCGCACCTCGGCGGGCTTGATGGAAATCGGTTTGTCCGGGAACACACGGATCCAGATCCGGCCGCCACGCTTGACGTGACGGGAAATCGCGCGACGAGCCGATTCGATCTGGCGAGCGGTGATGCGGCCGCGGGTGGTCGCCTTCAGGCCGAACTCACCAAAGGCCACCGTGGCGCCGCGTGTAGCCAGGCCCGTGTTGCGGCCTTTTTGCTCTTTGCGGTATTTGCGACGAGCGGGTTGTAACATGAAATTTCTCCTT
>DYKQ01000124.1:0-4441 GCA_020722545.1 Thiomonas intermedia | reverse complement strand
GACTGAGCCGGTTTGCGCACGCGCTTGACAGCAACGGATTTTTCGCCCTCGGCAGCCGGTGCGGCACGACGAGCACCGGACGGACGGGCTGCGCCAGGACGGCGATTGCCACGATCTTCCTCGGGGGCGGCAGGCTCGACCTTGGCCGGGACGATAGCGCCCTTGGTCGGCGTATCGCCCTTGTAAACCCAAACCTTCACGCCGATGACGCCGTAGGTCGTCTTGGCTTCAGAGGTCGCGTAGTCGATATTCGCTCGCAGGGTCTGCAGAGGCACGCGGCCTTCACGGTACCACTCACGCCGAGCAATTTCGATGCCATTCAGTCGGCCAGAGGACATGATCTTGATGCCCTGAGCGCCCATACGCATGGCGTTCTGCATGGCACGCTTCATGGCGCGGCGGAACTGAATGCGCTTTTCGAGCTGCTGGGTGATGGAGTCGGCAATCAGCTGAGCATCGATCTCGGGCTTGCGCACCTCTTCAATGTCCACAGCGACCGGCAAGCCCAAGCGCTTGGCCAATTCGGCCTTCAGATTTTCAATGTCTTCGCCTTTTTTACCAATCACCACACCTGGGCGGGCGCTGTAAATGGTGATGCGGGCGTTCTTGGCCGGGCGCTCGATGAGCACGCGCGACACCGAAGCATTTTTCAAACGCTTCGCCAGGTACTCGCGCACCATGATGTCTTCGCTGAGCATCTTGGCGTACTGGGTGCTCGGCGCATACCAGCGCGAAGCCCAGCCGCGGGTGACGGCCAGACGGAAACCGGTCGGATGAATTTTCTGTCCCATATGGCGTCCTCAGTTCCCGACTTGAATATAGATATGGCAGGTGGGCTTGCTGATGCGATTGCCACGACCTTTGGCGCGCGCACTGAAGCGCTTGAGGGTTGCTCCCTCCTCCACCATGATCTGAGTCACTTTCAGTTCGTCCACATCGGCGCCATCGTTGTGCTCGGCGTTGGCAATGGCCGACTCCAGCACTTTCTTGATGATGCCTGATGCCTTCTTGGGCGAGAACTCCAGAATGTTCAAAGCGGAGTCCACTTTTTTACCGCGGATCAAGTCCGCCACCAAACGACCTTTTTGGGCCGAAAGGCGGACGCCGCGTAGGGTTGCACGGGTTTCCATGTGTCTGCCTTACTTCTTCGCCTTTTTATCGGCGGGATGTCCTTTGAATGTCCGCGTCAGCGCGAATTCGCCAAGCTTGTGGCCCACCATCTGGTCGGACACATACACCGGCACATGCTGCTTGCCGTTGTGCACGGCAATTGTCACGCCGATGAATTCGGGCAGGATGGTGGAACGACGCGACCAGGTCTTCACCGGGCGCTTGTCTTTGGCGCTGACAACAGCTTCGACCTTTTTCAGCAGATGCTGGTCGCAGAACGGACCTTTTTTGAGTGAGCGAGCCATGTGCTATCCCTTACTTCTTACGACGCGACACGATCATGCTCTGCGTGCGCTTGTTGTTGCGGGTGCGATAACCCTTGGTCGGCGTACCCCACGGGCTGACCGCCACGCGGCCTTCGCCAGTCTTGCCTTCACCACCGCCATGCGGGTGGTCGATCGGGTTCATGGCCACGCCACGCACCGTCGGGCGAATACCTTGCCAACGCTTGGCGCCCGCCTTGCCGTACTGGCGCAGGTTGTGCTCTTCGTTACTCACTTCGCCCAGCGTGGCGCGGCATTCGATGTGGATGCGGCGAACCTCACCAGAACGCATGCGCACCTGAGCGTGGACGCCTTCGCGCGCCAGCAGCACCGCAGAAGCGCCGGCGGAACGCGCGATCTGCGCACCCTTGCCAGGCTGCATTTCGATGCAATGAATGGTTGAACCCACCGGAATGTTGCGAATAGGCAGCGTGTTGCCCGCACGGATCGGCGCCTCGGAGCCGCTCATCAACGTAGCGCCTACTTCGAGGTTGCGCGGCGCAATGATGTAGCGGCGCTCACCGTCGGCATAGCACACCAGCGCGATGTGCGCGGTGCGGTTCGGGTCGTATTCGATGCGCTCGACCTTGGCCGGAATGCCGTCCTTGTCGCGACGGAAATCGACCACACGGTAATGGTGCTTGTGACCACCGCCGCGATGGCGCGTGGTGATATGACCATTGTTGTTGCGGCCGGCCTTCTGGAACTGGGGCTCGAGCAGCGAACGCTCGGGCTCTCCCTTGTACAGATGCGGGTGCGAGACCTTGACGACGGCGCGGCGGCCAGCCGAGGTCGGTTTGACTTTGACGACGGGCATTTAAATACCCTCCTGCGCGAAATTCAGCTCTTGGCCTGCCTTCAGACAGACATAGGCTTTCTTGACATGATTGCGACGGCCCGTGCCACGCGCAGTGCGCTTGACCTTGCCCTTGATGTTGGTGACCTGCACCGACTCGACATCGACCTTGAACAGGAGTTCGACGGCGGCCTTGATTTCAGGCTTGGTCGCATCACGCAGGACGCGAAACACCACTTGATTGCGCTTTTCGGCAACCATCGTCGCTTTTTCCGAAATGACCGGCGAGCGGAGCACCTGCATCAGACGCTGCGGATTGAGAATGGCTTGCGTCATGACAGCATCTCCTGAAGTTGGCTGACGGCGCCCTTGGTCATCACGACCTTCTTGTAGAACATAAGGGACAGCGGATCGGCGTAGCGCGGCTCGACCACCAGAACATTCGGCAGATTGCGCGCGGCGAGAAACAGGTTTTCATCCGCACCGTCAACAATGATCATCACCGATTCGAAGCCCATCGCCTTGCACTTCTCGGCAACCAGCCTGGTCTTCGGCGCCTCCACGGTGAAAGTGTCGACCACCACGAGGCGACCTTCGCGCGCCAGTTGCGAAAACAGCGAGCGCATTCCCGCGCGATAGGCCTTTTTGTTGACCTTGTGCGTGAAGTTCTCGTCCGGCGAATTCGGGAAAATCTTGCCGCCTCCACGCCACAGCGGCGACGACGTCATACCCGCACGAGCGCGTCCCGTACCTTTTTGTTTCCAGGGCTTGCGGGTCGAGTGCTTGACCACTGCGCGATCTTTCTGCGCACGATTACCCAGGCGAGCATTGGCCTGATAAGCGATCACGATCTGGTGGACCAAATCTTCGTTGAAGTCGCGGCCGAACACTTCGGGGCTGACGTCAAACTTGTCGGCAGGCTGGCCCTGCGCATTCAGAAATTCGAGCTGCATCACTGACCTCCTGCCGCAGACTTGACCGCGGGACGCAGAAACACAAAGCCCGAACGCGCCCCCGGCACCGCACCCTTGACCAGGATGAGCTGACGCGCTTCGTCGATGCGAACCACTTCCAAGTTCTGCACCGTTACGGTTTCATTGCCCATCTGACCCGCCATGCGCTTGCCAGGAAACACACGTCCGGGATCCTGCGCCATACCGATGGAACCCGGCGCACGCGTGGTGACCGAGTTACCGTGAGAAGCCCGGTTGGACGAAAAATTGTGGCGCTTGATCGAGCCAGCGAAGCCCTTGCCGATCGACACCCCCTGCGCATCGACCATCTGACCTACGCGAAACAGCGAAACGGGAACCGTCGCACCCAGCGCGTAAATGGCCGCTTTTTCAGCGGGCAGATCAAACTCCTTGAGGATTTCTGCCGACTCGATCCCCGCTTTCGCCAAGTGACCCGCTTGGCCCTTGGTGAGGCGTGACGGCTTGCGAGAGCCGTAAGCCACTTGAACGGCGCTATAGCCATCCACATCTTGCGTGCGCACCTGCGACACCCGGTTGCCAGACGCATCCAGCACGGTGACGGCGATGGATGCCCCATCGTCGGTGAACACACGCGTCATTCCGACCTTGCGCGTGACAAGGCCCATTGAATGTGAGCTCATTGTTTTCTCCTGCCCGGCTACGATTGGCCGGGCACGTAAGTTATTCAAGCTGACCCAAGCTACGCGGCTTGATTCAGCTTGAGTCAATTACTGCCTAGTTTCTTTCAGGCCTCGCCAGAAAGAAAGCTTTGAATCATACATCAAGCGCCCTGCGATCTGCAAGGCATGATGCTCACTGCAATTTGATCTCCACATCGACGCCCGCAGGCAGATCGAGCTTCATCAGGGCGTCTACCGTCTTGTCCGTCGGATCAACGATGTCCATCAGACGCAGATGTGTGCGGATTTCCAACTGATCGCGAGAGGTCTTGTTGACGTGCGGCGAGCGCAGGATGTCAAACCGCTGCAGGCGGGTCGGCATCGGCACGGGGCCTTTGACAATGGCACCGGTACGCTTTGCGGTATCGACAATCTCCATCGCGGACTGATCGATCAGCTTGTAATCAAACGCCTTCAGGCGAATACGGATTTTCTGATTTTGCATGATGTTCTCTTCAAAGAGCGAAGGCCGATGCCTAAAGTGAACAGGTGAACAGCTTCGGCCGATTCCGTTGAACGATTTACTCGATGATCTTGGCCACCACCCCGGCGCCGACG
>DYKQ01000123.1:1973-5755 GCA_020722545.1 Thiomonas intermedia | reverse complement strand
GAACGAGATGCGCGCGGCGTGGTCACTCTCACGCTCAACCGCCCGCAGGCGTTCAACGCCTTGTCGGAGGCTTTGCTCGATGCCTTGCAGGCGCAGATCGACGCCTTGACGGAAGACGACGCCGCCCGCGTGGTCATCCTGCGCGGCGCAGGCCGTGCCTTCTGCGCCGGGCACGATCTCAAGGAAATGCGCGCCCAGCCCTCGCAGGCCTATTACCAGTCGCTCTTCGCCCGTTGCGGCAAGGTCATGACCGGGTTGATGCGCCTGCCCCAGCCCGTCATCGCGCAGGTGCATGGCATCGCCACAGCGGCCGGCTGTCAGCTGGTCGCCAGTTGCGATCTGGCGGTGGCCAGCGCCGACGCGCGCTTTGCCGTCTCGGGCGTGAATTACGGGCTGTTCTGTTCCACGCCCGGCGTGGCGCTGGCGCGCAATCTGCCGCGCAAGCAGGCGATGGAAATGCTGCTCACCGGCGAGTTCATCGACGCCGCCACGGCGCAGCAGCGCGCCCTCATCAATCGCGTCGCCCCTGCCGATGCGCTGCACGCTGAAGTAGAGGATCTCGTCGCCAGCATTCTGAACAAACCCGCCGCCGCAGTGCGCATGGGCAAGGCGCTGTTCTATCGCCAGGTCGAGACCGGCATCGACGCCGCCTATCAACTCGCGGCGCAGACCATGACCTGCAATATGCTCGACGACTGCGCGCTCGAAGGCGTGCAGGCCTTCATCGAAAAACGCGAACCGAGCTGGCGCGTGGCCTCAGGCGCCTGATGACGCGCTGGATGTCTCGCCCGGCGCGGGCAGCCGCGACAACTCGATGACGATGAGGGACAGGTTGTCGCCGCGGCCGCCGGCGCGGGTGCGGGCCTTGTCGATCAGGTACCGACAGCACTCGCGGGGCTGCAGTTTGGAGGTGGCGATTTCCAGATCCTGATCGGTGAAGTAATGCCACACGCCGTCGCTGCACATCATGAGCACATCGCCGGGCATCAGCGGACTTTCTTCCACCGGCTTGGACGGCAGTTCCGACATGCCCAGACTGCAGGTCAGCACATTGCTCATCGGATGGTTGCGGGCCTTGGCTTCGGTGATCTCGCCCTTGTCGACCAGGGTTTGCACATACGAGTCATCGGTGGTGCGCAGCAGCAGCCGACCGTTGCGGAAAATGTAGAGGCGGCTGTCGCCCACATGCGACCAGTAGCAGCGGCCTTCGTCGGCGTGAAACAGGGCGCAGACGATGGTGGAATGCGGCTCCTGCTCGGTGGACAGGGCGGTGAGCCGGATCATGCTGTGGCTTTCCTGCACGATCTGCTGCAGCAGCGCATGCGGGTCGTCGCTGTCCGGGTGATAGCGCTCGAACAGTTGCTGCGCGGTGAGCATGACCTGATCGGCCGCCTTGCGTCCGCCGCTCTTTCCGCCCATGCCGTCGGCAATCACCGCCAGCACGCAGCCCTGCACGCGGGGGTGGGCAATGACCCGCAGTTGATCTTGCTGATACGGTCGGTCGCCTTTGTGCAGGCCGCTAGCCGCGCTCAGCCGCCAGCGGGTCCCCGCACGGTGCTGCACCGGCGTAGGCAGGGGCGGCAACTGGGACGGCGGGTAGTGATCGGCGGGGTCCATAGAATCGGCGGCGATTCGGGGCGGAAGGCGGCGATGAGTGAGCGGATGAACAAACTGATGGAACACACTAATTCTAGGGGGCGCGCATGTCCGCCTTCGCCATGCTGCGCGGCACTGGAATGCGCCCGCCATCGGCATGCGCGCTGATTCCCCGTCTTCGACGCCTCAGGCGCCAGAAACGTCCACGGCTTTGGTCGAGCATTGCGACGCGCTGTTTTCTCCCGGCAGCCCGCTGCAGGAGGAATTGCCGCAGTGGTCGGTGCGCGAGGGGCAGCGAGAGCTGGCGATGGCGGTGGCCGGGGCCATCGCCGACCGGGCCATCCTCATGGCGGAAGCCGGTACGGGCACGGGCAAAACCCTGGCTTATCTCGTGCCCGCGCTGTTGCATGGCGGGCGGGTGATCATTTCCACCGCGACCCGCAATCTGCAGGATCAGCTTTACAACAAGGATCTGCCCGCCGCGCGCCGTGCGCTGGGCGCAGCGGTGAGGACCTGCGTGCTCAAAGGCCGCTCGAATTACGTCTGCCTCTACCGCCTGCGGCGCGCGGCGGAGTGGGTGCACGGCCGCCATGCCCATGCGCAATTGCGCCGCATCACGCAGTTCTCCAAAAGCGATGCGCGCGGCGATCTGTCGGCGCTGTCGGGGCTGGAAGAAAACTCTGCGCTGGGCTATCTCGTCACCTCCACCACCGACAACTGCCTCGGGGCCGACTGCCCTGACTACAAAGCCTGTTTTGTGATGAAGGCGCGCCGCGAGGCCTTGGCCTCCGACGTGGTGATCATCAATCACCATCTGTTTTTCGCCGATCTGGCGTTGCGCGGCGAAGGCGTGGCCGAATTGCTGCCGACTGCAGACACGCTGATTCTCGACGAGGCGCATCAGCTTGCCGAAATCGGGGTGCAATTCCTCGGCGCGCGCTGCGGTACGGCGCAGGTGGTCGATCTCAGCCGCGACGTGCTGGCCGGCGGCCTGCAACATGCCAAAGGCCTGGCCGACTGGCAGACCTTGAGCGGTGCACTGGAGCGCGCAGCGCGCGATCTGCGCCTGGCCGCACCGCAAAACCCCGGGCGTCTGAGTCAGCCCCAGGTGCTCGATCTGCCCGGGTGGGACGTGGCCTTGCACGACCTTCAGACGCAACTGGCGCATACCGCGGAGGTGCTTTCGGCCCATGTCGAGGCGGCGGCTGAGTTCGAGCGGCTGAGGGATCGCTGCACCGCCTTGCACCAGGCCTTTTCAAGTTGGCAGGCCGCACCTGACCCCGATCAGACCGACGCGCCGCCACAGGTGCGCTGGGCCGACGTGGGCAGCGCGCATCTGCGGTTGCAAGCCGCGCCCTTGTCTATCGCACCGGCGTTTGCCGCCCTGGTGGCCCAGCGCAGTCAGGCCTGGATTTTCACCTCGGCGACCTTGAGCGTGGGCGGCAGCTTTCGCCACGCCCGCGCCGCGCTGGGGCTGACGCCTGAGCAGGGCGGCTGTGCGCCGGTGGAAGGCGGGGTGGCGCCGCGTTGCCGCGAATTGCGCGTGGCCAGCCCGTTCGACTATGCCGAGCAAGGGCGCTTGCTGGTGCCGCAAGACCTGCCGCTGCCCAACCAGCCCGGCCATTCGGAATCGGTGGGGGCGCTCGCCGCCCAGCTCGCCACGGGCAATACCGGCGGCACGTTCGTGCTCACCACCACGCTGCGGGCCGCGAAGATCATCGCGCAAACCCTGCGCGCGCTGCTGCCGGGCAGGGCGGTGCTGGAACAGTTCGACGAATCGAAAGCCGCCTTGCTGGCCCGCTTCGCCAGCACGCCGCAGGCGGTGCTGGTGGGCAGTCAGAGTTTTTGGGAGGGCGTCGATCTGCCCGGTGACCGGCTGACCCTGGTGATCATCGACAAACTACCGTTCGCCCCGCCCGACGACCCGCTCACCGCCGCACGGCTCAAGCAGATCGCGGCCGAAGGGCGCAGCGGCTTTGCCGACTACAGCATGCCCCAGGCTGCACTCTCGCTGCAGCAAGGGGCGGGCCGGTTGATCCGCACTGAAAATGATCGCGGCGTGCTGGTGGTGTGCGACCGGCGCCTGACGGCGACCGGCTGGGGGCGACAACTTCTGGCGAGCCTGCCGCCCTACACGCGCGTGAGCCGAACCGCAGAGGCTCAGGCGTTTTTGCGGGGAACGGAGT
>DYKQ01000123.1:0-1873 GCA_020722545.1 Thiomonas intermedia | reverse complement strand
CTTACCAGAGCTTCCAGAACGGATCGTCGCGTTTGGGCAGACCTTCGGTGAGATAGGTGCTCTGCGGGTAGTTCAGCTTGAGCACGCGCTCGGCGTCGTCGCGCAGTTGGGTCAGGCCCAGCTTGCCGTAGGCATCGACCAGAATCGCCAGGGCGAGTTGATTGGCCGGGGCGTCCTGGTAGTGTTCGATGGCGCGTTGTGCGCGGTCGGCCGCGGCGACATAGGCCCCACGACGGTAATAGAACAGCGCGACATGCGTTTCGTACTCGGCCAGCGAGTTCACGATGTAGCGCATGCGCTGGCGGGCATCGGGCGCGTACTTGCTCTCAGGAAAGCGGGTGACGAGTTCCTTGAAACTCTCGAACGACTGCTTGGCTGCAGCCTGATCGCGCTCGTACAGCTTCTGGTCGGACAGGAAGGAGAACCAGCCCTGATCGGTGTTGAAGTTGATCAGGCCCTTGAGATAGAGCACATAGTCGGTGTAGGGGTTGTTGGGGTAGAGCTTGAGAAAGCGGTCGGCGGCGGCCAGGGCCTGCGCCCGCTCGCCCTGCTTGTAGTTGCCGTAGGCGATCTCGATCAGCGCCTGCTGCGCCAGCAGCCCGTAGGGGTAGCGCGACTCGAGCTTCTCGTACAGCTTCACACCCTTGTCGGTGTTGCCGCTGTTCATCTCGTCCTTGGCCTCTGCATACAATTTGGCCGACGACCAGCCCAGAGTTTCGTCTTTCGACGGCGTGGAGGCACAGCCTGCAAGGCCCAGCAGCACGACTGCCGCCGCAGCGCCCAACAACCGCAACGTCCAGAGACGGTACAACGCAACACGCATATCAATCGCCCAGGGTGGTGTAAAGCTCGCAGATTATAGGGAGCCTCGCTTCCCCCTCATGACCGATCTCTCTCCACACGCTTCGCCCTCTGCGGCCGACGGCGATTTCGCCGATCTCGACGAAGACAGCGCCGCTGACGATTCGACGGTGCTCGAAGCCGTCGTCCCCGAGGCCGACGCCGGGCAGCGGCTCGACAAAGTGCTTGCCGCGCAGTTTTCGCAATATTCCCGCAGCCGCCTGCAGCAATGGTGCGAGGCGGGGCTGGTGCGCATGGGTGCTCAGGTGGCTGGGGTGCGCGACAAGGCCCGCGCGGGTGAAATCCTGCGCATCGCCGTGCCCGCATTGCCTGAAGACACCGCGTTCGCACCCGAAGACGTGCCACTCAACGTGGTGTTCGAAGATGCCGATCTGGCCGTGCTCAACAAACCGGCGGGGCTGGTGGTGCATCCGGCTGCGGGCAACTGGAGCGGCACCCTGCTCAACGGCTTGCTGGCCCGCTACCCCGAGACGGCAGGGCTGCCGCGAGCGGGCATCGTTCACCGTCTCGACAAAGACACCAGCGGGCTGATGGTGACGGCGCGCACGCTACAGGCGCAGACCGAGCTGGTGCGCCGGCTTCAGGCGCGCACCATTCACCGCCAATATCTCGCATTCGCCTGGGGCTCGGTGAGCCGCGCGTTCAACGTGGAGGCGCCCATTGGCCGTCACCCGCGCGACCGTCTGCGCATGGCGGTGGTGCATGGCGGCAAACCCGCCCGTACCGATTTCACCCCGCTGGCCGAGCTCGACACCCGCTGGGGGCCGCTGACGGCGCTGCGCTGCAAGCTGCACAGCGGGCGCACGCATCAGATTCGGGTCCATCTGCAGTTTGCCAAGCTGGAAATGGTGGCCGATCCGGTTTATGGCGGGCGTTTGCGGCCCGATCTGCCGCTGCAGCGTCAGGCGCTGCATGCCGCGCGGCTGGCGTTTGCCCATCCCCTGAACGACAGGCCGATGGATTTCATCGCCCCCATTCCTGACGATATGGCGAGTTTCTGGGACGCTTGCGG
>DYKQ01000016.1 GCA_020722545.1 Thiomonas intermedia | reverse complement strand
AACTTGAGCATAGTGCGCAGCGCTGGCGTGGGCATGAAATGGAGCGAGATGTCAGGCTCCTAGAATCGCGGTTCACCACCCCACCACCGGAGCCGCCATGCCTCGTCCGCCCGATCTGCCGCACGTCCCTTTCATCCCCCGCCTGCTGTTCATGAGCCGCTGGTTGCAGTTGCCGCTCTATGTGGGGCTGATCCTGGCGCTCGGGGTGTATGTCTTTCACTTCTGGGTGGAACTCACCGATCTGATCGGCGCGGCATTCGGCAATCAGGCGTCGCTGGCACACCTGCTCGAAGCCATCGCCGTGCGCAATCCCCTGCCCGTCGAAGGTGCTCTGGCGCATGGCGCCGCGCCCAAGCTCACCGAGACGACCATCATGCTGGTGGTGCTCAGTCTGATCGACGTGGTGATGATCGCCAATCTGCTCATCATGGTCATCGTGGGCGGATACGAAACTTTCGTGTCGCGCATGTACCTCGAAGACCATCCCGATCAGCCGGAATGGCTGTCGCATGTCAACGCCTCGGTGCTCAAGGTCAAGCTGGCGATGGCGATCATCGGCATTTCGTCCATCCACCTGCTGCGCACCTTCATCAACGCCGACGCCTATAGCGTGAAGGCGCTGGTGGCGCAGACCACCATCCATGTCGTGTTCCTGCTTTCGGCCATGGCGATCGCCTACACCGACCGCATGATGACGCGCACCATGCTGCTCGGCCATGTCAAGGCGGACGAGGCTCATTAGGGCCGCCGCCTGTCAACCCCGCGCCTCCCGTTTCACCCACAACAAACCGTTCACACCATGACCACCGTTATCCGCGCCGCCGATTTGCGCGACAGCATCGCCGCAGCGCTGCAGTTCATCAGTTACTACCACCCGGCCGACTACATCAACCATCTGGCTAGAGCGTATGAGCGCGAGCAGTCGCCTGCGGCCAAGGACGCGATGGCGCAGATTCTGACCAATAGCCGCATGTGCGCCGAGGGGCATCGCCCGATCTGTCAGGACACGGGCATCGTCAATGTCTTTCTCGACATCGGCCTGAACGTGCGCCTGGAAGGCTTCGACGACGGCCTCGATGCGGTGGTCAACGCCGGGGTACGGCAGGGTTATCTCGACCCCGACAACGTGCTGCGCGCCTCGATCGTCGATGACCCGATCTTCGCCCGCAAGAACACGCGCGACAACACTCCGGCCGTCATCAACGTCAACCTCGTGCCTGGCAATACTGTGTCGGTGAAGGTTGCCGCCAAAGGCGGCGGCAGCGAAAACAAGAGCAAGTTCATCATGATGAACCCTAGCGACAACCTGGTCGATTGGGTGCTCGCCACCCTGCCGACCATGGGCGCCGGCTGGTGCCCGCCGGGCATGCTGGGCATCGGCGTGGGCGGCACGGCCGAGAAGGCCATGCTCATGGCCAAGGAAGCGTTGATGGACGATATCGACATGTCCGATCTGCTGGCGCGCGGCCCGCAAAACAAGCTGGAAGAGCTGCGCATCGAGTTGTTTGAAAAGGTCAACGCGCTGGGCATCGGCGCCCAAGGTCTCGGCGGCCTGTCAACCGTGCTGGACGTGAAGATCAAGACCTACCCCTGCCACGCGGCCAGCAAGCCGGTGGCCATGATCCCCAACTGCGCCGCCACCCGCCATGCCCACTTCGTGCTCGATGGCAGCGGCCCGGCCTTTCTCGATCCGCCCAGCCTCGACCTCTGGCCCCAAGTGCACTGGCAGCCCGATGCCGCACGCAGCCGCCGGGTCAATCTCGACACCCTGACCCGAGAAGAAGTGGCGAGCTGGAAGCCGGGCGACACCCTGCTGCTCTCGGGCGAACTGCTCACCGGGCGCGATGCCGCGCACAAGCGCATCAGCGACATGCTCGCGCGTGGCGAAACACTGCCCGTCGATTTCACCAACCGGGTGATCTATTACGTCGGCCCGGTCGATCCGGTGCGCGACGAAGTCATGGGCCCGGCCGGCCCGACCACCGCCACCCGCATGGACAAGTTCACCGAGACCATGCTCGCGCAAACCGGGCTGATCGCCATGATCGGCAAAGGCGAACGCGGCCCGGTGGCGATCGAGGCGATCAAAAAGCACCGCAGCGCCTCGCTCATGGCCGTGGGCGGCGCGGCCTATCTCGTGGCCAAAGCCATCAAGGCGGCGCGCGTGGTGGCGTTTGAAGACCTGGGCATGGAAGCGATCTATGCCTTCACCGTGCAGGACATGCCCGTGACCGTGGCGGTGGACGCGCAGGGCATCTCGGTGCATCAGACCGGCCCGGAGCAGTGGAAAGCGCGCATCGCGCAAATGCCGCAGATTCCCATCACCGCTGCCTGAACGCCCCCGATGCCCGCTGACCGCCCCGCCTGCGACCCCGCACGCTGCCCGCTGTGCGGTCAGCCCAATGCGTGCGTGCGGGCCGCGGGGAATGAATCGGCCACTTGCTGGTGCGTCAGCGTGCGCTTTGCGCCGCAAACCCTGGCACGCATTCCGCCCGCGTGCATCGGCCTGGCCTGCATCTGCCCGCAGTGCGCGGGCGCCGAGCGCGCCCGGCCTAGCCCTCGTCCATGAGCCAAGCCCCGAAGATCGGCATCTTCGATTCCGGCGTGGGCGGCCTCACCGTGCTGCGCGCGCTCAGGGCGCAATTGCCGCAGGTCAGCCTGATCTACGTCGCCGACTCGGCCCACGCGCCCTACGGCGACCGGCCCGACGATTTTCTGCAGCAACGCGCACGCCAGATCACCCGCTTTCTGATCGGGCAAGGCGCGCGCCTCATCGTCGTGGCCTGCAACACCGCCACCGCGGCAGCCATCGCCGCTTTGCGCGCGGAATTCGATCTGCCCTTCGTGGGCATCGAGCCCGGCATCAAGCCCGCGCTGGCCCGCAGCGACGCGCGGCGCGTCGGCGTGCTGGCCACCCCGTCCACCCTGCGCAGCGCCAAATTCCGTGCGTTGTTGCACACCCATGCCGGCGCTGCCGAGCCGGTGCTGCAGCCCTGCCCCGGTCTGGCCGACGCGGTGGAGCGCGGTGATTTGCAGGCGCCGCAAGTGCAGCAGTTGATCCACCAGTTCTGCGCGCCGCTGCGCAGTGCCGGCTGCGACACCGTGGTGCTGGGTTGCACGCATTACCCCCTGCTGGCCGAGCAGATTCAGGCCGAGCTCGGCCCCCAAGTGCACCTGCTCGACACCGCTGAGCCTGTGGCGAGGCAAGCCGCGCGTCTCTGGCAGCAAACAAGCGCACAGGGACCCGAACTGCCGCAGATCTACACCAATGGCGATCTCGCCGTGCTGCGTCGCATGGCGGATCTTTGCGGCCTGCAAGACGCCGCCCTCCATCGCTGGGACGACGTCGCCGCCTGATCGCACCGCCCTGCCCTGCAGAAAACCGCTGAGGCGGAGACAATGAAAGCGACGTTTTATTCCACGCCAACCGCCCGTCGCAGCGGCCTGCCAGACTCCTACTTTCATTGCCTATGTCGTCTCAACTCTTCTCCCCGTTTTCACTCGGCCCCCTCAGCCTGCGCAACCGCATCGTGGTCAGCCCGATGTGCCAATGCAGCGCCGTGGAGGGCAATGCCATGCCCTGGCGCCGCGTGCATCTTGGCCAACTGGCGCAAAGCGGCGCCGGCCTGCTGTTCATCGAGGCCACCGCGGTCAAAGCCATCGGCCGCATCACCCCCGGCTGTCTCGGGCTGTATTCAGCCGACAACGTAGCGGCGCTGCGCGCCGCGCTCGACGATGTGCGCAGTTTCAGCGACATGCCCGTCGGCATTCAACTCGGGCACGCGTGGCGCAAGGCATCCAGCGCGGCCCTGGGAGTCTGTCGGACTTGAGGATCGCGGGCTGCAAAATGCCGCCGCCACAGGGCATCCCCATCGCCATTTTTCGCCATCCGCGCCCCAAGTCCGACAGGCTCCTGGGATGGCGATCAACTGCTACCGGCTTCGCAAGGCGGCTGGCCCACCGTGGCCCCTTCCGCCGTGCCGCATGGCGCGCAGGAGGCTGCACCGCAAGCGCTGGACGCCAGCGGCCTGGAACGCATCCACAACGCCTTCGTCCAGGCCGCGCGATACGCCGCCAGCCTGGGCCTGCAAGCTGTGGAGCTGCACTGCGCGCACGGCTGTCTGCTGCACCAGTTGCTTTCGCCGCTGTCCAGTCAGCGCAACGAGGCTACGGCGGCAGCCTGATCCAGCGCATGCGCTATCCGCGGGAAGTGTTCGATGCCGTGCGCGCCGCCTTGCCCGCAAGCATTCCACTGGGCGTGCGGGTCTCGGCAGCCGACTGGGGGAAGGCGGCTGGGATCTGGAACAAACCCTTGCCTTCGCGCAAGCGCTCAAGGCGCGGGGTTGCGACTGGATCGACGTGTCTTCCGGCGGCATCTCGCCCCGGCAGCAAATCCCCATCGACCCCGGCTATCAGGCGCCATTGGCTCAGGCGGTGCGAGAGGCGACCGGGCTGCCCACGATGGCCGTTGGCCGCATTACCGAGGCGCAACAAGCCGAAGCCATCGTGACCGAGGGCCGGGCCGATTTGGTCGTGCTGGCCCGCGCCCTGCTGTGGAACCCGCACTGGCCGCGGCATGCCGCGGCTGCATTGGGCGCGCAGGTCAAGGCGCCGCCGCAATACTGGCGCAGCGAGCCGCGGGACGCCCGCGGCGTGTTTGCCAACGCCGTCATCGGCCAGCGCTGAGCAGCGGCCTCGCCTTTGGCGCCCGCGACGGCGGCGAGTCTGCGTCAGATCAAATGAAACCGCGCCGACAGGCCCATGACCCGGCGCGGAAAATGGGCGCTCCGCCGTGATCGCAATCCGCGTAAACCCTGAATTTCTGCACCTTGCAGGCCGTTTGTGACCCCGGTCACTCACACATAGATAAACCTGCAAGTCTCAATTTGCAATTTGCGGAAGATCAAATCCCTACTGAGCTCCTCTCTCGATACTCCTGCCAGTAACAAAATGTTGTCTTTTGCAACATCGCGGTGCATGTCGCACCAAGACAAGGAGTCGAGATGGATTGGGTCGGGCTTTATCCCACTTGGTATGAACCGGGTGTGGGCAGTGGCTGGGTGGTGGGCATCATGGCCACCATTCATGTGCTGGCATCGCACACCTCGGTGGGCGCAGCCATTTTGTTTGCATATCTGGCGGTGCTCGCCTACCGGCGCAATCAGCCGCAGTTGCTGGATTACATCCGCAAATACGGCATGTTCCTGCTGGTGTTCTCGTATGTCATCGGCTCGATTACCGGGCCGGGCATCTGGTTCACCACCACCGTCGCCAGCCCGCGCGGCATCTCGGCGCTGATCCACAGCTTTGTGTGGAAATGGGCCACCGAATGGGTGTTTTTCGTCATCGAGGTGGTCGGCGTCTATCTGGTGATCTACCTGGTCGGCCGCGTCGATCAGCGCACGCATATGCGTATCGCCGTGATCTTCGGCATGGCGTCATACACCACCATGCTCATCATTCTGGGCATTCTGTCGTTCATGATGGCGCCGGGCAAGGAGGTCTGGTTCACTGAAGGAGGCTACCTCAACGGCTTCTACGGCAGCAACACCTTCGCCCAGCTCGCCATGCGCACCGCGTTCATGTTCACCATGACGGCGGTGGTCGGCGGCATCGTCGCGGCGCGCATCACCGATCCGGCGTTCAAGCGTGAGATTTCGCGCAAGCTGGCCTGGCTGGGCATCGTGTCGTCGATCACCGGCGCGGCGCTGTTCCAGTGGTACATCCGCACCCTGCCGGAAACCGCGCATCTGGTGATGGACAACCGCCTGCCGTCCTACTTCCAGCCGGCCATCATCACCGTGCTGCTGGGCATTCTGGCGTACTTCGTGATGACGCTGATTTCCTCACGCACCCTCGTGGTGTGGGGTGCCTCGGCCGCCACGCTGAGCATTTTGCTGTTCGGTCTGTGGCCGGAGGAAGTGGCGCGCGAATCCATCCGCAAGCCCTGGGTGGCCGGGCAGTACATCTATTCCAACCAGGTCGTCGGTCGTGATGTGCCGGGCATGAACATCAAGAGCGAAATTCCGCTGCTGGAGACGCACGGCTTTCTCAAGACGCAGGTGTTCGTTCCCGACAACCTGCGCGTGGTCACGCCGGACAACATGCTCAAAGTCGGCGAGTCGCTGGCGCTGACCACCTGCTCCAACTGCCACTCGCTGAGCGAAACCGGCATGCGCCCGCTGCATCGCTACTTCGGCGGCACGACCAACGTGACCGAGGTGGAAAACTACCTGCGCGGCGCGCTCTCCACCGGGGCCACGCTGTACATGCCGATGATTCCGCTCAAGCCCGAAGAAGCCGAGGCGCTTGCGGTGTTCATCGTCAACATGAAGCAGCCGCAGGCCGCCATCGCCCACATCCAGCACAAGGCGGCGCTGGCGCAGGCTGACCAAGCCGCTGCGCTGCCCGCAACCCTGACCCAAGAGGTGCGCTGACATGAATTCTGAAATGCTCTATGCCCTGCGCGACGTCGCCGGGGTTCCGTCTCACCCCATCGTCTTTCTGGTGCTGGGCGTGCTGACCTTTGCGCTGCACATCGCGGCGGTACAGGTCATGCTCGGCGGCACGGCGCTGGCGCTCGCCAACGCCTTCAGCCGCAACCCCATGCGCCGTCGGCTGGCCGCGGCCATGACCACCACCGCCAAGATCGCCGTCTCGGTGGCCGTGGTGCTGGGCGTGGCGCCGCTGCTGTTCGTGCAGGTGACGTATGACCCGTTCTGGTACACCAGCAATGTGCTGTCGGCCTGGTGGGTGGTGGGCTTTATCGTGCTGCTTATTGTCGGCTATATGGCGCTGTATTTTTTCTACAGCCGCAACCATCACCTCGACGACCCTCAGCACGACACGCGCTCCGGCTGGAGCCTGGTGGCCGCGCTGGCGCTGTTTCTGGTCGTGGGCTTCATCATGCATGTGCTCACCCAGCAAATGCTCAGCCCCGAGAAGTGGATGAGCTGGTACGCACCGGGCGGGGTGATCGAGCCGCGCGGCCGCACGCTGCACGACTCCAACCTGTGGCGCTTCGGCTTTTTCATCGCCCTGGCCGCACCGGTGACGGGGGCCTGGCTGTTCGCCTATCGCCGCTACCTCAGCGCGGGGCAACTGGCCGATGCGAACTACCTGCAGTGGATCGGCGCCCTCGCCAGCAAGATGCTCAATCTCGGCGGGGTGATCGCCCTGGTGTTTCTCGGCGGCTGGATGGCCACCCTGCCTGCCAACATCGCCGGGTTTGCCGCCTCGCCCATCGTGCTGCTCAGCGTGGCCTTGCTGCTGCTCACCGTGGCGCTGCCCGCGCTGCTGGGCCAACGCACGCTGCACACCTCACTCGGCTACGCCCCCTTCGCCCTCGGCGCGGTGGCGCTGATTGCCGTGGCCGCGCTGCGCGAAGTGCTGCGCTGGACGGTGCTCAAGGGCATACACGGCTATGACGTGTTCACCTATCCCGTGCACCTCGACTGGTACAGCAACGTGCTGTTCTTCTCCACCTTCGCCCTCATCGGCGGCAGCACCCTGGCTTACTTCCTCACCATCGCGTGGAAAGTCGGACAGACGCCCAAGGGCCAGCTCTACACCCCGTCGGCCGCTGTCGACCGCATTGGCACGATTTCAATGTGGCTGGTCGGCATCTGGATCGTCCAGTTCTTCGTGGTCGGTTTCGTCGTCTGGGCGCAATAAGGATTTCGTATGCGACTTCGTCACCTCACTCTCGCCCTGATCGGGCTGGTGTTCGCCATCGGCCTGCTTGGCGCGAATGCCCCAATCTTCGCCGCGCCAACAACTCCGCAAGCCGCCGCCCCCCTGCCGCCCGGACCCAAAGCGCCGCCCGCAGGCGCCGCCATGGCGCAGACCTGCGCCGGCTGCCACGGCACGGACGGACGGCTACACGCCGCCGCCTTCATGCCCCTGGCTGGCATGCCCAAGGCGCAATTCGTGCAGGCCATGCGCGATTTCCGCGATGGCAAGCGCCCCTCCACGCTGATGGGCCATGTGGCGCAGGGCTTCAGCAATGGCGAAATCGACGCCATGGCGAGCTACTTCGCCGCCGTCAAACCCGAATAAGAGGCACTCCATGAACTCTCGTCGTCAATTTCTGCTCGCCAGCGCCACGGCACTGGGCGCGGTTGCCTTCCCCGCCATTGTTCGCGCCGGTCAGGCGTCTGCCCGCATCGTCATCGTCGGCGGTGGCGTGGGCGGCGCCACGGCGGCCAAATACCTCAAGCGGGCCAACCCCAGCCTGCAGGTCACGGTGATCGAAAAAAACCCGGTCTACATCCGCCCTTATGGATCGAGCGAGGTGCTCAACGCGCACGTCACGATGCAAGACCTGCGGGTGAGCTATGACGTGCTGCGGCAGAAGCACGGCGTAGCCTTCGTGTTCGACGCCGCCAAAAGCCTCGACCCGGTGAACAAGACCGTTACCACGGCAGGCGGCAAGGTTTTGGGCTACGACAAACTCATCGTCTCGCCCGGCATCAAGCTGCGCTACGACAGCCTGCCCGGCTACAGCGAACAGTTGGCCGACAGCCTAGTGCCCAGCGGCTGGATTGCCGGGGCGCAGACCGCCCTGCTGGCCAAGCAGTTGCAGAGCATGCGCGACGGCGGCACTTTCGTGCTGGCCGCCCCGCCCAACCCCTACCGCTGCCCGCCCGGCCCCTACGAGCGCGCCGCGCTGATGACGGAGTGGTTCAGCCGCCACAACCCGCGCGCCAAGGTCATCATCGCCGACCCGAAGGACAGCTTTGTCACCGACGAAACCGCCCTGCTCGGCTGGAACCGGCTCTATGGTTTTCAGCCGCCGGCCGAATACCGCACCAAGCTCGCGGCCGAACTCCAGCCCGCCACCAAACCCTGCGCGCTGGAGTGGATTCAGGCCAAGTCCGGCGGCGCCCCGCAGCGTCTGGACGCCAAGACCATGACCCTGCACACCGCGGGCGGCGCGATCAAGGCCGACGTGATCAACGTCATCCCGGCCATGGTCGCCGGGCAGATTGCGTTCGACTTCGGCCTCACCAACACCAGCGGCTTCTGCCCGGTGCACCGCGCCACGTTTGAATCGACCTTGCACAAAGACGTGTACGTCATCGGCGATTCCAGCATCGCCGACGCCATGCCCAAGTCGGGCTTCTCGGCCAACACCCAGGCCAAATGGGTGGCGCGAGTCATTGCCGACGGCTTGGCGGGACGAGACCCCGGCACGCCGGTCTGGGAGAACACTTGCTACGCCCTGGCCGGCAAAGACTACGGCCTGTTCGTCGCCGACGTATTCAAGATCAAGGAAGACGGCAAGATCGGCCGGGTCAACAAAGCGCGTTACCTGCCGCTCGACGCCACGCCCGCGCAAATCCGCCTGTCCGCCGTCTATCAGCAAGCCTGGATTCAGGCCTTCACTCAGGACATCTTCGCATGATCACCGCCGCATTCCCCACTGCGTGGCGCACGCTTGCCCTGGCCGCCACGCTGCTCGCCAGCTCCATTGCACAAGCCAGCGAACACAACAAACCCGCACCCAGGCCCTGGAGCCCCGTCACCCTGCAAACCGCGTTGGGCGATCTGCCCAAAGGCCATGCCGCCGCGGGCAAGGTCGTGCACGATTCCATGATGTGCGCCTCTTGCCACGGCCCCGCAGGCAACGCCGAAACGATGAACTGGCCCAGCGTCGCCGGCCAGCGCTACGACTACACCGCCAAGATGCTGCTCGACTATCGCAGCGGCCTGCGCTCTGAGGACGAGCGCTCCGATCTGATGACCAGCATCGCCCGCTTGATGACCCCGCAACAGATTGCGGATGTCTCTACCTACTACGCCAGCCTGCCCAAACCCGTGGCCCCGCAGGCGCAGCCCGCACTCGCCGCCCCGTTAAACGCCGCAGAGCACAAGCGGGTGGAGCAACTCGTGCGCAAAGGCGACGCCAGCCGCCTCATCACCGCCTGCGCGTCGTGCCACGGCCTGCACGGCGAAGGCAAGGGCACGACGCCAGCCATCGCCGGTCAGACCACCGACTACTTCATCCGCACCATGCGCCTGTATCACAACGGTGAGCGTCACAACGATGTGTACAAAGGCATGCGCCAGTTCAGCCAGCGCCTGAGCGACGCCGACACCCTGCTCATAGCGCGCTACTACGCCAGCCTGGGGCAAAGCCAAACCGCGAAAGCGGATTGACGAGCAGACCGAGCTGGTAATACCCCTCAGGCCGCCGCCGGTTCACGGCGCCTGGGTATGGTCCAGGGCCGCGGCGCGCGCCTTGGCGATTTCCGCCGCCGTGCTGCGATACGCCTCGGGGTGCGGCTGGCCGAGGCGCAATGCGACCTCGATCGCCCCCTGCGCCGCCTTCCAGTCTCCCGCAGCGAACCAAGCCTGCGCGAGGTTGTTCATCGGATCGCCGTCCGAAGGGTTCGCTCTTGCTGCCTCGGCGAAGTGAATCGCGGCCTGCGGATAGTCCTTGCGCGCATAGGCCAGATTGCCCAGTCCCATCATGGCAATCCACGCCTGGGGCCAGCGCTCGAGCGCCGCCTCGCAAGCGGTGCGTGCCGCATCAGGCGCCACGCCTTCGAGCGGGGCCACGGCGCGCAAATACGTCAATCCTGAACAGAGGCCAGCGAAGCCGGTCCGCAGGAGTGACTGTCATCCGAAAAAAACGGCACTCCGACCACACTCGCAGAAGTCGGCAAGCCAGCGGGCTCATCCACCAAGCGCCCCTGTTGAAATTGCAGCAGCGCCGTCGAAAAACCCCTGGTGACAAGGCGGCGCAAGCGCCCGGAAACGGGAAATGTTGGCAGGCGTTCAAGTTAAATCGCCGCCGCTCCCACTACCCCCCGAACGCAATCAACGCGCCT
Source organism: Thiomonas intermedia (assembly GCA_020722545.1). GTDB lineage: Bacteria > Pseudomonadota > Gammaproteobacteria > Burkholderiales > Burkholderiaceae_C > Thiomonas > Thiomonas intermedia_B. The sequence continues at coordinate 21,932 of DYKQ01000016.1, read as the reverse complement.
ACAAAAACCAGAAAAACCGAGAACACCCGTTTGAGCGCGTCGCCCGCAATGCGATGCGCCACGCGTACCCCATACGGCGCCAGCGCCATGGAAGCGACAGCGGTCGCCGCAGCTGCAGGCAAAAAAACATAGCCAAACGCCCCTGGCGGAAGGGGATGAGCGGGCGCATGAACCGAGAGCATGTAACTCAGCGCGCTGGACAGGGCGATGGCCAAGCCGCAAACCGTACTCGTCGCCACCGCCTTGACCGGCTGAACGCCCAGCGACACCAACAAGGGTACGGTCATCGACCCGCCGCCGATCCCCACGACGGAGGACACAGCCCCGATGCCCACACCTGCCGGGAACAACCAGGGTGAACGCGGAATGTGCTCCTGACCTGGCACTGTCTTTTTGCGTTTGCCAACCGCCATCTGTACCGCCATGACCGCACAGAACCCGGCAATGACATAGCGCAAGGCCGGGCCGCTGAGCATCTGCGCCAGATACGCCCCAATGAAACCCCCAATCACCATGCCTGGCGCCAGCCAGCGCCAACTCGGCCACAGCACGCCGCCGCGTCGGATATGCGCCGTGGCGGAGGAAATAAAGGTGAGCACGATACTGGCCATCGACGTCGCTACGGCCACATGAATGACCTCATCGGGCGGAATGCCCAACGCGGGCAGCGCAAAGCTGAGCGCCGCCACCAGCAGCAAGCCGCCCCCAATGCCCAACAGCCCGCCCAGAAAACCCGCGGAGGCTCCGGCCAACAGAAAAATCGCAATGGAAAGCCACATCATCATTTCTCGTCAATCACGCCAATAACCCCATGCAGCCTAACTGCTCGGGCCGGGTTCTGCCGGGAAGCGACCGCCATGATCCCCACAAAAAAGCCCGCAGACCGGACAGCCTGCGGGCTCGAACTTGATGCAAGAGAGATCAGTCTTTGCGCTCGGGATGCAGCAAGCGCTCCATGCCGATGAGCTTCATCATGTATTTCTCGTAGATCGGCTCGGAGTTGCCCTTCTTCATCTTGCGGATGAAGTATTTTTCAAATGCGATCTTGGCCAAGTGCACCCACTTGCCTTCGCCGAACCAGTTGACGTTGCGTGGCGGAATCTGCGGAATGGCCACGAACGCCGCCCCGGTATTGCCGAAGTCAGCCAGGCAGATGGCCTGCCAGGTGCCGCGGTGCGTGGGCTGCTTGCCCGCGAGTTCTTCCTTGAGGTTGTGCACGATGGCCGTGACCATCGACTCGATCATGTAACCCGTCTTGGGCACGCCGCAAGGCACAGGCGTGGGGCCGGTCGGTGGAATGGCGATGCAGACGCCAGCGGAGTAGATGTTCTTGTATTTCGGGCTGCGCTGATGTTGGTCAACGATGACAAAGCCGCGCGGGTTGCACAGTCCCTCCACCGCAGCCACCGCGTCCACACCCTTGAACGCGGGCAGCATCATGGAGTGCTTGAACGGCAGTTCGTGCTGTTTGACCAGATTGCCCTGCATGTCGAGTTCATCGACGAACATCTTGCCGTCTTCCACCTTGGTGGTCTTGGCATTGGTGATCCAGCGGATGTCATGGCTGCGGAAGGCGCTTTCCATGATGCCCTTGGAGTCGCCCACGCCATCCAGCCCCAGGTGACCGATATAAGGCTCGGAAGTCACATAAGTGATGGGCACCTTGTTGCGGATTTTTTTCTTGCGCAGCGCGGTGTCGAGCACCATGGTGTATTCGTAGGCCGGGCCGAAGCAGCTCGCCCCCGGCATCGCGCCCACAATCACCGGTCCCGGATTGGCCACCAGCTTCTCATAGTCGGCGTAGCACTTTTCCGCATGGTCGATACTGCAGATCGAGTTGGTATACCCGCCGTGCGGGCCGGAACCCGGCACCTCCTCGAAAGACAGCTTCGGCCCGGTGGTGATGATGAGATAGTCGTAGTTGACCTTGGCGCCATCCTGCAGGGTCAAGGTATTGCTCTCCGGCTCGATCTTGGTCACCGACTTGGCGATGAAGTCGATGCCCTTGCGTTCCAGATACGGCTTGATCGCAAAGATCACCTCGTCCCGGCTGCGCCAGCCCACGGCCACCCAGGGGTTGGAGGGCACGAACTGGAAATAGTCCACGGCATTGATGACCGTGATCTTGTGTGCTTTGCCGAGCGCTTCACGCGCTTCATAGGCGGCGGGCATGCCGCCTATGCCGGCGCCCAATACAACGATATGTGCCATACCCTGGTCTCCTGATGTGCAAGTGAGTGCCCGAATGCGCTCGGGCGGCGTTCAACAATTTCGGCCCCATCCAGCGGCAAGCGAGGGCTCCACGCCTACAAAAACCTTCAACCTGTTGCTTGAGGATGAGAACCCGCAGCGATACTGAATGTCATCGATTCGCCAGCGAGTCTTGTCTAGGAGCCTGTCGGACTTGAGGATCGCGGGCCGCAAAATGGCGCTGCGGCGCGTTAGCGCCAGCGGCTTTTTGCCCCATAGCTGCGGCTATGGGGCGGCAAATCCGCCGCCACAGGGCATCCCCAACGCCATTTCGCCATCCGCGCCCCAAGCCCGACTGACTCTTAGGAATTCAAGCATATCTATACAGCCCCTTTGATCTCGGTGATTCCTGTCACGCCCGCCAAAAAGCTTGATTAAACGCAAATTCAATGAGGTTGCATCAGTGTTAGTCCTAGTCTGGAAAAACCCTAATACTCCCGGAAGCATCGTGAAATCTTTTCTATACTCGATTTGACACAAGCTGATCGTTCGTGATCAGCACGCGGCCTCACGCACGGATGTCGCCGCCCCCCTGGAGGAAGCCTACTCATGCGCAATACACCTCGTCCACTCTGGAACCCCTACGTTGCCGGGGTTTTGCTGGGTTTGGGACTACTGGCCACGTTTCTTGTCACCGGAAATGGTTATGGCGTGACCGGGGCAACCACCCTGGCGACTGCAGCCGTAGCGGGCAAGGTCGACCCCAACACCGTCGCCGCCCACACTTACCTCCACAATCTGTTCGAAGTCGGGCTCAATCGCTGGATCGTCTGGGAAGTTGTCGGTCTGGCCATCGGTGCGCTGATCGGCAGCGTGATCGCCGGCCGTTTCAAGTTTCAGATTGACGGTCCTACCCAAGCAGGACGCAGCCTGCGCCTGATCCTCGCCGTGATTGGCGGAATTGCCGCCGGTTTCGGCGCCCGTCTCGCGCTGGGTTGCACCAGCGGCATGGGCCTTTCCGGATCGGCCACCCTGGCGGCGGCCGGGTTTCTGTTCCTCATCGGCTTCTTCATCGCTGGCATTGTGTTCGGGCAACTGACGAAAGGATTCTGGAAATGAGTTTCCCCCTTGGATACACCGGCCCCGTATCGGGCATCATCCTCGGCCTGATTTTCGGCTACATCCTTGAAAACGCCGGCTTCGGCAGCGGTTGCAAACTCACTGCCCAATTGCGTTTCAAAGACTGGGCCGTGTTCAAGGTCATGTTCACCGCGATTCTCGTGTCGGCCGGCGGCCTTTACCTACTGCAAGGCCTCGGGGTCATCGAGGTCAGCAATATGTTCGTGCCCTCGGTCTTTCTCTGGGGCAGTTCACTGGGCGGCGCGCTGATTGGCGTCGGCATGGCCGTCGGCGGTTACTGTCCAGGCACGTCCGTCGTGGCCTTGTTCTCCGGCAAGTTGGACGGCTTGATTTTTCTGCTGGGCATCGGCATCGGCACCCTGGGTTTCAACTCCGTGTTCAGTTCTATCGAGGGCTGGGCCTGGAAGCAGGTCGGCCCGGATGGACTGACCTTGCCGCAGTTGCTGCACCTTCCCGCCTGGGCTGTCTGGGGTCTGCTGTTCGCAGTGCTTGTAATTGTGGGCTACCTCACCCGAACCAATGCCTCTGCGCGCAAGACCAGCAACAAATCTTCTGGCTCGTTTGCACCGCAAAACAGCTAAATTGCATTGCACTGTCAGCGTACGGCCCTGCATGCACGTTGACAGCGCACAGGGCCGCAAGCAGCTGTCCTGGATTTTTTCAACCACTCATCAGGAGTTCCACATGGCTAAAGCCCGCATCAAACTCTCGCAAGCTCTTCCCGCCCTGGCCTTGGCTGCCACTGTCGTCGCCCCCATGCCGCAAGCTCTGTCGAGCCTGTCGGCCACCGGCGTTGCGCAGGCAGCGAGCAACCCCTGCGCTCCGAGCAACCCCTGCGCACCGACCAAAAAGAAGATGGAGAAGAAGAAGAGCAGCAACCCTTGCGCGCCTTCGAAGGGCAGCAATCCTTGCGCTCCGTCCAAATAAGCTGACTTGAACACATGGCGCAGTTTCTGCACTGCGTCATGTCCATCCACATGCTCCAGTCCTCTTCCCTGTTGTCTGGCCACGCGCCTAAAGGTCGACGCTTTACTGCCGATCTTTTGCGAGCATTGCCTCCGCAAGAGCGAAGCGATCTGTATGCCTACGGTCTCAAGGCGCTTGAAGCCACGCAGTCGCTGCTGCAACAGGGCAAAACGGTGGTCTCCGAAATCATTGGAAATGCCGCGTATGTCGAGTGGGAGCACTATCCGCAGCACGATGCAAAAAGCCGCACCGGGGCTTTGTTTTATTACCACGCCCATGCAGCGAGCCAACGAATGTCGGCAGAGCATGGTCACTTCCATGTCTTTGCTCCCAACGACCGTGCCGAGTGTCCGTCCGACCAGCGCTACACCCACATCGCGGGGTTGTCGGTCGATGCGCGCGGCATGCCATTGCGCGTGTTCACGACCAATCAATGGGTCACGGCCGAATGCTGGGAAAATGCAGATCGCGTCTGCGCACTGGCGCGGCAGACTGCACTCAAGGATGCAAAACCGCACAAAGTCGGACAGTGGCTGGATGCCATGTTCGCTTTTTTTCGGCCGCAGATCGATCTGATCGCCCACATGCGCGACGCGCGCGTCAAGGCGCTGCTGGCGCGGGGGCGCACCCAGTTGCTCGAAGACCGACGCACGCATATCCTGAGCCAGTGCCGTATTGATTTTTCGACGCAGATTTTTGCGTTGGAGGAGTTGGGCGCAGATGCGCCCTGAGTAGGTAGAGCCGGGCGGGTACACGCCCTGAAATGCAGTTACACCAAACCGAACGAGGAGCCAACATGAAACTGAAACACCTGATCGGCATGAGCATCATCGCTGTAGCCGCGGCGCAAACCGCCAGTGCAGCCACGCTGCCCGGCCCGCTGGTCACCCCCCAATGGCTGAATGCCAATAAAGACGCGGTCACCATCATCGACATCCGTGACGAGCCCAAGACCTTCACCGAAGCGCCGAAATTCGAGGTCGATAAAAAGACCAAGGCCAAGTTTCTGGTCAAAACCGGCGGGCACATCGCAGGCGCCATTCCGGTGGACTTCGGCAAGATCCGCCAGGAACGCACGGTGGACGGCGTCAAGATCAAGGCCCAGCTGCCGACCGCCGAGTACTTCACCAAGGTCATGGACGACTCGGGCCTGAACAAGACCGACAAGCCCATCGTGATCGTGCCCACCGGCGAGAGCGTCGACTCCATGGACATGGCGACCCGCCTGTACTTCCAGTTGCGCTATTTCGGCGAACCGCGTGACAAGGTGGCCATCCTGAACGGCGGCGTGAACGCCTGGATCCAGGCAGGCTTCCCGGTCTCGACCGCGAAAGTGACTCCGGCGAAAGGCAACTGGGCGGCAGGCGCTGAAGACAAAGCCATTCTGGCGACCATGCAACAAGTCAAGGAAGGGCTGCAAGACGGCAAGGATCAATTCATTGATGCCCGCCCGACTGCACAATTCCTCGGCATTGTGAAAAAGCCGATCAACAAGACCGCCGGTCACCTGCCGGGTGCGCGCTCTTTCCCGACCGACGCCATTGTCAAGCCGGTCGGCGCCGCGCATGAGTTCATGAGCGCCGCTGACTACAAAAAGATCTATGCCGAGTTCAACATCCAGCCCGACGCGCAGACCATCACCTACTGCAACACCGGCCACCTGGCCTCTGGCGCCTGGTTTGTCACCCACGAGATTCTGGGTAACAAAAACTCCAAGCTCTACACCGGCTCCATGATCGAATGGACCAACCTCGGCAATCCCACGGTCGGCCTGCCACAGTAAAGCAAAGCAGCAGCCAGTCGCCCTGAGCGGCTGTCATGACGACGCCCGGGCCTCCCCCGGGCGTCGTCGTTTTACCCCCCGCGTTCGGGCGGGATAAACAGCTTGGTGGATTCGCCCCCCTCTCAGCGCAGTGCGCCCATTCGAGGGGGATGCCCGTGATTCCCGAGGCAGACGTGAGATATTTCACAGGCAAACTCACCACAAAACCGATCAAATGAGGGCTTGAACCTCCTACACTGCCCATCCACAATTCAGTCGTTTTCATCCTTTCTCCGACATTACAGAGGTCGAGCATGTTGATCCGCAATTCCCGATTCAGTCTTTGGCGCATGGCCGCAGCCTCTATGGCGGCCCTCCTGCTTGGCGCCTGCGCCGCGAACAACTACCCGCCCGCGCCGGAAAAAATCACCCAGGGCGCCTATCACTACAAGGTGGGCGCAGGCGACACGCTCAACGTCAACGTCTGGCGTAACCCGGATTTGTCCATGTCGATCCAGGTCCGCCCGGACGGCAGAATCTCCACCCCGCTGGCGCCTGACGTTCAGGCGGCCGGCAAGACGCCGGGCGAAATTGCCGAAGAAATCAAGGACAAGTTGTCCAAGTATGTCCGCGATCCGGTGGTGTCCGTGGTCGTGACCGGGTTTCATGGACCATACAGCCAGCAGATCCGTATCGTCGGTCAGGCCGTGCGCCCCATCGCCATTCCCTACCGCGAAAACATGACCTTGCTCGACGTGATGATCGCCGCCGGTGGCCTGACCGAGTTTGCCGATGGCAATGCCGCCGTGCTGGAGCGCCATGGCAAGACCTACAGCATCAAGCTGGGCGACCTGCTCAAGCGCGGTGAAATGTCGGCCAACGTCCCGGTGGAGCCGGGCGATGTCATCATCATCCCGCAGAGCATGTTCTGACCTTGCCTGTCCTTTCATTCACCTCACCCGAATCCTGCCCCATGCAGACCTCTAGCCGCAAAGTCTTGTTCGCGCTGACCCCGCTGGCCTTTTGTCTTCTGCAGGCGGGATCGGCTTGTGCGCAGGTCATTCCCGGGCTCAATCTCGCCGTGCCCGGCGGTGGGGCGCTGCCTCAGCAACTCGAAAGCGGCGAAACGCAGGGCGGACTTTTGACACCGCTGGGAACGGCCACCAGTGCACCGTTCCCAGCGCGCGGCAACTTCGTCCAGCCGTCTGTCGGCATGTCGGTCGTGCAGACCAGCAATGTCTATTTCGGCTCGAACAACCCCGCGCGCTCCGACACCATCGTGAGCGTCACTCCGGGCATTGCGTTTCAAACCCTCGGGCCTGATTTGCGCACTTTCGGCAACTTTGCGATCAATGCCCGCTATTACGCCCACAGTAGCTACAGCAACACGGTTCTCCCCTCCGGCACATTGGGCTTGAGCGCCAGGCTGGTCGATCAATGGCTGTATTTCGATGCCGGCATCAATTCGCAGCAAAACGCGTTGCTCACCATCCCGGCACAGTCCACCGGCGCCGCGACCTACACCACCACCCAATACAGCCTCAGCCCTTACATCGACCATCGTTTCAGCGATGACCTCCGGTTGCGGGCGCGCAGCGAAAACGTCTGGACCCGCATCAGCGGCAATCAAACCGGCGTCGCTTTGAGCAACGGCCGCTATGGGCGGCAGACCATCCGCCTGGATCGACGCCCCACCCCTCTCGGCTGGGGTCTTGATGCCAAACAAGAGGAAACGGTTTACACCGACAGCGGATCGCTTGCCGTGCGTGACGAAATCGCGCGCGCCCGGGTTCTCTACGCCTTCACGCCGCATTTTGAAGGCGGCCTGATTGGCGGCTACGAGCATTACTCCACGGGCTATGCCAGCTTGGGGCACAGCATCTACGGCGTGCAGTTCAACTGGCGACCCAATGTCTTCACCCGTTTCGACGGCGTGGTGGAGCGGCGGTTTTTCGGCACAGGCTGGGATATCAGCGCCTCGCAGCAGATTCAGCGCCTGAGTCTGCAACTGAACTGGAACCGGGCTTCCTCGTCCTATCTCGCTTCGCTGCAGACCATTCCGTCGGGGGTGAGTTTGTCCACCCTGCTGGATGGCATGCTGGCCACACAGTATCCCGACCCTGCCGCACGTGCGCAGGCGGTACAAAACCTGCTGGCCGTCACCGGTCTGCCCGCCACCCTGCCCAACGCCGTCAACTATTACACCCAGTCGGCCACCCTGCAAAACACCCTGACCTTGACCGGGGTCTTGCTCGCGCAGCGCAATAGTTACACCGTCTCGGTGTTTCATACAAAGACGCAAAACCTGATTCTGCCCGGCTCGCCCCCCTTGAGTAATCTGCTGCTCGCCTCGGCTGACTATATTCAAAACGGTATCGGCCTGAGCTACGGACGGCGCCTCAGCCCGGTGATGAGTCTGAATGTCGGCCTGCTGCGCGCGTTGAGCACAGGGTTTGGTCCCAATGAAGGGGTCAGCACCCGCCAGACCACCTTCATCGTTCAGCTCAGTCGGCGCCTTTCCCCGCAGACCATCCTGGTTCTCGGCGCACGCAGGCAACTGCTCGATACCGCCAATAGCGGCCTTCTGAATGCGAACGAATCGGCGGTTTACGCCGGTGTCACCCATCAGTTCTGAATCAGGCCCATGTACGCCGCACACTTTGGCCTGAGCGCCCCCCCCTTCCAGCTCAACCCAGACCCCAGCTTTCTGTTCGAGAGCAAGGGACACAACTACGCCCACCAATATCTGCGCTTTGGCGCGATGCAGGGCGAGGGGTTCATCATCGTCACGGGAGAGATCGGCGCGGGCAAAACCACCCTGGTGCGCGCCCTGCTCAACGAGCTTGATCCAACCAAGGTCGCTGCGGCCCAGATTGTCAGCACGCAACTCGAAGCCGAAGATTTGCTGCGCGCGGTGGCCAACGCCTTTGGCGTACCGTCCAAAAATGCGTCCAAGGCCGAGTTGCTGGCCGCGCTCGAAGCGCATTTCACCACCCTGATGCTGCAGAACCGCCGCGCCCTGCTGGTCATCGACGAAGCGCAGAACCTGAATGCGGCGGCCATTGAAGAGTTGCGCATGTTGTCCAACTTCCAGTATGGCAACCGCGCGCTGTTGCAAAGCTACCTCGTCGGGCAACCCGAGCTGCGCGAGGTGCTGCGCGCCCCCAATCTGGAACAACTGCGTCAGCGCATCATCGCCAGTTGTCATATCGGCCCGATGGACTCGGACGAAACCCGCGCCTACATCATCCACCGCCTCAAGCGCGTCGGCTGGACGGGGCGCCCGCAATTCGATGAGGCCGCTTTCGCTTCGGTGCACGACTGGACGGGCGGGCTGCCGCGGCGCATCAATATGTTGTGCAACCGCCTGCTGCTCTCGGCCTTTCTCGACAACACCGACCAGATCGACGCTGCGCGCGTCGACACCGTGGCCCGCGAAATTCGCGAGGAGATCGGCGGTCTGCTGCGTCCCGCCGATCCAACCGAGCCGCAGGCCCCCACCATCACCGCGCCGGTTCAGCGAGCCGCCCCCGCCGCACCTGTGCCGCCCATCCAGACGGATACTGCTTCGAGTCTGCCCGTTTTGCGCGATGTCGCCGAAGCCCTCACCCGCGCACCGGCGCCCCCCAAACCGGGCGAGCCCGGCCCGCTGCTCTGCATCGCCCAAAGCCTGGAAGATCGCATCGCCCTGCAACCGCTGATGCAAAAAATGCGGGCCTATTCCGGCTTGCCTCAACCCGTGCTGGTCGGGCTGGAACAACTGTCTTCTTCCGCCATCGCCAACGACCCGGCGCTGGCTGAAATCGACCTCGCCCTGCTGCCCGACGCGCAGAATGAGCGGCCCAGTCTTGCGGTCTGGGTGAACTGGCTCGATCAGATTTTCACCACCTACCGACCCGCCGCGGTGCTCACTTTCGCAGACAGCGATGCCGCCCTTGCGGCCGGCCTGATGGCCCGACGCCAAAAGATCTCGCACGCGCACATTGAGTCCGGCCTGCGTCATGGCCGGCGTGCCGATGCGCAAGAAATCGACCGCATCGTCATTGATCAACTGACCGATCTGCATCTGACCCTGGGGACGGGCTGCGCCGATACGCTGACGCATGACGGCATCCCTCCCGCATCCATTCGCATTGTGGGCAACCTGCGGATCGATGCCGTGGTGCAGGGTCTGGCCAATGCACCAGACCCCAAGCTGTTCGCCACGGAAAGCGGGGTGCCCAAAACCTATCTCTCCAACCCCCAGGGCTATGCGCTGCTACTGCTCGAAGACGCTGAGTGGGCCGCTTCGCGCGACAAGATGATCGACATGCTGGCCAACGCCAAGCGCCTGAGCCGCATCCTTCCTGTCATCTGGCCGATGCCGACCGCCCTGCACAGCCGCCTGCTGCAATACGGTTTGAGCAACTCCTTGCGAGGTTCGCGCGTGGCCTGCGTGCCCGAACTGCCCTTCGGGCAGACGCTGGCCCTGCTCAGCAAGGCCACCTGCCTGTTGACAGACCGCGCCAATCTGCAGGATGCCAGCTCCTATCTCGCCATCCCCTGCCTGACCCTGCAAGACTACTGCGCCCGCACCCAAACCCTCACGCAGGGCAGCAACCAGCTCGTCGGGCGCGATTTCCGTCGCATCTTCCAGGCCATGGGTGACATTCTCGAAGGCGACAAAAAGACGCGTCCCAACCCGTTCGAGGGCGATGGCAAAGCCTCCGAGCGCATCGCTCAGGCGCTTGAAACCTGGCTGATGACTCAGTGGGAAAACCAGGTGTTCGCAACCCTGGAGACCCAGGCATGACGCACATGAAGCCACGAGTCCACAGCCGCACCTCACTCTGAAAAGCCACATCATGAACGATTTACTACGTCCCCTGTTCAACCTCCTGCCCGGCATGTGGGACAGGCGCTGGGTCGGTCTGCTCACCGCGTGGGTCATCATGGCGCTGGGCGGCATCGGCGTAGCCATGTTCCACGAGCGCTATATGGCGTCTGCGCGCGTCTATGTGGACACGCAAACCCTGCTCAAACCGCTGATGCAAGGCCTGACCGTGCAGCCCAATATCGACGATCAGGTCGCCATGGTGGCCCGCACCTTGCTCTCCCGCCCCAATCTGGAGCGGCTGGTGCGTGAAAAACATCTCGCGGTCGATGATGGTCAGCCCGAATCGGTCAACCGCACCGTCGATCAACTGCTCAAGAGCATCAAGCTCGGCATCAACGCGCGGGAAAACCTCTACAGCGTCAGCTACGTCAACAGCAATCCGCAGGTTGCGCTCGGCGTCGTCAAAGATCTGGTGAACATGTTCCTCACCTCGGGCATTGGCGGCAAGCAGCAAGACACCCAGCAAGCGCTCAACTTTCTCGATGCCCAGGTCGCCGACTATGGCCGCCAGCTCAGCGCCGCCGAGCAAAAGCTCAAAGACTTCAAGACCCAGCATCCCGGCTATTCCGGCGCGGCCAATGTCGACTACTACACCCGGGTCAACCAGGCCTCCGACCAACTCTCCCAGCTTCAGGGCCAGCTCAGCGCCGCGATTGCCGCGCGCAATGCCATCAGCGGCCAGATGCGCGGGGAATCTCCCACCATCAGCGTGACATCGCCCTACATGGCAGCCGCCGCTGGCCCCGCGGCGCCCGGCGTTCCTGCGTCCGTGCTCGATGTGGATCGGCGCATTCAGGAGCAGCGCGCACGGCTCGACGATCTGCTGCAGCGCTACACCAACGACTATCCCGATGTCATTTCTGCGCGCCGGACCCTGGCCCGGCTGGAAGCGGAAAGAAAATCACGCTTGAAGGCCGCAGCGGAACATCCCGCACAAGCTGCTGAACAAGCGCCGATGGCTGCCAACACCATCAGCACCGCCAACCCGGCCTACCAGCAACTGCGCGTGCAGGTCGCACAGGCCGACGCCAACGTGGCCTCGCTTCAAGCCCAGGTGGGCGAGGCTCAGGCACGGTTGGCCGAGCTGCGCAGTCAGGCCGACAAAATGCCCGCGCTCGACCAGCAATATGCCGAGCTCATGCGCGGCTACAACGTCATTCGCAAGAGCTACGACGATCTGGTTGCGCGACGTCAGTCTGCCGGGCTGACGCAAAGCGTCGATGCCTCCTCGCAGCTTGCCGTGTTCCGCGTAGTCGATCCCCCGCGTGTGGAGCACCGGCCGCTGTTCCCGAGCAAGCCCATGCTCATCGCCCTGCTGGTGTTTTTTGCACTGGCCTGCGGCGTGGCGGCGAGTTTCATCGTCTCGCAGATCATGCCGACCTATCACAGCCCGCGCCATCTGCGCGAAACCATCGACCGCCCCGTGCTCGGCAGCATCTCCCTGCTGAACTCGCCCGAAATTCTCAGCCACGACAGGCGGAACAATATGAATCTCGCGCTCGGTATCGCAGGACTCGTGCTGATCGGGCTGCTCTGGGCCATCTGGGCCCATTTCACGCGGCAGCCCGGCGTTTAAGGAAACACCATGAGCACCATTGAACAAGCCGTCAAGCGTCTCGAAGAACTCCGCACCGCCGGAGTGGACGTCCTATGGACGCCCACCCCTCCCGCAGACGCCACCCCAGCCGCACCGTCACCCTTCATGCCCACGGCGGCCGAACCTGCGAGCGCGCAGCCGCAGGCCGCCCCAGCCCAGTCGACCGAGACCGCCAAACGCGCGGCGAAGCCGCAAGACATGGGCACACGCTCGAAGCAGGTCGAGATCGACCTGAACAAGCTGGCGGCTCAGGGCTATATCGTGCCGCATGCCACCCGTTCCCTGCTGGTCGATGAGTTCCGCGTGGTCAAGCGGCCGCTGCTTGCCAACGTCACCGGGGCCGCCTCGGCCAAGATCGACCGGCCCAATCTCATCATGGTCACCAGCTCGCTGCCGGGTGAAGGCAAGACCTTCGTGGCGGCCAACCTCGCCATGAGCATCGCCGCCGAGCTGAACCACACGGTGCTGCTGGTCGACGCCGATCCTTCGCGAAGCAGCCTGCTCGAACGCCTGGGCATCGCCCCCGCTCAGGGTTTGATCGACAAGCTGCTCAACCCTGAGCTCGATCTGTCCGATCTCATCCTCGCGACCAACGTGCCCAAGCTCGCCGTGCTGCCCGTGGGCACGCCCAACGCGCAAGCCACCGAGCTGTTTGCCAGCGCCACCATGGACCTGCTGCTCGAAGAAATGGCGCACCGCTACCGCGACCGCGTCATCATTCTCGACGCACCGCCGCTGCTGCCCTCCGCCGAAGCGCGCGCGCTGTCTTTGCACGCCGGCCAGATTCTTTTTGTCGTACAGGCCGGGCGCACCCATCAAGGCACGGTGCAGCAGTCGCTTGGCATGCTGCATGACCATCCCATGGTCTTCACCCTGCTCAACCAGAGCCGCGGGCCAAAGGCCGGGTCGCCCTACGGGTACTACGCGTACTAAAAGCGCAGGAGAACATCGTGGTCATGCAATGTTTCGACGCTGAGATGGAAGCCATGCAGCTGGACCGCGCGCCCTTCAAGCTATCTCACAAACTCATCGGCCACCCTGCGTTGACCTTGGAGAACCTAGGCGCCGTCTTACCGAAACTGCCCAAACGACAGGTGATGTTTTCCAATTCGAAGCTGAAAAACGGTGACGATTTCGAAGCCACTTTCCGCAAACGCCCCAAAGAAGTCAGTATTGATGAGACGATAGAGCAAATTCGCACCTCGAATGCCTACATCATGGTCAGCCGTCCCGAGGCGGATGATTCATTCAAAGACCTGCGTAACGCCTTGGTTGACGACCTGCGCGGAATACTGCGCAGCCACGGACTCGGAAGCGAGCCTATCGATCCCCACCTCTATTTGTTTATCGCTTCACCGAACAGCATCACCCCATTTCATATTGATCGCTACTCCACATTACTGATGCAATTTCGCGGCTCAAAGACGGTGCGTGTCTACGAGCAGTGGGATGATCGTGTCGTGAGCCAGATTGATCGGGAGGCCTACGTCGCCTACTCCCGTACAAAACTGCCTTGGTCGCCTGAAATCGATGCACTCGGGCATTCGTTTCATTTTTCGCCAGGGGAAACCTTGCACATCCCGTTCATAGCAGGACACCACGTGCGCAATGGTCCCGATGATGTGTCGATTTCCATGTCGATCATCTTCAATACGGAACAGAGCATCCGTTGGCGACGGGCGTTGGCCTTCAATTACGAGGTGCGCAAGCGAATCGGTGCAATCCCGCCTGGCTTGAGCAAAGTCGGGCGTTCTCGTGTCTTGGATGGCGCCAAGGCGGCGATGATGCGCGCCATCGAGCGTCGGCGGACGCTTGAAGAGAGATAAGCACGGGAGCGGCAGTTGAGCCCACAGTCCCATGCCCGCCACTTTGATGCCCTAGACGCCTTGCGGGGGCTGGCCGCTTTTGCGGTGGTGGTTTTGCACTACACCGAGCACAGCTCGCTCAACGATTTTCTGCCAGGCGTCTGGGTGGCGGTTGATCTGTTCTTCGTCTTGTCTGGCTTCGTGTTGATGCACAGCTATGGCGAGCGTATTTTGACCGGCATGCGTTTCAGTCGGTTTATCAGGGTACGGCTGACGCGTCTGAGGCCCATGTACGTCATGGGATCGCTCCTCGGCATCATTTCCGCCGTGATGCTCGCCCAGACGCAGACCCCACCGGTTCCAGGGATTCATCAGCTCGTGGCCGCCTCAGTATTTGGCGTTCTCGGTCTGCCCTTTTTCAATCATGGGGTCTGGCCGTTCGGGCATGGGCATCTGACCGGCCCTTTGTTTCCACTTGAAGTCCCCGCGTGGTCTTTGTTCTTCGAGGCCGTGGTGAATGTGCTGTTTTTTGCCTGGCTGGGATATGCGCGACGTCTGAGCGCACCTGTTCTCTCGGCCTTGGCATTCATCGTCTTCATCGTGCTCACCGCCAAGATGCACGTTTTCAACCCAGGCTGGGGAACTTCCAATTTCTGGCTGGGTTTTCCGCGTGTCATCGCAGAATTTTTTTGGGGGGCTGGCTTTACCAACTGCGCCCTCAGACCTGGCGTCCCCATAGCTTGCTGGCGGTAGGCGCCGCCGTGCTGTTTTTTGGGGCCATGTTCAGCGCTCACCCCTGGAGCAATTTTTTCGATGCCCTCTTGATCGCCCCCCTGACAGTCGCCCTCGCAGCAAGTCTGTCCTTGAGCCGTTTTTTCCACAAAACAGCCAGCTTGGCCGGAAAGCTGTCTTATCCGCTCTATCTTGTGCACTATCCCCTCTATCGAATCGCGTCGACCAACCGCTTCGTTGCCCTGCTGTCACCCAGAGCGCATCTGGCGATGATGGCATGTCTCGCCCTCACGCTGGCTTGGGCTTTCCTGCCTGTGGACACGGCCATACGTCAATGGCTTGAGGGTCTGTCATGAAACATTTCGCTGATGCATCCCCTCTTCACGGCCTTACCAGCAAGGACAGATGATGGAACCTCATCCTTCTGAAAACGCACAGACGCGCGAGCCAGATTCGCCGTCTCGAAGAGCCGATTTTCTGCTGCACGAGCTTTTTGAACGGCAGGCCAGGCTCAGCCCGCAAGCCATTGCCTTGGTCAGCTCGGAGGCCTCATTCACTTACGACGAACTCGATCAGCGCACCAACCGACTCGCCCATCTGTTGAGTGAACAGGGCGCGAGGCCGGACGCCCTTGTTGCGATCATCCTGGATGGTGGCGCGCTTTGGGTTGAAGCAATTTTGGCGATCTTGAAATGCGGCTGTGGCTACTTGCCGCTGGATCCGAATCAGCCCATCGCCAGGCTGGAGAGCCTGCTATGCGATGCGCAACCCCTGCTGCTGATCACAACGGCCGACACTGCCGCAGCACTCGAAAACTGCCGCGTGCAAACCCTCGCCATCGACGACCCCGCTGTGCTGCAGAACTGGGCCTCGCAGCCTGCCGCTGCGCTGCGTCCACGTGAACTTGGCCTGACGAGCGCCTCACTGGGTTATTTGATTTACACCTCCGGCTCGACTGGCGCCCCCAAAGGGGTGGTCATGCCGCAAGGGCCGCTCCTTCATCTCATCAACTGGCACCTGCGCTGCGCGCCCGAGCAATCCGGTTTGCGCACCTTGCAGTTTTCCGCCCCCGCCTTCGACGTCGCGTTTCAAGAACTGTTCTCCACGCTGGCCAGCGGAGGCTCGCTCGTACTGGCGACCCGCGAACAGCGGCGTGATGTGCAGAAATTGGTGCAATTGATCCAACACCACCGCATCGAACGCCTGTTTCCGCCCTTCATCGCTCTGGCGCATCTGGTCGATTACTGCGAGCAGCATCGAATCGACCTGCCATCCCTGAAGCATGTCATCACCGCGGGGGAGCCCTTGCGCGCTGACGCCGCGATCAAATCGTTCTTTTCCCGGCACCCGCAATGTCGTCTGCACAACCACTACGGCCCAAGCGAATCCCATGTCGTGACGGTCAAGACGCTTCCCGATGACCCGACCTCCTGGCCCGCGCTTCCCAGCATTGGGCGACCCATCGGAGAGGCGCGCATCCTCATTTTGAATGCCCAGGGCGAGGTGCTCACCGCAGGCGCGGAAGGCGAAATCGCGATAGCGGGTCCAGTCATCGCACGCGGTTATCTCAACCGCCCCGAGCTGACGGAACAGCGATTCAAAGACTTGCCTGAAGCGGGAAGGGTTTACCTGACGGGAGATCTGGGTTTCATCGACGCCGAAGGAGACATTCGCTGCCTCGGTCGCGCGGACGACCAAGTGAAAGTGCTCGGTCATCGTGTCGAACTCGGTGAAATCGAAACACGCCTGCGAGAACATGCCGACATCGCCGATGCCGCCGTGACACTGCGCAACGATCTGCCTTTCGGCTCAGGCTTGGTCGCCTATTTGACCGCGCGGCATCCGGGCCACGTTCCAAGCCCGACCGACATTCGCGCCTGGTTGGCGCAAACGCTGCCCCAATACATGCTGCCAGCCGTTTACAACTGGCTGAAGCACATGCCGATCAGCGTCAACGGCAAGCTCGATCGGCGGGCGCTGCCCATGCCGGAATTCGGGCCGCAAAAAACCGCAGCAACCGACAGCGTCTCCTCCACAAGCACGCAAGATCGCATCCGCGCGGCATTTACCCGCGTACTCGGTTTGGGCAGCGTCACCCCCACGGACAATTTTTTCGAGATCGGCGGCAATTCGCTGCTCGTCATGCGCGTTCTCTCTTTGCTCGAAGCGGACGGCGTGACGCTGAGCGCCAGCGCGTTTTTCAGCAACCCAACCCCCGCGGCGCTGGCCGAACAGTTGGATCGCAGCCAAAACGCATCGTGGGAAGAAGCCCGCCGCATGCCGCGTGGAGCAAGCCCCCGAGATCATCGCGCTGCGCACGCCGGCAACTCCGTGCCGATCGCCATCATCGGCATGGCGGGCCGCTTTCCCGGCGCGAAAAACGTGCAGGATTTCTGGGACATGCTGCTGGCTGGCGCCGGCGGCATCAAACACTTGCGTGATGATGAACTCGATCCCAGCTTGCCGTCAGAACTCACGAACGACCCGCTCTATGTCAAAGCACGCGGGCTGATCGACGACGTGGACGGCTTCGATCCCGCCTTTTTCGGCATCTCCCCGCGAGAGGCCATGTTGATGGATCCGCAGCAACGCATCTTTCTGGAACTGTGCTGGGAATGTCTTGAGCATGCTGGGCACGCCCCCGACCTAAGCCAAGCTCCCGTCGGCGTTTTTGCGGGCATGCACAACGCCAGCTATTTTCTGCACCATGTTCAGCATCGCCCCGATCTGATCGACAAAATCGGCGACTTTGCCGTCATGCTGGCCAACGAAAAGGACTACATCGCCACCCGAATCGCCAACCGCTTGAACCTCACCGGCCCCGCAGTCAGCGTGCATACCGCGTGTTCCACATCGCTGGTGGCGGTTGCGCAGGCCGTCACGAGTTTGCGCGCGGGTCAATGCGACATGGCACTGGCTGGCGGCGTTGCCGTGACTTGTCCGCCCAACAGCGGCTATCTCTACCAAGAAGGCGCCATGCTTTCGCCCGACGGCGTCACCCGCACCTTCGATGCCCAGGCACAGGGCACGGTGTTTTCAGATGGCGCCGCCGTGGTGTTGCTCAAGCGACTGAGCGACGCCCAGGACGATGGCGACACGGTCTACGCAGTCATCCGAGGCGTGGCCATCAACAACGACGGACGCGACAAAGCCAGCTTCACGGCGCCAAGTCTGGACGGCCAGGCCGCCGTCATCACCGCCGCACTGGCTGATGCCGGCGTCAGCCCGCGCAGCGTGAGCTATGTCGAATGTCACGGCACCGCCACGCCATTGGGCGACCCCGTCGAGGTCGAGGCGCTCACCCGCGCCTTCCGCAGGCAAACCGCAGACATCGGCTTTTGCCGACTGGGCTCCGCTAAAAGCAACATCGGCCATACCTTGACTGCTGCGGGCGTCACCGGCGTCATCAAAACCGCGCTGGCTTTGGCCGAAGAGTGCATCCCGCCCTCGATCCACTACACCGCGCCCAACCCCAAGATCGATTTCGCGTCCAGTCCCTTCATCGTCAACGATGCGCTCACGACATGGGCGCGCGGCGAGCATCCGCGTCGCGCCGGGGTCAGCTCCTTTGGCGTGGGAGGCGCCAATGCCCACATCATTCTCGAAGAAGCGCCCGCGACACCAACATCCAGCCCAGCGAGCGGGCCGCAACTGCTGATGCTGTCGGCCCGCAGCCCGAGCGCGCTCGACGCCCAGGTCAGCCGCCTCACCGCGCATTTGCGCGAACACCCCGATGTCAATCTGGCCGACGTGGCCTACACCTTGCAGGTAGGCCGCAGCCCTTTTGCGCAGCGTCTTTGCCTCGTCTGCGAGACGCCAGAGCAGGCGATACGAGCCTTATCGGAACCAGCTTGGCCCCTGCGTTCACAACGCACGACGCGCGGTGATCCACCCCCTCAAATCTGGCTTTTCCCGGGCCAGGGTGCACAGTACCCCGGCATGGGAAGCGGTCTCTACGCTGCAGAAAGTGACTTCCGCGCAGCGCTCGACGACGCCATCGCCGCCTGCGCCCCGCACCTGAGTTTTGATTTGCGGGCGCGGCTGTTCAGCGCCGATCCGCACGCGCTGGCCAGCACGCAAACCACGCAGCCCGCCACATTCTGTATTGAATACGCACTGGCGCAAACCTGGCTGGCGCGCGGCGCCAAGCCCGTCGCCCTGATCGGCCACAGCATCGGCGAGTTCGCTGCGGCCGTTCTGGCCGGCGTTCTGTCGTTGGCCGACGCGGCCCGGCTGATCGCACGGCGCGGCGCGCTGATGCAAGCGCTCACGCCCGGAAGCATGTTGTCGGTGCGATTGTCAGCAGACGATTTACGCATCCAGCTGCCGGACGACATCTCGCTTGCCGCCATCAACGGCCCGACGTCCTGTGTCATCGCCGGGCCGACTGCAGCGATCAGCAGCTTCGACGCCGCTCTGCAGGCGCAAGGCGTGCAAACCCGGCTGCTGCAAACCTCCCATGCTTTTCACTCCGCCATGATGGAGCCCGCGCTCGCAGCCTTTCGCTCCGAAGTGGCTAATGTCGCCTTGGCGCCTGCGCGCCTGCCCATCGTCTCGACCCTCACAGGCCGTAGCTTGACCCCGGCAGAGGCCGTCGATGCCGAATACTGGGTGCGCCATCTGCGGGAGCCGGTTCGCTTCTCCGCCGCCGTGCGCGACGCGCTGAACCGTCATGCCAACGCCGTTTTTCTGGAAATCGGCCCGCGTCGTGCGCTCTCCACACTGGTGCGTCAGCATGCCCCCGCCGATGGCACCTCGGTCGTGGCCATCCCGTCACTAGCCGATGCGCCCGAACAGGAAACTGCCTGCATGTTGCTGGCGGCAGGCGCGCTCTGGACCGCAGGCATCGCCTTGCCAGTTTCAGCCGCCCGCCCGCCCACGAATCGCCGCCGGATCAACCTGCCCACCTACCCCTTCGAGCGCCAACGTTACTGGATCGAGGCCGTTGCGCAGCACCCTTCCCGTCCCGCCACTACCCCGGCCTCGGATCGTCCTGCCGCAACGATCTCCACCGCACCAGCCGCGCAAACGCTGACGTCCACGTCCATCGAGCCTGTACCCGCCATGTCCATCGCCCAGCCCATTCCCACAGCCCCCCTGCGCAAGAACCGCCTGATCGCCCAGTTGCGCGATTTGTTCGAGGATGTCTCAGGCCATGAGGCAAGCGGCGCCGACCCGGGCATGGCCTTTGTCGAACTCGGCATCGATTCGCTCACCCTCACCCAAGCCGCGCTGCAAATCAAAAAACAGTTTGGCGTGCCGGTCAGCTTCCGTCAGCTGATGGAAAACCTGCGCAGTTTCGATCTGCTGGCCGATTACCTCGACGCCCAACTGGAGCCCGAGCCAGCCGCGATGCCTGCGCCGAGTCCATCACCTCTTGCGGCGCCTCTTTCGGCATCTCTGTCCGCGCCGCTCACTGCTACACCCCCTCATCTCGCCGTGCTGCCGCAGCGCGCGCCGGCCGACGCGATGCAGTGGCTCATCCAGCAGCAAATGCAGCTCATGTCCCAGCAACTGGCCTTGCTAGGCGGGCAGACGATGATCGCCCCTCAAACGCCGCCGCCTGTGTCCATGCCGACGCCCACGCAGACGCCCGCAGCGGCGCCTGCACCTGCGGCAAACGCTGGCCCTGCGCAGCCCCTGCCCGCAGCGCCGGATGCAAACGGCGAAGACAGCGCGCCATTGCGCTACGACGTCAAAAAAGCCTTTGGCGCAATCGCCCGCATCCACACTCAGTCCAGCCCGCTGACCGAACGTCAAAAGGTGCGCCTTGCCGCCTTCATGCGCCGATACGTCGAACGCACGGCCAAGAGCCGCGCCTACACCGTGCAATACCGCGACCATCTGGCCGACCCGCGGGTGGTCAACGGCTTTCGTCCGATGACCAAGGAGATCACCTATCAAATCGTGGTCAATCGCAGCAAGGGCGCGCGCCTTTGGGACCTGGACGGCAATGAATACGTCGATGCGCTCAACGGTTTCGGCATGAACTTGTTCGGCTGGCAGCCCGACTTCGTGCTCGACGCCGTGCGCCGCCAGCTCGACGACGGTTACGACATCGGCCCGCAACACCCGCTGGCCGGTCCCGTGGCCGATTTGATTTGCGAACTCACCGGCTTTGACCGCGCCGGTCTGTGCAACACCGGTTCCGAGGCGGTCATGGCTGCCGTGCGCATTGCCCGCACCGTCACCGGCCGCAACACCGTGGTGCTGTTCTCAGGCTCTTATCACGGCACCTTCGACGAGGTCGTGGTGCGTCCAGGCAAGGGCGGCAAAGGCATACCGGGCGCGCCGGGCATCATGCGGGGCATGTTCGGCGATGTGCGCGTGCTCGACTACGGAACGCCCGAATCGCTGGAGTTCATCCGCGCGCATGCCGATGAACTCGCCGCCGTATTGGTCGAACCCGTGCAAAGCCGCCGACCCGAATTCCAACCCGTCGAATTCCTCCAGGAAATCCGCGCCATCACCGAACGCAGCGGCGCTTGCCTGATTTTCGACGAGGTCATCACCGGATTCAGATCCGCCCTGGGAGGAACCCAGCAGCTCTTCGGCATCCGCGCAGATCTGGCCACTTACGGCAAGGTCATCGGCGGAGGCATGCCCATTGGCGTCGTTGCGGGCAGGCGCGAGTTCATCGACGCGCTCGACGGCGGCGCCTGGCAGTACGGCGATGACTCAATTCCCATTGTCGGCGTGACCTACTTCGCCGGCACCTTCGTGCGCCACCCCTTGGCGCTAGCCGCCGCGCATGCCAGCCTGCTGCACCTCAAAGCGCAAGGACCGGCGCTGCAAGACACGCTCAATGCTAAGACCGCGCAAATGGCCGACGAGCTGACCGCGTTCTGCCTCAAAGTCGGTGCG
>DYKQ01000122.1 GCA_020722545.1 Thiomonas intermedia | reverse complement strand
TCCAATCAGTTGCGGGCGGTACAGGATTTGCGTTGACACAAAACCATCCCGGCGTCATGCGCCCAGAATGAAAGGACCATTTCAGACCGGACGCCATCATGGAACAACTCATCAGCCCGCGCTTCATGCAGGACCGGCACCAACACCGCACCGAGCATATGGCGGCCATTCGCCAGCGCATTCAGTCGCACACCGCGCAGGCGCTCAGCGCCGAGGAAGAGCATGACCTGCTGCACATGCGCGAAGAAGAGAAAATCGCCCGCGATGTCTATTTGCAACTCGGCGAGCGTTGGGCGCTGCGGCCTTTGGTCAACATCAGCGGGGCCGAGCAGGCGCATATGGACGCCATGGCCGCCTTGCTGACGCATTACGACCTGCCCGACCCGGCGCAGGGTTTGACGGTGGGCGAGTTCCGCACGCCCGACTTTCAGAGCTTGCACAACCAGTTGGTGGAACGCGGCCTGCGCAGCGAGCTCGACGCCATCAAGGTTGGGCTGCTGATCGAAGAGCTGGATATTTTTGATCTGGTCAAAGCGCGCAGCCGCGCCCGTCAGCCGGAAATTCTGGCGGTTTACGACGACCTGGAGCGCGGCTCGCGCAATCATCTGCGCGCGTTTTTCCGCCATCTGCAGCGGCATCGCGGCGAGTATGTGCCGCAATACCTGAGCCTGAGCGACTTCGAGGCCGTGGCCTGGAGCGAACGCGAAGAGTGCTGATGGGTCGGATGTGTCAGGACTGCGCTGCCGCAACGGCGGCGCGGGTGTGCTCCACGATGCCTTTGAGCGCCTGATCCAGCAGGGTTTGAGCGCCCTGTGCGAAGTGCGCGGCGTCGTTCACCGCGATGGGCTGGCGGCCGTCGAAATGCCAATGCGCGGCAATGCGGCTGGTGCGCTGGTTCGCCAGTTCGCACACCAGATCCAAGTGCACGGCGCCCTGATTCGCATGAACATCGTGCTCCAGCCGATTCAGGTTGCAGTGCAGCGTCCACGGCGCGTTCACCAGCACGGCCTGCTGTTGCACGGCGCTGATCCAGGGCTGGCGGCTCAGGGTGCGGGCGATGGCTTCGCCCACGAGCTGGGCCGGCGGGGCGAGCCAGCGGCTGTCGCGGTAGGGTTCCAGCGTGTCAGGGCTGCGGCTGTACATCATGGCGGGCGACTGAAATCCGGCAGCGGCGCGCACCGGCAGGAGTTGAATCACCGTGGTTTGCGGTAGCGGCGCGGTGCGGATCTCAGGCGCGGTCAGGCGGTAGGTTTGCTGCACCGGCGCGCGGTTGACGGGCAGGGCGCAGGCGGCCAGGGCCAGACTGGTCAGGCTCAGCAAAGCGGCCAGCGCGGCGCGGCGCAGCCGAAAAACAAAAAAGGCGGTCATGGCTTTTCTCCCGGGCCCGGCGGCGGCAAGGCCGGGCCGTACAGCAGTTGGCTGGGGTTGGCTTTCAGGTTTTCGGTCAGCGCGCCGAGCTGGCTGCTGAGCTGCTGCAGATTGCGCGCCAGCGCGTCCACTTCAGGCAGGGTGCGGGTCTGAAGCTGGGTCATGGCCTGCACCCCGGCCGTGGTGAAGGCGGTGGTGGTGTTGCCGGCCTGGGTGACGCTGTTGGCGGCAGCGCCGATCTGCGGCATCAGTGCGCCAAGTTGGGCCGACACGCCATCGAGCCGCTTCACCAGCGCCTGGCTTTGCAGCATGAGCGCGCTGCCTTGCGCACTCATCTGCGTCAGGTTGGCGGTGGTCTGGCGGGCGTTGGCAAACATCTGATTGATGTTGTTCCGATTGGCCGCCAGAGAGGCGGAGAGGGTCTGCAGATTGCGCAGCGTGTCGCTGATCGACTGCACATTGGCGGGGCTGAGCAGCGCGTCCACCCGCTGGCTGATGCTCGCCAGGGTGATGGCCGCGTCGTTGATGCCGCCCTCGATCTGGGTGAACACCGAGGGCTTATAGGGAATGACCGGATCGGGCTCGCCGGGCGGGGTGGGCAGCGGGGTGGGCGAGGCGCCGCCGATCAGGTTGACCGCCGACAGCCCGGTGACGCCCAGCGGACTGAGCTGCGCCACGGTGTCGTTGCGCACCGGCACCGCGCTGTCGATGTCCACCTTGATGCGGATGAGCGACGGGTTCTTCGGATCGATCTCGATGCTCGCCACCTTGCCCACGGCGACGCCGCGGTAGAGCACATTGCTGTCGGTTTTCAGGCCGTTGACGTTGTCGGTGGCGTAGATCAGATAGGGCCGGGTGGCGGTCTGCTTGCCGCCGGTGGCCAGCCACCAGCCCAGGCCGCCGAGCAGCGCGCCCAGCAGCACCACGAACAGGCCGACGGCGGTGTAATTGACTTTGGATTCCATGCGATCAACCCCGTGATGAAGTCGTTTCGTGCGTCATTTCATGCAGATAGGCGGCCGAACGGCTGCCGCGGAAATAAGCGACCAGTTCGGGCTCGTCGCGCTGCGCCAGTTCCGCAGCCGGGCCGACGGCCAGCATTTTCTTGCGGGCGAGAAACGCCACCGTGTCGCTGCCGTGCCAGATCGAATCGAGATCGTGCGTGACTTGCAGAATGGTCAGCCCCAGCAGGTCGCGCAGCTCGCGCACGAGCCGGTCGAACGCCGCGCCGCCGATCGGGTCCAGGCCCGAGGTCGGCTCGTCGAGCACCAGCAACTCCGGGTCGAGCGCCAGTGCGCGGGCCAGCGCGGCGCGCTTGACCATGCCGCCCGACAGCTCGGCCGGATATTTGTGCGCCGCGTCTGCTGGCAGCCCGGCCAGACCGATCTTGAGCATGCCCAGTTCGGGCAGCAGGCGTTTGTCGACCAGGCCTTGCTCGCGCAGCGGCAGCAGCACGTTCTCCAGCACGGTCAGGCCGGTGAACAGCGCGCCGCCCTGGAACAGCACGCCGATGCGCTGGCGCAGCGCCTGCCGCTGCGCTTCGTCGGCGGACAGCGCGTCCTGGCCGAACAGCTTGAGCGTGCCGCCGCTGGGTGCGCGCAGCAGCAACAGGCTGCGCACCAGCACCGTCTTGCCCGAGCCCGAGCCGCCCACCAGCGCCATGATGACGCCCCGCGGCACGGCCAGGTTCAGGCCCTCGTGCACCACCACGTCGCCGAAACGGTTGACGATGCCTTGCGCGTCGATGACCAGATCGGCGGCTTTGTTCATAGATGCGCCCTCCTCGCTGCGCTCGACTCCCCGAGGGAGTTGAGCGCGCCTTCGGAACGGCCGTGCGGCGCGCTCATAGGTGCAGCAGGTTGTAGAGCACCGAAAAACTGGCGTCGATCACGATCACCAGAAAGATGGACTGCACCACGCTCACCGTGGTGGCGCGGCCCACCGCCGCCGCACTGCCCGAGACGCGCAGGCCCTGCATACAGCCGACCAGGGCGATGACGATGGCGAACACTGGCGCTTTCACCAGGCCGAGCACCAGGGTCTGGAGTCCCACCACTTGCGGAATGCGCGCGGTGTATTCGCTCAGCGGCACGCCATAGCCGACCGCGGCCACGACCCCGCCGCCCGCCAGCCCCATCACATCGGCAAACAGCGCCAGCAGCGGCAGGGTGATGACCAGGGCGATGACCTTGGGCAGCACCAGCATCTCAAAGGGCGACAGCCCGAGCGCCCGCAACGCATCCACCTCTTCGGTGATGCGCATGGCGCCGATCTGCGCGGTGTACGACGAACCGGTGCGCCCGGCCACCAGAATGGCGGTGAGCAGCGGCCCGAGTTCGCGCAGGGTGATGATGGACACCAGATTGACGATGAGGATGTTGGCGCCATAGGTCGCCAGCGTGGCCCCGGCCTGATACGCCATGACCATGCCGATGAGAAAAGACAGCAGGCCGATGATGCCGATGGCGCGCAGCCCCGCCGCGTCGATTTCGTGAATGACTTCGCGCCAGCGCACGCGCCAGGGCTGCAACAGCAGCGGCGCGCCACGCCACACCAGTTCGCCGACGAAGGCCAGCAGCGCGCGCAGTTCGTCCAGCGCAATGAGCGTGGCGCGGCCGATGTCGCCCAGCAAGCCGAGGCGGCGCGCGGTCGGCGGCAACGCCAGCGCGCGCTGGCGCACCAGATCGAGCAACTGCTGCTGCGGCGGGCTCAGGCCGCTGGCGTCCACCGTGGCCCCGGCGCTTTGCCACTGCGCCATGCTGCGCACCAGCAGTAGCGCGCCGGGTGTGTCGAGCGTGGTGGCGCTGGCGTCGAGGGTGACATGCCGCGTGCCTGCGGGCAGGCGGGCGTTGGGCTCGCGCGCCAGACCTTGCGCGTTCCACGCGCCCTGCAGGCGGCACACGCGTCGATCAGGCGCGTCCTCCTGCGCCATCCAGTCCAGGGTGGCGGGGGCGTCGGCGGTTGAAGGGGCGGTCATGGCGTGCATAGGGTAGCGGATCGGACGATGCGCGCCACGGCAAGTCTGAAACAATATCGCCCATGCTGCAATTCACCGTTCACCACACCGCAGGCCAGGCCCGCCGCGGCACGCTCACCCTCAATCACGGCGTCATCGACACCCCGCAGTTCATGCCGGTGGGGACTTACGGCGCCGTCAAAGGCATCACGCCCGATGGCCTGAAAGCTGCGGGTGCGCAGATCATTCTGGGCAACACCTTTCACCTCTGGCTGCGCCCGGGGCTCGACGTGGTGCGGCAGTTCGGCGGCCTGCACCGCTTCATCGGCTGGGACGCGCCCATCCTCACCGACAGCGGCGGTTTCCAGGTCTGGAGCCTGGGGGCGATGCGCAAGATCAGCGAGGAAGGCGTGCGCTTCGCCTCGCCGGTCAACGGCGACAAGCTGTTCCTCACCCCCGAGGTGAGCATGCAGATCCAGACCGTGCTGGGCTCCGACATCGTCATGCAGTTCGACGAATGCACGCCCTACGACGTCGATCGCGGCGGGCAAAAACACATCACCACCGAGCTTGAGGCTCGTGAGTCCATGGAACTCTCGCTGCGCTGGGCCGCGCGCTGCAAGACCGAGTTCGCGCGGCTGGAAAACCCCAACGCCCTGTTCGGCATCGTGCAGGGCGGCATGTTCGAGCCGCTGCGCGACGCCTCGCTCGACGGCCTCGCCGCGCTTGATCTGCCCGGTTACGCCATCGGCGGCCTGAGCGTGGGCGAGCCGAAAGACGACATGCTGCGCCTGCTGCGCCACACCGCCCCCCGCCTGCCCGCCCACAAGCCGCGTTACCTCATGGGCGTGGGCACCCCCGAAGACCTGGTCGACGGCGTCGCTGCCGGAATCGACCTGTTCGATTGCGTCATGCCCACCCGCAATGCGCGCAACGGCCATCTGTTCACCCGCTTCGGCGATCTGCGCATCCGCAACGCCCGCTTCAAGCAGGACGAACGCCCGCTCGACGACACCTGCACCTGCGCCACCTGCCGACAGTTCTCGCGCGCCTATCTGCACCATCTCGACCGCTGCGGCGAAATGCTGTTCGGCATGCTGGCCACCACGCACAACCTGCACTACTACCTGCAACTCATGCGCGACATGCGCGCCGCGCTCGACGCCGACGCTTTCGAGTCCTTCGTCGCCCAGTTCCACGCTGACCGGGCGCGGGGGGTATGACTCGCCTTTAGCGAACAGCTCGCGGATCGCGCACCTGCAGCACCTTGCCGTGGGTGCGGACATCGAACAGGCCAATGGCTTGACCCGGATTGTCCATTAGGCGGGGCTTCGCCCCTACACGGGCGCTGGCGGTCGGTTTGGGGCGTCTTGGCCCCCGCGCTTCGCGCCCATAGCAATGGCTATGGGCTTGTCGCGCAGGGGCCAATCCATCCCCAACCCGCCGCGCCATCATCCCGTGTCCTAATGGACAATCCGGGTTGAAACAGCCCCGAAAGCTTGGCGTATCCGTAGTTTCGGCTATCGAAAGACGCCTGTTTGGAAATGTGCTGACCGACGCCGCCCACGCATTGAGTTGTGGGCTCCTCCAGTTGCCATAGGCGCGGCGGATG
>DYKQ01000121.1 GCA_020722545.1 Thiomonas intermedia | reverse complement strand
TCGCGCAGGATGTCGTTCGGAATATGCCCCGAGGTGCGCGTTTCGCCGTAGAGGTAGATGGGAATCTCGGCGTTGCGAAAGCGAATCTCCTCGATGAAGGCGCGCAGGTTATGCAAAGCCTTCGGTTCCACGCCCTCCTCCGCGGTGGCGAATTCCTCATCGTCGATGGAGAGAATGAAAGCGCTCACCCGGCTTTGCTGCTGCGCGAAGCTGGAGAGATCGCCATAGCTGGTCACGCCCAGCACCTCCATGCCCTCCTTCTCGATGGCCTGCGCCAGCGCACGAATGCCGAGGCCCGACGAGTTTTCCGAACGGAAGTCTTCATCGATGATGACAATGGGAAAACGAAAGTGCATGACGGCTCCGACGCGGAAGGGATAAAGTGCGAGAGTGTAGGAAATCTGTGTGAAGCGCCCTGCTTCGCGCCATCAATATTGGGAGCACCCGAGATGGACAACCCGACCGCCTGGTGGATTCTGGCCGGTTTTTTTGTCGCGATGGAACTGGTCAGCGGCACCTTCTATTTGCTGATGCTGGCCGTGGGCGCCGTGGCCGGCGCACTGGCGGCGCACGCCGGGCTGCCCATGCCCTGGCATTGGGTGGCGTTCACCGTGGTGGGCGGCGGCGCGGTGATCACGTTGTATCTGACCCGGCGCGTTTTCGGCAAACGCACCGCCGCCGATGTGCGGCACGACAACCTCGATCTCGGCGCCACGGTCGATGTGTCCGCCTGGTCGGCAGACGGCGTCGCGCGGGTGCATTACCGCGGTTCAGACTGGTCTGCGCGGTCACTCAAGCGCGGCTCGCTGCAAACCGGCCCGCACCGCATCGCCGGGCGAGACGGCAATGTGCTGCTGATCGAACCGTTGCCCGCCGCACAAGCCGCGCCATCGCTCGACACGAACGCACAACATAATCCGGGCTGAATACCGCCCCAAATTCACCAAAGGAGGACTTGTATGGAATTCGCCATCATCCTGGCCGTCATCGCCGTGCTGTTCGTCAGCCGCGGCATCAAGATCGTGCCGCAGCAAAACGCCTGGATTCTGGAGCGACTCGGCCGCTACCACGCCACACTGCAACCGGGGCTGAACATCATCATTCCCTTCATCGACAGCGTGGCCTACAAGCATTCGCTCAAGGAAATTCCGCTCGACGTGCCCAGCCAGGTCTGCATCACCAAAGACAACACCCAGCTCACCGTGGACGGCGTGCTGTATTTTCAGGTGACCGACGCCATGCGTGCCAGCTACGGCTCGTCGAACTACATCGTCGCCATCACCCAACTGGCGCAGACCACGCTGCGCTCGGTGATCGGCAGGCTCGAACTCGACAAGACCTTCGAAGAGCGCGAATTCATCAACCACAGCGTGGTGAATGCCCTCGACGAAGCCGCCGCCACCTGGGGCGTGAAGGTGCTGCGGTATGAAATCAAGGATCTCACTCCGCCGAACGAAATCCTGCACGCCATGCAGCGGCAGATCACCGCCGAGCGCGAAAAACGCGCCGTCATCGCCACGTCCGAAGGCGCGCGCCAGCAGGCCATCAACGTCGCCGAGGGCGAGCGCCAGGCCTTCATCGCCCGATCCGAAGGCGAGCGGCAGGCCGCCATCAACATCGCCCAGGGCGAAGCCGCCGCCATCGAGGCCGTGGCCAACGCCACAGCGCACGCTCTGCAAGTCGTGGCCGCAGCCATCCAGAAGCCCGGCGGCGCCGAAGCCGTGCAGCTCAAGGTCGCTCAGCAGGGTCTGGACGCCTATGCCAACCTCGCCAAATCGAGCACCACCCTCATCGTGCCGGGCGACATGAGCCAGGCCGCCGGCCTGATCGCCTCGGCCATGACGGTGCTGAAGAAAACCCCGTGAATGCGCCGCCCTCTTCCAGCTCGGCGCGCCAGGCCGCGCTGGCCGCACTGATCGAGCCCGATCCGGCGCACAAGGTGGCGCTGGCGCTGGCCCTGCGCGACGATCTGCACCAAGGGCGCGTGAGCATCGACCCGCCCAGCTGTGTGCAGACACCGCCAAGCGCCGCCCTCCCCGGCCGCCCGGAAAAGCCTGAACTGATCCCCGCGCAACAAATGCCCCGCCGCAACCCGCGCGACCCCAAGGGGCACGCCGCCCTGCTGCATGCCCTTGCGCACATCGAGTTCAACGCCATCAACCTCGCCCTCGATGTTGTTTGGCGCTTTCAGGACTTGCCCGAGGATTTCTACCGCGACTGGATTCGCGTGGCCGCCGAGGAAGCCGAGCACTTCACCCTGCTGTGCAATCACCTGCGCGGTATCGGCGCTGAATACGGCGACTTTCCCGCCCACAACGGCCTGTGGGACATGGCCGAGAAGACCGCTGGCGACCTGCTCGCCCGCATGGCGTTGGCGCCGCGCACCCTCGAAGCCCGGGGGCTGGACGTGAACCCCAGCATTCGCGCCAAGCTGGCCGCCGCTGGCGATGAGCGCGGCGCGGAAATTCTCGATCACATTCTGGCCGACGAAATCAGCCATGTCGCTATCGGCAACCGCTGGTATCACTGGGCTTGCGCCCAGACAGGCCGCAACCCCCTCACCGCGCACGACGAACTGGCCGCCGCTTTCGGCGCCCCGCGGATCAAACCCCCGTTCAATCGCCACGCACGGCTGCAGGCGGGTTTCAGCGCTGAAGAGCTGGAAATTCTCGAAAAAACGTGTACATGAATCGCGGCGGATTCGCTGTGCATATAGGGCATGTACGCAAAGGTGCGCTGTTGCTGCGTCAGCGCCTGATCGGCGCCGCAGGCCACGGCCTCCTGCGCGAGGGTGAGCGCCTGCGCATCGACGGCGAAGGCGCGCGGATCGCCCCGGAACAGATTGCGCGAAAACTGGTCGAGCACGATGATTTCCGCCAGCCGACCCAGCGGCGTCGTTCTCCACGCAAACAGTTCACAGCGCAGCGCCTGGCTATGAAGTGCACCAAAACGCGTGCGCAGCAGCGCGTCGAAAGCCGGATCGGCTTTGAACCACTGCGCGGGCTCGATTTCGCGGAACCAGCAATCGAGGACGGCATCGGGCGCGAAGTTTCATTCGGCCTTTCTTGCCGAGAGCCAAGCGTGCGGCCGACGCAACCAGTCTTCGAGCACCCGGGCGTGGTTGATTTGCGGGTCGTGCGCAGCGAACAGCAGGGTGACGCGCCCTGCCCGCAGCGCTTCGCCCAGGGTTTGCAGGGCCGCAGAGTCACCCGCCAAGGCATCGAGTTCGGCCGTGTAGCGGTTTGAAAACTCGGCAAAACGCTCCGGCTCATGCCCGAACCACACCCGCAGCGCCGGGCTGGGGGCGAGGTCTTTCAACCAATGGTCGATGCGGGCGCCGTCTTTGCGCAGACCGCGCGGCCAGAGGCGGTCGATGAGGATGCGCGCGCCGTCGTCAGAACTCGGCGGGTCATAGGCCCGCCGAATCTGCAGATCGAGTCGTGGTGCGGACATGACGAAACGGCGGGCGAAACGGCGGGCGAAACGGCGTTACCGCCCGGTGCGGTACATATAGCGGTTGATCTGCGCCATTTCCGAGGAGGTGCGGCGGTAGAGGTGATCGAGGCTGATGATGGCCACTTCGAGCAGCAGCACGGCGAGCAGCGGACGCTCCAGGCGCAGACGGTCGTACATGGCGCGGCTGATGCGCAGCAGGCGGGTATCTTCCCCGGCGCGCAGGCGGATTTCGCGGGGATTGCGGTCGAAAAAGCTCATCTCGCCGAGCATTTCTCCGGGCATGATCTTGCCGATTTCCATTTCGCTTTCAGGCAACTGCGCCATCAGGCAGGCCTGCCCTTCGAGCACGAAAAACAGGCTCTCGCCGACCTGGCCGATATCGGCGATGATTTCGCCTTTTTTCGGCGCCATGAGGTCGCAGTAGTCGAGAAAATCATGAATTTCGCGGCGGGTGAGGATGGTGGTATCCACGAGCTGACCCAGAAAATGGGCCAGGGTTTCGCGGTCTTCCGGGGTGAAGGTCAGGCGTTCCATGAGGGTTGATTGCTGAGTAGGTTGAAGGGAAATCGCTGCAAAGCGTTGCACAGGAGCATGCTATCGGCAGCGCTGGCGAATTCATAGCCCAAGCCCATTCATAGCCCGAAATAGCTGCGAATGCCCGACAGCAGCATATTGACGGCAATGGCGGTGAGGATGAGGCCCATGAGCTTTTCGGCGGCGTTCATCACCGAGTCGCCCAGCCACTTGAGCAGGGTTTCGCTCATCAGCAGCAACCCGCCGGTGACAGCCACCGCCGAGCTGAGCGCGCCTACCCAGGTCCAGATTTCGTCGGGCTGGCGCGAGGCCAGCAGCAAGACCGTGGCGAGCGCGGACGGCCCGGCCAGCAGCGGTACGGCCAGGGGAAAGATCAAGGGTTCGCGTCCGCCCTCACCGCCGAAAATTTCGGATGTGGTGGAGAAAATCATCTTGATCGCCACCAGCAGCAGAATGACCCCGCCGGCCACTTCGATGGAAGGCTGGCTGAGGTTCATCAGTTTCAGAAAACCGTGTCCGCCAAACATGAAGGCCAGCAGCACGGCGTAGGCGATGCCGATTTCGCGCAGCGCCACGGGCAGGCGGCGCTGAATCGGCAGCTTGCGCATGACCGCGATGAAAAACGGCAGATTGCCGAAGGGGTCGAGGATCAGCAGCAGCAATACGAAGGCGGACCAGAAATTGTCTTGGGCCATAGCGGGGCTTGAGCGCGATCAGGCGCGGGGGTGGTGGCGGGCGTGCAGCGTCTTGAGCCGTTCGCGCGCGATGTGGGTGTAGATCTGCGTGGTGGAAATATCGGCATGGCCGAGCAGCAATTGCACCACACGCAGATCGGCGCCGTGGTTGAGCAGATGGGTGGCGAAGGCGTGGCGCAGGGTGTGGGGCGACAGCGGCACGTCGATGCCGGCCTTGCGCGCATAGGCCTTGATGTGCATCCAGAACATCTGCCGCGTCATGCCGGTGGTTTCGCGGGCGCCGTGCCCGCTGCGCGCGGTGACGAACAGAAAGGGGCTGTCGCGCCCCTGCAGCAATTCATGGCGCGCAGTGCGCAGGTAGTTCTGCAGCCAGTCTTGCGCGGCGCTGCCAAAAGGCACCAGTCGCTCCTTGCCGCCTTTGCCCGCAATCTGCACCACGCCCTGATCGAGCGACACGCGCACCACCGGCAGCGCCACCAGTTCGCTCACCCGCAGGCCGCTGGCGTAGAGCAGTTCGAGCATGGCGCGGTCGCGCAGGCCCAGCGGCGTGTCTGCGTCGGGCGCGGCGAGCAGCGCTTCCACCTGCGCTTCGCTCAGGGTCTTGGGGCGGCGCGGCGGCTGGCGGGCGGTGTCGAGTTGCAGCGTGGGGTCGTCGGTGCGCAAGTGCTCACGCAACGCCCAGCGGTAAAAGCGGCGCAACACCACCAGCCGCCGGTTGGACGAGGCGGCCTTGCTTTGCACGAAGCGGGCGGCGATATACGCCTGCACATCGCGCAGCGTCGCCTCAATCAGGGGTGGGCGCTGCGAGAAAGCCAGCCAGCGCGCCATCAGCGTGAGGTCGCGGCGGTAGGCGGCGAGGGTGTTGGCGGACAATCCGTCTTCCAGCCAGAGGGCGTCGCAGAACCGGTCGATCATGGCGGCGCAGGCTTCGGGCGCGGGCGGCCATTCGAGGTAAGGCGGGGCTTCAGGCATGGCGGTGAGCGAACGACAAGCCGCTTTCATGCTGCAGCAGCCAGCGTTTGATGTCCAGCAGATAGCCGTCTTGCGCGGTGGAATGGGCAAAACCGCCCAGCCCGCCTTGCGCGACGATGCGGTGACACGGCACGACGGGGGCGAAGGGGTTGGCCGCGCAAGCCTGCCCCACGGCCCGGGCGGCGCTGTGCAACTCCTGCGCGGCATCGCCATACGTGCGCGTCCGCCCCGCCGGAATCTGCTGCAACAGCGACCAGACCCGGCGCTGAAACGCCGTGCCCGCCGCCGCCAGCGGAAGATCGAAGCGATACGCCGGATCGTCGCCATAGGCGCTGAGCTGCGCGGCCACAGCGCGGCATAGCGGCGTGGACGGCGGGGTGAGAGGAGTTTCTGGCGGGAGATATTCCAGGCGCAACACCACGTCGTCGGTGCAGAACAGGCCGATGCGACCGAAAGGCAACGCGATGACCGCATCTGGATGGGCCGGGTTTTTTGTGAGCGGCATGGCTTGGATATCAGGCAAAAAGCAGAGGCACAGGATACCCCGATGCC
>DYKQ01000120.1 GCA_020722545.1 Thiomonas intermedia | reverse complement strand
CCACTTGTGGGGAGGGTTGGGGTGGGGATTGCCCGGCCCTGGGGGCGCTCTCAAGAGCAGCGGATGCGGTTGTCAGCCTCGGCCGGGTTGTGAACTGTTCCTTACGCTCGCCGCACAGGCCAGTCGGCCCCGCTCACCGGTCCGGCGGCGCAGCTCGGCATCCGCCTGCGCATGGGCATCGAGGCGTATTTCAAGCAGGTCAATGCCGACGGCGGCGTGGCCGGGCGCAGCCTCAAGCTGGTCAGCCTCGATGACGGCTACGAACCGACGCGCGCGGTGGCCAATACCAAGACCTTCATCGACGGCGGCGACGTGTTCGCCCTGCTGGGCTATGTCGGCACCCCCGCCACCCTGGCGGCCAAGCCCCTGATCGATCAGGCCGGCATCCCCCTCATCGGCCCGTTCACCGGCGCGATGGGGCTGCGCTCTCCGGTCGATCCCTACATTTTCAACATCCGCGCCAGCTACAACGACGAAACCCGCAAGATCGTCGATCAGTTCCTGTTCCTCGGGCTGAAAAAGATCGCCGTGTTCTACCAGGACGACGCCTACGGCATGGCCGGATTGACCGGCGTGCAAAAAGCCTTGGCCGCGCACAATCTCAAGCCCGCGGCCACCGGCACGGTCAAACGCAACACCGTCGACGTGGCCGGGGCGCTGGCCTCCATCCTGCCGTCCAAGCCCGACCTCATCGTGGAAGTCGGCGCCTACACGGAAGTGGCGGCGTTCAATCAGCAGGCCCTCGCCAAGGGCTACGGCGGCCAGTTCGCCAACGTGAGCTTCGTGGGCTCTGAAGCGCTGGCCAAGGCGCTCGGCCCCGAGGGCAACGGCGTGATCATCACCCAGGTCGTGCCCTTCCCCTTCTCCACCGTCACCCCGCTGGTGCGCGAGCACCAGGCCGCGATGAACGCCGCAGGGCACAAGGGCGATTACGACTTCACCAGCCTGGAGGGCTATATCGACGCCAAGGTTCTGGTGCAGGCGCTGCGCAAAGCCGGCAAGGCCCTCACCCGCGCCAGCCTGATGGACGCCCTCAACAGCATGGGCAACGAAAACCTCGGCGGCTTCACCGTGCACTTCTCGCCCGACAATCACTCCGGCTCCGACTACGTGGACACCACCAGCATCACCGCGAGCGGCGGTTTCCGCCACTGACCTCCAGCACCGCATCAGCCTCGGCCTGCTTTCGCGCAGGCCAGGCAGCCAGCAAGATCGCCAGCAGAATCAGGCTGCCGCCCCACAGCGCCTGCGCACTCAGGCGCTCCACGCCGAGCAGCACGGCGCTGCCGCTGGCAAACACGATTTCCACCGTCATCACCACTGCCGTCAGCGCAGACGGCAGCCGTTCCGCGCCATACTGCAGCCCCAGATTCGCCGCCAGAAAGGCCAGCGCCATCAGCACCACGCCCATCAGCCACCCCGGCGCCGGCGCGGGGATGGGCGCAACGCCGCCGCTGGCGGTCAGCAGGGCCGCCACGCCGCCCGCCACAATCCCCCCGCCGGCGAACATCGCCAGGCCGCGCGCCTCCGGCGGGGTGTGCGCATACTTGCGCAGCAGCACATTGTTGAGCGCGAAAAACATGCCGCCGATCACGCCCAGCCAGTCCGCCGGGTGTTGCGGCAGCGGCAGACCGCCTCCCTGCGGCCACAACACCACCATCGCCCCGGCCAAAGCCAGCGCCAGGCGCAGCCCGACCAGCCGCGTGAGTCTTTCGTTCAATAGCCAGCGCGCCAGCAGCGTGGCCCAGACCGGCATGAGGTAGAACAGCAGCACCACCCGCACCACGTCGCCCTCGGTCACGCCCCAGTTGAACGCCGCGTTCGTCGCCCCCGAGGCCAGCAGAATCCCCCACAGCGGTGGATTGCGCCACAACTCGCCCACCGCAGACGGTTTAGCCGCCACGATGAGGAGCGTGCTCACCGCGTACATCGCCGCGGTGGCCCACAGCGGATTGAGGCCCAGACCGTTGAGATGGCGGAACGGCCACCACGACACGCCCCAGACGAAGGCATTGAGCATCAGACCGCCGATGGCGGCCAAGGGGATTGCAGAGGAGGTCGGCATGGAAAAAGCGTAAGGCCGCAGGGTGCGGATCAAAGCTGCGCAAGATAGCGGGTACGCGCGCGGGCGACGCCAAGTCTCGCTTTGGCTGGGCGTTTTGGAGAAAAATTCACGCCCGCGGCGCAGCGCAACATCGTAAAGTCTCGGCTGACTGGCTGCGGGCGACCCCAATGCCCCATCCCCCACCATCTCCTGCATCATGCCCGACCAGAACACTGCCCTCGGACTGCTCGAATTGCCCAGCGAAATCCTGCGGGGGCTGGCGGCCGGGCGCCCGGCCGCCGAACTGGCGGCGCTGCTGTGCCACATGGCCGAACAGTCGGCGCCGGGACGCATCGCCAGCATCCTGCGGCTGGGGCCGGACGGCAAGCTGCACCCGCTGGCGCTGCCCAGCGGCCCGCCTGAATTGTTGAGCGCCCTCGACGGGCTCACGCCCGGGCCGCACGCCGGTTCCTGCGGCAATGCGGTGCTGCACAACGCGCCCACATTCATTGAGGACATTCCCACGGATGATCGCTGGGATGACCTGCGCGCCGTGGCCGAGCAATGGAGCCTGCGCTCCTGCTGGTCGTGGCCGGTGCGCGATGGCGCCCAGGTGATCGGCAGTTTTGCGCTGACCAGCATCGTGCCCGGCCTGCCCGATGCGGCGCAAACCCAGCTGCTCGAATTCGTCGCCTCCATGGTCGGCGCGCTGCTGCGCATGGACGCGCTGCAGCGCGAGCGCGAGACCGAGACGCGGCTGCGCCAGGCCATGCTCGACAACGCGCTGGCGGGCATCGCGCTGGTGGGAGACCGCGTCATCCGCAGCGGCAATGCACGCATGGTCGAGATGTTCGGCTACCCCGATCTCCAGTCCCTCCAGGGCTTGCAGGCGCGCGAGATTTATGCCGACGACGCCGAGTTCGAGGCCGTCGGCGCCGATATCTACGCGGCCATGGCGCACGGCGAGTCGGTCACGCGCGAAGCGCATATGCGGCGACGCGACGGCAGCCTGTTCTGGTGCGAACTCACCGGCCAGGCCGTCACGGGCCAGCCCGGAGTCGATTCGGTCTGGGTCGGACAAGACATCAGCGAACGCCCGCCGCGCAGGAACGCCTGCGCTGGCAGGCGCGGCACGACGCGCTCACCGGCCTGCCCAACCGCTACGCTCTTGACGAATGGCTGCCGCAGCGGCTCCAAGCCGCGCAGGCGCAAGGCGACGCCGTGGCGCTGGGTCTGCTCGACCTGGACGACTTCAAGGCGATCAACGACGACTGGGGCCACGTCGTCGGCGACGAGGTGCTGGTGCAGGTCGCCCGCCAGCTCGGCGCCCGGCTCGACCCCGACGACCTGCTCGCGCGCATCGGCGGCGATGAGTTCGTGCTCGTGCTCCACAGCGCAGGCGGGGCGCAGGCCATCGCCCGCCGCATCGAGGCGCTGGGCGCCCTGCTGCCGCTGAGCGTGCCGCTGCCCGGCGGCAATACTCATCACCTGCGGCTCAGCATGGGTCTGGCGCTGTTCCCGCAGGACGGCCCCGATCCCGACACCCTGCTGCGCCACGCCGACGTCGCGCTGCACACCCTCAAACTGCACAAGCACACGCGTCGTCATTGGTGGCTGCACTGGGGGCAGGAGATCGAGGCCGACTTTCTCGAAGACGGCCCCGAGCACTGGTCGCCGCAGCCCTATGGGGCGCAGGCGGAGTCGCTATTGCGCATCGCCGCCCCGTCCTTCCTCGCCGCTGCAACCGAATTCATCGAGCGGTTTTACAACCTGCTCGAACACGACGCCGAATCGCGCCAACTGCTCAGCCACCTCACCCCGGAGGAATTCGATCATCTCAAGGCGCGGCAGACCGATCATTTCCGGCTGCTGCTCAGCCCGGACCTGCTGGAAGACGTGCATGTGCGCGAAACCACGCGCATCGGCCAGATCCACGCCATGGTGGGCGTGCCCACGCGGCTGCTGGTGCAGTCTGCGGGGCTTTATCTGCAGGCGCTGATTGATCGCAGTCAGGGCTTGAGCGCCCGTCCTCGCGACCGTCGGCGCATCGTCCAGTTGTTCGCCGCGCGGCTGCAAACCGAGCTGCAGACCGAGGTGGAAGCGGCGCAGACGATCCGCGAGCAGTTCCAGCAAAGCGTCATTGCGCTGGAACACGCGCTGCAGGACGGCGCCGCGTGGAGCGAGTTCATGCAAATGGCGCTGGACCGGCTGGCCGCCCTGCCCGGGGTCAAAGCGGCCGCTTTAGGCGCGCCCGATGCCAACGGCGAGTTCGTCGTCGAACTCTCCTCGGGGCTCGAACCCTACGCCCGCGCCATGCACAAGCACTACGGCGGCATCAAAGCGCCCAAGCTGCAAGATGCGCACGCCGAGAGTCTCGGCCCCACGGCCACGGCGTGGCAGACCGAAAAAATCAGCACTCTGGCGAGCTACGCGCGCGACGCCCCCGGCGCCCCTTGGCGCGAGGCGGCGGGCGATGCCGGCATTCGCAGCGCCGCCTCGGTTCCGCTGACCGACCGCAACGGCCGCGTGGTGGTCGTCCTCAGCCTGTACGGCGGCTACCCGGCCATGTTCGAGCGCAGCGCGGCGCGCAGCTTTCTCGACAACCTCGGCCAGACGCTCAGCCGCGCCTGGCAGCGCCTGCACGCGCATGCCCGGCAACAGCCCGTGCCGGTGGCGCTGCGGCAACGCTGGCGCAGCAGCCTGTTCGACGATGGGCTGGAAATGCACCTGCAACCCGTGGTCGATCTGCAGACCGGCGCCCCCTACGGCGTCGAAGCCCTCGCCCGCCTGCGCATGGACGATGGCAGCCTCGCCATGCCAGGGCAGTTTCTGCCGTGGTTCGGCCATGCCGAACTGTCGCGCCTGTTCCGCGGCGGTCTGCAGCAGGCGCTGGCCCATATCGCCCGCTGGGAGGCCGAGGGCCTGCGCCTGAATCTGGGGCTGAATCTGCCGCTCGACGTGCTGCTGCAGGAAGACTGCCGCCACCGCGTCGAATCGGCGCTGCGCGAGGCCGGTGTCGCCCCCGATCGCCTGTCGCTCGAAATGCTGGAAAACGCCGAGTTCGACGATCCGCAGCGGCGCGACGCCGCCGTGCGCGAGCTGGCCGCCACCGGGGTGCGCCTGGTCATGGACGATCTGGGCAGCGGCTACTCCAGCCTGCTGCGCTTGCGCACCCTGCCCTTTCATACCGTCAAGATCGACCAGGGTCTGGTGCGCGAAGCCGGGCGCGATCCCGAGCAGGTGATCGGCTTCATCGGTGCGCTGGTGCAACTGGCGCAGAGCCTGGGCCTGTGGGTCGTGGTCGAAGGACTGGAAACCCCTGATCTGGTCGAGGCCGCCACCCTGCTGGGCGCCGACGCCGGCCAAGGCTACGCGCTGGCACGGCCCATGCCCGCAGCCGATGTGGCCGACTGGGTGCGCGACTTCCGCTGCCCTGTCGATCCGCGCCAGCCCGCCACCCCACTGGGACGGCTCGCGCAGGACTGGATGGCCCAGCATGGCCGACGACTCGCCAACGAATCGGCCCGCCACCTGCTGCAGGCCGCGCGCCGCAAGGCGCTCAACACCCGCGCCTGACGGCGGGGATGCGTCTGCTTGCGTTTTATTTCTGCAGTGCGGCGATGCCCTGCTGCAGCGTCGCTGCAGAAAGCTCGCCGATGTGCACCCGCTGCACCGTGCCATCGGCGCGGATGAACAGGGTGGTGGGCAAGCCGGGAGACTGGTAGGCCGACAACAGACGGTTGTCTGGATCAAGCAGCACGCCGGGATCGGCAAGCTTCTCGCGCTGCAGATACGCCGCCACGCGCTGCGCCGCCTCACCTTCGTTGACCAGCACGATGCGCGCCCCGGTCTGCTGCTGCGCCGCCTGAATCAGCAGCGGCAATTCGCGGCGGCAAGGCGGGCACCAGGCGGCCCAGAGATTGACCACCAGCGGCTGGCCGCGCAGGCTGGCCAGCGCCACCGGGCGGCCCTGCAGCGTTTGCAGGGTGAGATCAGGCAACGGCGGGCGCGCCGGCTGCAACAAGGTCAGCGCGCCCATGCCGGCCAGCACAATGGCGGCTCCGGCGCTGGCGCTCAGCGGCAGGCTCATTCGCAAGGCCGGACGCCGCCATGCCCAGAACGCCACACCGGCTGCCGCCGCAGCCCAGCCGGCCCAGGGATCGAAGCCGCGGTCGCGGATGTCGATCATCGCCAGCACGCTGGAATAGTCCGCACTGTGCCGCGCCACGAACACGGCGCGCGCAACGACCAGCGCCCCAATCAGCAGCGGCAGCAGCGCGGGCTCGGCATTGCCGCGCCC
>DYKQ01000015.1:32972-34816 GCA_020722545.1 Thiomonas intermedia | reverse complement strand
GGCGTGCGCAAGGTCAACATCGACACCGACCTGCGCATGGCCTCCACCGGCGCCACCCGCAAGTTCCTGGCCGAGCACCCGAAAGAGTTCGATCCGCGCAAATTCCTCATCGCCTCGACCAAGGCCATGAAAGAGATTTGCAAGGCGCGTTACGAAGCTTTCGGCACTGCGGGCAATGCGTCCAAGATCAAACCCATCTCGCTCGAAGCCATGGTGGCTTTGTACGAAAAAGGCGCGCTCGACCCCAAGGTCAACTGATGTTTGTCCGAGTTTGAGCTGATCGACACCCCGGCCTCAGCCGGGGTTGTCGTCTGTGCATCGCATTCCGTCACAACCGAGCAAAGGAGTTTTGTCATGGCCGCAACCGCCGATCCCTTGCAGCGCGGATTTTCCGCGCCCGACTTCCATCTTCCCGGCGTCGATGGACGCAGCCATACGCTGGCCGAACTGCGCGGCCCGAAGGGGCTGCTGGTGATGTTCATCTGCAATCACTGCCCGTATGTGCAGGCGGTGGCCGACCGCATCAAGCGCGACACCGACGAACTCCGCGCCCTGGGCGTGCATGCGGTGGCGATCAACAGCAATGACGTGGCGGCTTATCCCGAGGATTCGTTCGACAACATGAAGCTGTTCGCCGCACGGCACGGTTTCGCCTTTCCCTACCTGTATGACGAAACGCAGGCCGTAGCCAAGGCCTACGGCGCAGTCTGCACGCCCGACTTTTTCGGCTTCAACGCCGAATTGAGGCTGCAATACCGCGGCCAGCTCGACGCCTCGCGCAAGCAGGCCGCCCCCGCCGACGCCCGCCGCGATCTGTTCGAGGCCATGAAGCAGATCGCCGAAACCGGCGTCGGCCCCGAGGAGCAATACCCCAGCATCGGCTGCTCCATCAAGTGGAAAGATGCGGCATGAGTGCGACGGATCTTCGTGCGCTGATTTTCGACGTGGACGGCACCCTGGCCGAAACCGAGCGCGACGGCCACCGCATCGCTTTCAACCAGGCGTTCGCCGACGCTGGTCTGGATTGGCATTGGGACGTGCCGACCTATGGCCGCCTGCTCGCCATCACCGGCGGCAAGGAGCGCATGCTGGCTTATTGGCGGGAGATCGATCCGCAGGCCGCGGCTGCGCCCGAGGCGGCCGGGCTGATCGCCGAACTGCACCGCCGCAAGACCGCGCACTACGTGCGACTGGTGGCCGAAGGCGGCATCGGCCTGCGCCCCGGCGTGCGCCGGGTGCTGGAGCAGGCGCGTGGCGCCGGGCTGCGTCTGGCCATTGCCACCACCACCACGCCCGACAACGTCGAAGCGCTGATTCACGCCACCCTGGGCGCAGGCGGCATGCGCTGGTTCGAGGTGGTGGGCGCTGGCGACGCCGTGCCGCGCAAAAAACCCGATCCCGGCATCTACGCCTGGGTGCTCGAACGTCTGGCGCTGGCGCCTGAGCAATGCCTGGCGTTCGAAGACTCCACCAACGGCCTGCGCGCGGCGCACGGCGCCGGTCTGCGCACCGTGGTCACCACCGGCGCTTACACCCATCACGAAAACTTCGACGGCGCGCTGGCCTGGCTCGACGGTTTGGGGGAGGCTGACGCCCCCGCGACCGGACGCATCGGCAGCCAGCCCTGGTCGGGCGTGGTCGGGTTGAACGAACTGCGGCAGTGGGCTGACTGAAGCTGGGTTGAATCCAGATCGCCCATCAGGCATGGCCTCGCTCCCATGCGGGCGCTGGCGGGCGCGAAGCGCGGGGCCAAACCCTCCCCCCACCCCAGCCCTCCCCACAAGTGGAGAGGGAGCAAACACTCCTCCTCCACGCAGTGGGGGAGGCCGGGAGGGGCATCCGAA
>DYKQ01000015.1:22766-32872 GCA_020722545.1 Thiomonas intermedia | reverse complement strand
GCGTCGCGCAGCGCTGTTCTCACCTCCTCCACGCAGTGGGGGAGGCCGGGAGGGGCATCCGAAGCGTCGCGCAGCGCTGTTCTCACCTCCTCCACGCAGTGGGGGAGGCCGGGAGGGGGCGCGGCCTGCCGCGCCATCATTCCGTGATCTGGTGAAAATCCGGCCCGGCAACAACGTCGTTGTTCACCCGACCACGCTAAGCGACATCGGCGGCAACAGAATGCCTTGCGCATCCTGCGTGCCCAAGGCGCGGCGCAGATGCACGACCTTGGGCGGCTGAGCTGCGGCGCCCGGCTCGGTGTATTGATCCAACCGCGCGGCCTTGCTCACCCAGGTTCCCAGTTTGACCCGAACGGCCTGCGCGCTGCGGTTGACGATCAGCACCCGCCCGCCCTTCGGGCCGATGAAGCTGGCGCCGGTGACCTGCTCAGGCGCACCGGGAAAGTCGAGTTTGACCAGATTGCTGGCTTGTTCTGCAGCCCGGCTCCACGCGGCGGCGAGCGGGCTGGGCGCGGGGCACAACAGGGCCATCGGCAAGACCGCCTGCTTCTCCGGCGCCGTCACCTGATTGAGGTTGACCAGCAAGGCGGCAGAGGCGTCGAGCTGCGCGCGCCAGGCGGGCGCAGCGCTCTTCACGCCGTGGCAGTTGACCTGCAGCGCGGGCAGCAGTTGCGCGGGCAGCACGCGCATCACATCATCCGGGCCTGCGGTGAAACTGGGCACGTTGTCGGGTACGGGCGCGGGCGCTGCCTGCGCGAATGCAGCGGGCAGCAGGGCGGCAGCCGACAGGCCGAGTGCGGCCAGGGTGTGGCTCAGTCGGCCAGAGATGGGGGAGCGAGGCGGGAAAATGGGCATGACGTTTCGGTGAGAGAGGTTGCAAAAAGGCGGCGGACTTTGCTCAGAGCCGGGCAATGCCGCAGAGTTCACAAGCCCGCAACTCGCGATCTTGAGGCATTCACTCAAAGCGCCGGGCGCAGAACCAGTCTACGGCCTTGCCGGGCGCCCGGCGGCGTGGGCCAGAGGGCGTCGAGCATGGACAGCGCGAGCACCTGCAGCGCCTCCCACGGTGCGCGCGGCAGGGAGTCAGGGCGCAGGCCCTTGACCGCCAGATCGCACTGCGCGGCGAGTTGCAGCAGCCGCTCCAGATCGGGCGTGCGCAGGCGTGGCAAGGCGCGTTCCAGCAGCTTTTCCTTCACGCCCCAGATGCGGTTGGCGCGCAGCAGCGCGG
The DNA here is from genome assembly GCA_020722545.1 of Thiomonas intermedia. Classification (GTDB taxonomy): domain Bacteria; phylum Pseudomonadota; class Gammaproteobacteria; order Burkholderiales; family Burkholderiaceae_C; genus Thiomonas; species Thiomonas intermedia_B. Next base: position 31,644 of record DYKQ01000015.1, on the reverse strand, counting down.
GCAGCGCCTGCCCCGCGTCCAGCCCCTGGCGGATGCGCAGCCAGGCGCGAATGTCGTCGGCCAGCGTCCAGTGCACCAGCACCGGGGCCACGCCTTCGGCCTGCAGGCCGTCGAGCATGCGGCGCAGCCGGGCGACATCGCCGCCCAGCACCGCTTCACCGAGCTTGAACACGCTGTAGCGCGCCACGTTCAGCACCGCCTGTTCCACCGTATCGGGATCGAGCGGGCCGGGCGGGCACAGCAGCGCGAGCTTTTCGATCTCCTGATGGGCGGCCAGCAGATTGCCTTCCACCCGCGCCACCAGAAAATCGGTGAGCGCCCGGCCCGCGTCGCCCGGCGGAAGGGTGAAGCCGTGGCGCTGCAGCCGTGCGGCGATCCAGCGCGGCAGTTGCGCCAGTTCAATGCTGTCCACCCGCACCACCACGCCACCCTGGTTCAGGGCGCTGAACCAGGCCGACTTCTGGGTGGCTGCATCCAGACGGGGCAGGATGACCACGGCCATCACATCGGGCGAGAGATGACCGGACAGCGCCGCCAGCGCTTCGCCGCCGTCGCGTCCGGGTTTGCCGCCCGGAATGCGCAGTTCGATGAGCCGCCTGCCGCCGAACAGGCTGATCTCGCGGCTGCCCGAAAGCAACTGGCTCCAGTCGAAGCCGCGTTCCACCGTGTGGCTCTCGCGTTCGTCGAAGCCCTGCTGTCGGGCGCGGGCCCGAATGGCGTCCACCGCCTCGTTCACCAACAGCGTCTCGTCGCCATACACCACGTACAGCGCGCCGAGCTTATTGGCGAGCTGGGCGTCGAGCTGGTCGGCAGCGAGCTGCATCAGTTCACCTTCACCGCGGCGAGCTGGAACATCACGCGGTTGATGAGTTCCTGGCGCATGCCGCGATAGAGCAGATCGGACTCGTTGGCCTTGGCCAGCGTGGCGCTGGAGTTGTAGCTCAGATTGCTGGTCTGGCTCAGGTCGGTCGGGGCGATCAGCACCTTGCCCTGCGGCGTGGTGAGCTCAAAGCGCACGGTGTAGCGCAGCAGGTATTGCGCCACCGTGCCATCGGCGTTGTAGGCCTGTGCGGTCTGCGTTTGCGATTCGCCCAGCAGGGTGAACACCGCCTGCGCCGACTGGGCGTCTGGCGCGATGCGGGTCGAAGTGGTGGCGGCGATCTGCCGCTTGAGCGCGACGACGAAGGCCGAGGTCTCAGCGCCCGCCACATACAGCGTGCTGAACGATAGATTGGTCGAGCCGCGCAACTGAAAACCGCAGGCGCTCAAGGCCAGAAGCGGTGCGAAGGCGAGGACGCTGCGACGCTTCATTCAGACCACCACATTGACCAGCCGGCCCGGCACCACGATGACCTTCTTCGCCGCCTTGCCCTCGCTGAACCTGGCGAAGTCGGCGCTGGACAGCGCGGCGGCTTCGATCGTGGCCTTGTCGGCGCTGGCTGCCACCTGAATGGCGCCGCGCAGCTTGCCGTTGACCTGCAGCATGAGTTCGATGGTGTCCTGCACCAGCGCGGCCTCATCGACCTGCGGCCAGGGCGCGTCGAGCAGATCGCCGAACTCGGCGCCATAGCCGAGTTCCTGCCACAAGGCGTGGGCGATGTGCGGCGTGGCGGGGTAGAGCACGCGCAGCAGAATGCCGAAGCCTTCGCGCAGCGCGACCGACATGCCTGCGGCAGCAGCATCGGCGCCTTCGAGGGCATTGAGCAGTTTCATCGCACCCGACACCACGGTGTTGTACTGCATGCGACCGTAGTCGAAATTCACCTGCTGCAAGGTCTGGTGCACCACGCGACGCAGCTTGCGTGCGGCGTCACCCGGTTCGGCCTCGGGCGCGGCCAGGGCGCTGAGCTTCAGCCCGAAGGCCCACACCCGCCTGAGAAAACGGTGCGCGCCTTCCACCGCGGCGTCGTTCCACTCCAGCGTGGCTTCGGGCGGGGCGGTGAACATGGTGAACAGGCGGGCGGTGTCGGCGCCGTAGCGGTCGATCAGGTCTTGCGGATCGACGCCGTTGTTCTTGCTCTTGCTCATGGTGCCCACGCCGCCGTAGTCCACCGCCGAGCCGTCGGCCTTGAGTCTGGCGCCAGTGATCTTGCCCTGCGCGTCGAACACGTTCTCCACCTCGTGCGGCCAGAAATACTCGATGCCGCCCTGCGGGGTTTTGCGCGAGTAGATGTGGTTGAGCACCATGCCCTGCGTGAGCAGGCGGGTGAAGGGTTCGTCGGTCTTGACCAGCCCGAGGTCGCGCATCACCTTGGTCCAGAAGCGCGCGTACAGCAGGTGCAGGATGGCGTGCTCGATGCCGCCGATGTACTGGTCCATCGGCATCCAGTAGTCGGTGCGGGCATCGACCATGGCGTCGTGGTTGTCGGCGCAGGTGTAGCGCATGAAGTACCAACTCGAATCGACGAAGGTGTCCATGGTGTCAGTTTCGCGCTTGGCCGGTTTGCCGCACTGCGGGCAGGCCACGTCGACAAAGGCGGCGCACTGGTGCAGCGGGTTGCCGCTGCCGTCGGGAATCAGGTCTTCGGGCAGGACGACCGGCAGGTCTTTTTCCGGCACCGGCACCGCGCCGCAATCCGGGCAGTGGATGATGGGAATCGGCGTGCCCCAGTAGCGCTGGCGGCTGATCCCCCAGTCGCGCAGCCGCCAGGTGGTGCGCTTCTCGCCCAGACCCTTGGCGGCGAGCAGTTCGGCGACTTTGTCCACGGCGTCCTTGTAGGGCAGGCCGTCGAGATCGCCCGAGTTGACACAAACCGCGCGCTGCTTGTCGCCATACCAGTCGGCCCAGGCGTCCGTGCTGAAGGTCTCGCCCTTCACCGCGACGACTTGCTGAATGGGCAGGCCGTACTTTTTGGCAAAGGCAAAGTCGCGTTCATCATGCGCGGGCACGCCCATCACCGCGCCGTCGCCGTAGCTCATCAGTACATAGTTGCCGACCCACACCGGCACTTGCGCGCCGGTCAGCGGATGCGTGACGAACAGCCCGGTGGGCATGCCCTCTTTCTCTTTCAGTGCGAGTTCGGCTTCGGTGGCGCCGCCCTGCTGGCAGCGCGCGATGAAGGCGGCGAGTTCGGCGTTGCCCGCCGCCGCATGCGCGGCCAGCGGGTGCTCAGGCGCCACGGCGCAGAAGGTCACGCCCATGATGGTGTCCGCCCGGGTGGTGAACACATACAGGCGGCCGTCCTGGATCAACGCGCCCGAGTCGTCGCGGATGGCGTGGAGGAAGGCGAAACGCACCCCGGCGCTCTTGCCGATCCAGTTTTCCTGCATCAGCCGCACCCGCTCGGGCCAGCCGACGAGATAGTTCTTGTCGGCCGGATCGGCCACGGCGGCCAGCAGTTCCTCGGCGTAGTCGGTGATCTTGAGGTAGTAGCCGGGAATCTCGCGCTTCTCCACCACGGCGCCGCTTCTCCAGCCGCGGCCGTCGATCACCTGCTCATTGGCCAGCACGGTCTGGTCCACCGGGTCCCAGTTCACGACCTGGGTGCGGCGCTCGGCAATGCCTTTTTCCAGCATCTTGAGAAACATCCACTGGTTCCACTTGTAGTACTCGGGCGAGCAGGTCGCCACCTCGCGCGACCAGTCGATCGCCAGCCCCATCGCCTGCATCTGCTTTTTCATGTAGGCGATGTTGTCGTAGGTCCACTGCGCCGGGGGCACCTTGTTTTTCATCGCCGCGTTTTCGGCCGGCAGGCCGAATGCGTCCCAGCCCATGGGCATGAGCACGTTGTAGCCATTCATGCGCAGGTAGCGCGTGAGCATGTCGTTGATGGTGTAGTTGCGCACATGGCCCATGTGCAGCTTGCCCGATGGGTAGGGCAGCATGGAGCAGGCGTAGAACTTTTCGCCCGGCTTGTCTTCGCGCACGCGGTAGGCGTCGGTGCTTTGCCAGTGGGCTTGCGCGGCGGCTTCCACCGCGCTGGCGTCATACTTCTCGTTCATCGTGAGGCTTGCAGGTTGAGGCCGCGCGGGCGCCCGGACAAGGATCGGGCTGCGGCGTGAGGCTGCATGTTAGTGGTCGCGCAGCCGCTTGCGCCCGCACGCAAGCCGGTCTCCAATAAGGCCTTGCACCGACAACCCATCATCATGTCCCAGACTTCTACTGATTCTCCGCTGCCTCGCATCGTCATCGTCGGTGGCGGCGCCGGCGGGCTGGAACTGGCCACGCGGCTGGGCGACACCCTGGGTCGCCGCCGTCAGGCCGACATCACGCTGATCGAACGCGGCCGCAGTCATCTCTGGAAACCGCTGCTGCACCAGGCGGCGGCCGGCACCCTGGGCATTGATGACAACGAGCTGAACTACCTCGCCCAATCCACCTGGCATCACTTCAAGTACCGCCTCGGCGCCATGGACGGGCTTGACCGCGCGCGTCGCGAAGTGCTGGTCGCGCCCACGCTCGACGAAGAGGGGCGCGAGATCGTGCCGCGACGGCGCATCGGCTATGACATGCTGGTGATCGCCGTGGGCAGTCAGAACAACGACTTCGGCACGCCCGGCGCGGCCGAACATGCCATTGCGCTGGACACGCCCGAAGACGCCCGGCGCTTTCACCGGCGGCTGGTGAATGCCTGCATCGCCGCCAACACCCAGGTCGAGCCGCTGCGCCCGGAGCAGCTCAAGGTCGTGGCCATCGGCGCCGGGGCCACCGGGGTGGAACTGGTGGCCGAGCTGCACAACGCCACGCGCGCGCTGGCCGCCTATGGCCTGGACCGCATCGACCCCGAGCGCGACGTGCGCCTGAGCTTGGTCGAGGCCGCGCCCCGCATCCTGCCCGCGCTGCCCGAGCGGCTGTCGGCCGCAGCCGCGGGCGAACTGGCCAAGCTCGGCGTGCAGATGCACACCGGCAAGCGCGTGACCGAAGTCACCGCGACGGGCGTGCGCACGGCTGACGGCGACTTTCTGCCCGCCGAACTGGTGGTCTGGGCGGCGGGCGTCAAGGCCCCGGATTTCCTGCGCGACATCGACGGGCTGGAGACCAACCGCATCAACCAGCTCGTCGTGCGCCCCACGCTGCAGACCAGTCGCGACGACGCCATCTATGCGCTGGGCGACTGCGCCGCCTGCGTCTGGGAAGGTCATGACGGCAACGTGCCGCCGCGCGCCCAGGCCGCGCACCAGCAGGCCAGCCTCATCGCCCGGCAGATCGCGCGGCAACTGCAGGGCAGGCCGCTGCTGACCTTTCGCTACCGCGACTTCGGCTCGCTGGTGTCGCTGGGCGAGCACAGCACCGTGGGCAATCTCATGGGCGGCCTGTCCAAGGGCAGCCTGTTCATCGAAGGTCATTTCGCCCGCTTCATCTACTGGCTGCTCTACCGCATGCACCTGCACGCCCTGCACGGCTTCTGGAGGACCGCCTTCCTCACCCTGGCGCGCATGATCTCGCGCACCACCGAGCCGCGCATCAAGCTGCATTGAGGGCGCAACCCGGCTGCGGTGATGGACAATGCCCGTCCACACCACCGAGGCCAAACCCAAGGAAAGTGCGCCCAAACTGGTGCAACTCACCTGCAAACTGCCCGCCGATCTGGGGCAACGCCTGCGCGACCGCGCCGTGACCGTCGAGGGCTGCGTGAGCGCCATCCTGACGCAGGCCGCGAGGCAGTGGCTGGAATCGGCTGCGGGCGCCGGTCGGAAGGTATGAGGGCGGCGGCAGGGCGAGAGGCTACGATTTCAGCTCAGGCAGAACGGCTGAAAGCGATCAAGCGATTTGCTGTCGAAGGAGAAGGCAAGTGTTCTCGCATGTCATGGTGGGCGTCGCAGACTTTGACCGAGCAATGGCGTTTTACAAGCCGGTGCTCGATGCACTTGGCGTGCAATTCCGTTTCCAAGAGCCCGAGCGCCCTTGGGCTGGTTGGGAATCTTCGCCAGGTCCGAGGCCCTTGTTTTTGATCGGCCGTCCCTACAACCAGCAACCGCATCAGCCCGGCAATGGGCAAATGGTCGCGTTCCTCGCTCATTCCCGAGAGCAAGTCAATCGGGTTCACGCCATGGCGCTCGCCAGCGGGGGTATATGCGAAGGCAAGCCTGGACTGCGGCCTGAATACCACGCCAACTACTACGGTGCGTATTTCCGTGATCCCGATGGCAACAAGCTATGCGTGGCTTGCCACCAGGCCGAATGAGCAGACCACAAGAAAGAGTTTGAGGTCAGGTCTCGCTTCACAGCACTTGCCCGCTGGTTTTCGCACCAACAGCACGCCGAGGCAAAACAGCATCAACCCACGGCTTTCTTCAGCATCTCCCCCACCTGCTGCGGGTTGGCGCGGCCGCCGGTGGCTTTCATCACCTGGCCGACCAGGGCGTTGAGGGCTTTGTCTTTGCCGGCGCGGTATTCCTCGACGTTCTTCGGGTTGGCGGCGAGCACGGCGTCAACGGCGGCCTGGAGCGCGGCGGTGTCGCTCATCTGCGCCAGGCCGCGCGCGTCGATGATGGCGGCCACGTCGCCGCCGTGCTCGCCCGCCCACAGCGCGGCGAAAACTTCCTTGGCGGTCTTGCTCGACAGCGTGCCGTCGTCGATTTTGCGGGTGAGCGCGGCCAGTTGCGTGGCGCTCACGGGGCTGGCAGCGATGTCGCGCTCGTCGCGGTTGAGCTGGGCGGCGAGTTCGCCCATGATCCAGTTGGCGGCGAGTTTGGGCGCGGCGCCCGCGGCCACGCAGTCCTCGAAGTAGGCGGCGTGGGCGCGGGTCTGGGTCATCTGCGCCGCAGCCTCCGGGCTCAGGCCGTGCGTGGCGACGAAGCGCGCGGCCATCTGGCCGGGAAGCTCGGGCATGTCGGCGCGCACCCGCTCGATCCACTCGGGCGAGATGACCAGCGGCGGCAGGTCGGGGTCGGGGAAGTAGCGGTAGTCGTGCGCGTCTTCCTTGGTGCGCATGGTGCGGGTCTCGCCCTTGTCGGGGTCGTACAGCCGGGTTTCCTGCACCACCTTGCCGCCGTCTTCGAGGAGTTCGATCTGGCGGCGCACCTCGAATTCGATGGCTTTTTCGAGGAAGCGAAAGCTGTTGAGGTTCTTGATCTCGCAGCGCGTGCCCAAGGGTTCGCCGGGGCGGCGCACCGAGACGTTGGCGTCGCAGCGGAACGAGCCTTCCTGCAGATTGCCGTCGCAGATGTCTAGCCAGACCACCAGCGCATGCAGCGCGCGGGCGTATTCGGCGGCTTCGCGCGCGCTGCGCATGTCGGGTTCGGTGACGACTTCGAGCAGCGGCGTGCCCGCGCGGTTGAGGTCGATGCCGCTGGCGGCGTTGCCCGCGCGGTCGAACAGCCCGGCTTCGTGCAGCGACTTGCCCGCGTCTTCTTCGAGGTGGGCGCGGGTGAGCTGCAGGCGGTGCGGTTTGCCGTCCACCAGAAACTCGACCACCCCGCCCTGCACCACGGGAATCTCGTACTGGCTGATCTGGTAGCCCTTGGGCAGGTCGGGGTAGAAGTAGTTCTTGCGCGCGAAGACGGAGCGCGGCGCGATGACGGCGCCTAGAGCCAGACCGAGGCGGATGGCGCGTTCCACCGCAGCGCGGTTGGCCACCGGCAGCACGCCGGGCAGCGCCAGATCGACGGCGCAGGCCTGGGTGTTGGGCGCGGCGCCGAACGCGGTGGACGCGGCGGAAAACATCTTGGACTGGGTGGAGAGCTGAACGTGGGTTTCCAGCCCGATGACCACTTCCCATTGCATGACAAGATTCCTTGATTAGTTTGAACGGCGAAACGCCGAGAGCAGCAGCGCAGCGCCGATGAACAGGCTGCCAAAACTGCGCTGCAGCCAGAGTTGATGCTGCTTTGATCGCAGGGCGCGCAGCACCCGCGCGGCCAGCAGGGTGTAGGCATTCATCACCACGATGTCGGTGATGAACAGCGAAAGCCCGCACAGCAGATATTGCGGCAGTTGCGGCGCAACGGGGTTGATGAACTGCGGCAGCACCGCCAGCATGAACACCAGCCCCTTGGGGTTGCTGGCGTTGATGAGAAATCCGCGCAGCACGAGTTGGCTTCGCGCGGGAGGCTCGGCCTGCTGCACCCGGCTGTGCGCATCCACCAAGCCATGCGCCGACGCCCGCCATTGCTGGACGCCCAGCCACAGCAAATAAGCCACGCCGAACCACTTGACCACGCTGAACGCGGTTTCGCTTGCGGCCAGCAGCGCGCCCAGCCCCGCGGCGACCACCACCAGAATGGCGGCGATGCCCAGTTGCAGGCCGAGGATGTTCCACACGCCCACACGCCAGCCGTGCCGCAGCCCCGTGGTCATGCACGAAATCGCACCCGCACCGGGCGAGAGGCTGATCAGCCAGCTCGCGGCGAAGAAGGTCAGCCAGGTGTGCAGATCCATCGTCGGGCTCAGGTTGGAATGCCACGCCGGGGCTGCTCGCGCGACGAATTGAAGGCGACAAGTTTTGGCCAGTCGATGGCGCCGTCCGTCTGACAAAACTCTGCAATGAATCCGGCGCTGAACCGATTGATCACTTTGGCGTAGGCGCTCTGGAACTCTTCGTTGCGCGCTTTGGCTTGATGGCCCAGGGGTTCAATGATGTCTTGATACATCGTAGCCTCGCCGGAAATCAGTTCCCAGAACGCCTGCCCGCATTGCTTTTGATAGTCGCCTTTTTCGGGCTTGGCGTCGCGGCCATAGCAACATCCATTGACGGCAATGAGGTGCTTGCTCTGGCCGTAGATGCGCCGCGCCTGTTTGAAGTGCTCGCGCATTTTTTTTGATCTGACTGGAGTTGCCCCAGTTCGGGCCGGATTTGATGGAGACGATATAGCGCACGCCGTCGCGATCAAACTCCAGATCGATGCCTTCGCTGGTCGATTTTCGACCGCCGTAAACGCATGAGCACACCTCGATCGCCATGCTTTCCAGGAAATCGCCAAAGAGGGTTTCTTCTTG
>DYKQ01000015.1:0-22666 GCA_020722545.1 Thiomonas intermedia | reverse complement strand
GAGATGGGCATCAAGCAATTGTTTCACCAGATCGGGCGCCGATTCGACGTATTTGGCTTTGAACAGATAAGGGTTCTTTCGTTTGAGCACCGTTTTGAGCTGAAGTCCTTCCAGGCTTTGGAGCCTTTTGTCGTGGAACATCGGAATATGGCTCTCGATGAAGGCAGTGAGTTTTTGTCTAAGGATTTTGTCCATAGATCGCAGCCTCCTCCATGAGTGCCAGTTGTTTGCCGACGGCTTGTCTTGCCATGTCGCAATACTCTGCGGAGAGATCAATGCCAATGCCGTTGCGGCCCAGTTCATGCGCCGCCTTCAGTGTCGTTCCAGAGCCGACAAAGGGGTCGAGCACGGTATCGCCGGGATTGGAGAACAGCTTGATGAACCACTCTGGCAAATTTTGTGGAAACGCGGCGCTGTGATTTTTGTTCCCACATTCGGTGGCAAGGTGCAGCACATTGGTGGGATAGGCCATGGGACGCTCCAGCCAGTTGGCGATGTTTTTGCCGAAACCGCTGCCGACCTGCGAGTCATAGCGCACCAAGTCGTTCTTGCTCAGTGACTTGAGCCGACTGCCCGCCCAATCGCCCATCGGCACCATGACCGCCTCCTGATTCATCGTGAACTTGCGCTCTTTGGTGAAGTGCAGGCAGCGCTCCCAGGCATCGCGAAAGCGATTGGGCCACTTGCCGGGATAGCAGTTGCGTTTGTGCCAGATGTATTCCTCGGTCCACAGCCATCCCTGTTGGCGCAAGGCGAGGATGAGTTCGAGAACATAGGTGTGGCGCTCGCCGTTTTCGGCCTTTTCCTTGATATTCAGAATGAACGATCCCGAGGGTTTGAGCACGCGCAGAAATTCAGCGGAGCGCGGCAGAAACCATTCCACATAGTGTTCCGGGGCGATGCCGCCATAGGTGTTCTTGCGCCGGTCGGCATAGGGGGGCGATGTGACGATGAGATCGATGCTCTGATCGGGGAAGGCTTGGAGCACTTCTCCGCAATCGCCGTGCAGCACCTGGGTCGTAGTCATGGGCATCTTTGGTCAAAGGGGCTGCGGCGATGCCAGTCGCTCGCCTGCTGGAACTGGTGCGCCACCTGCAGCAGACGCTCTTCAGCGAAGTGCGGGCCGATGAGTTGCAGGCCGACGGGGCGGCGCGCGTTGGCGCCCGCGCCGAAGCCCGCGGGCACGCTCATGCCCGGCAGTCCGGCGAGGCTGGCCGAGAGGGTGTAGATGTCAGCCAGGTAATTGGCCAGCGGATCGGCCTTGTCGCCCCGGTTCCACGCCACGGTGGGCGACACGGGACCGGCGATCACGTCGCACTGGGTGAAGGCGCGGGCGAAGTCGTCGGCGATGAGGCGGCGGATCTTTTGCGCCTGCAGGTAGTAAGCGTCGTAATAGCCGTGCGACAGCACGTAGGCGCCGATCATGATGCGGCGCTTGACCTCGGGGCCGAAGCCTTCGGCGCGGCTCTTGCCGTACATCTCGGCCAGGTCTTTGTACTGCGCGGCGCGGTGGCCGAAGCGCACGCCGTCGAATCGGCTCAGGTTGGAGCTGGCCTCGGCCGGGGCGATGATGTAGTAGGCCGGAATGGACAGTTCGGTCAGCGGCAGCGACACGTCCACCAAGGTGGCGCCCAGGTTCTCGATCGTCTTGAGGGCGTCGCGCACGGCGGCTTCGACATCGGCGGCAAGGCCCGCGCCGAAGTACTCGCGCGGCAGGCCGATGCGCAGGCCTTTGAGCGGCTGCGCGGCGGTGGCGCCGGGCAGGGGTTGATCGAGCGCGGCGACATAGTCGGGCACGGCGCGCTGCACGCTGGTGGCGTCGCGCGGGTCGAAGCCGGTCATCGCGGAAAGCAGCATGGCGCAGTCCCACGCGGTCTGCGCCATCGGCCCGGCCTGGTCGAGGCTGGAGGCGAAGGCGATCATGCCGTAGCGCGAGCACAGGCCGTAGGTCGGCTTGATGCCGGTGATGCCGCACATCGCCGCGGGCTGGCGTATCGAGCCGCCGGTGTCGGTGCCGGTGGCGGCGGGAACGAGCCTTGCGGCCACCGCCGCCGCCGATCCGCCGCTGGAGCCGCCGGGAATGGCCGCCAAGTCCCAAGGGTTGCGCACCGGGCCGTAAGCCGAGTTCTCGTTGGCCGAGCCCATGGCGAACTCGTCCATATTGGTCTTGCCGACCGTGACCATGCCCGCGCCTGCAAAGTCATCTGCGCCCGAGCCCAGACGGGCGACCACGGTGGCGTCGAACGGGCTGACATAACCGGCCAGCATGCGCGAACCGGCGGTGGCCGGCAGGGCGCGGGTGACGAACACGTCTTTGTGCGCCAGCGGCACGCCCAGCAGCGGCCGGGTATCGCCCGCGGCGCGGGCGGCGTCGGCGGCCTGCGCGGCTTGCAGGGCGCCTTCGGCATCGACGTGGAGGAAGGCGCCCAGATCGGTGTGGGCGGCGATGCGGTCGAGTGCGGCGCGGGTGAGTTCGACGCTGGACACCTCGCGCGCGGCCAGCGCAGCGGACAGGGTGCGCAGGTCGGCTGTGGCGAAATCGGTCGGGGAGGCGCTCATTCGACCACCCTCGGCACGAGGAACAGGCCGTCTTGCGCGTCGGGCGCGTTGCGCAGCGCGGCGTCGCGGATATTGCCCTCGGTCACGGCGTCGTCGCGCAGGCGCAGCGGCATGTCCTGCACCGCGGAGAGCGGGTGCGCCAGCGGCTCGACGCCGTCGGTGTTGACCGCACGCATTTGTTCGACCACGGCGAAAAACGCATTCAGGTCGGTCAGCAGGTGGTCGCGCTCGCTGGCGGTCAGATCCAGCCGGGCGAGTTGCGCCAGGCGGTCGATATCGGGAAGAGTGAGTGACATGGTGGGGCGGGAATCGAAGGCGCAGCATCCGAGGCGGCAAAACCTGCCGTCAGGCAAGCGGACGGATCGGGGCATTTCCCCGATGGATGCCAGCGGAAAACCCCATTTTATGCGCATGCATGGGTTATGATGCTTCGATTTGGCGCACGGGATTTGACCGAAAAATCAAGCCCGTTTGTTGCGTATTTCACACATCACCAGAAAGCCGGGCGCGCGGCTGCCGCCCTCATATTCCATGTTCCGAAAATTCCGGCAGTATTTTTCGACGGATCTGGCCATCGACCTCGGCACCGCCAACACACTGATCTACGTGCGCGGCAAGGGCATCGTGCTCGACGAGCCGTCGGTGGTCGCCATCCGCCACGAAGGCGGCCCCAGCGGCAAGAAAACCATCCAGGCCGTGGGCAAGGAAGCCAAGCAGATGCTGGGCAAGGTGCCGGGCAATATCGAGGCCATCCGCCCGATGAAGGACGGCGTGATCGCCGACTTCACCGTCACCGAGCAGATGCTCAAGCAATTCATCAAGATGGTGCACGACACCAAGCTGTTCCGCCCCAGTCCGCGCATCATCATCTGCGTGCCCTGCGGCTCCACCCAGGTCGAGCGCCGCGCCATTCGCGAGTCGGCGCTGGGAGCGGGCGCCAGCGAGGTGTACCTGATCGAGGAGCCGATGGCCGCAGCCATCGGCGCCGGGCTGCCGGTCAGCGAAGCCACCGGATCGATGATCGTGGACATCGGCGGCGGCACCACCGAGGTCGGCGTCATTTCACTGGGCGGCACGGTGTACAAGGGCAGTGTGCGCGTGGGCGGCGACAAGTTCGACGAAGCCATCATCAATTACATCCGCCGCAATTACGGCATGCTGATCGGCGAGCCCACGGCCGAAGCCATCAAGAAGCAGATCGGCTCGGCCTTCCCTGGCTCCGAGGTCAAGGAAATGGAAGTCAAGGGCCGAAACTTGAGCGAAGGCGTGCCGCGCAGCTTCACCATTTCCAGCAATGAGATTCTCGAAGCGCTGACCGATCCGCTCAACCAGATCGTCTCGGCGGTGAAAAACGCGCTCGAACAAACCCCGCCTGAACTCGGCGCCGACATCGCCGAGCGCGGCATGATGATCACCGGCGGCGGTGCGCTGCTGCGCGACCTCGACCGCCTGCTGGCCGAAGAAACCGGCCTGCCGGTGCTGGTGGCCGAAGACCCGCTGACCTGCGTGGCCCGCGGCAGCGGCATGGCGCTGGAGCGCATGGATCGGCTGGGCACCATTTTCACGTCGGAGTAATCGGCGTTTTTTTGCGGCGTTTTTTGCAGCGGTTTTTGGATCGGCGGTCTTCCCGGGGTGCGCCAGGGTGCTTCACTGATACCGCCACGCATCTGATCCGGGCCCTTTCGATTCGAACCGTTTCGACCCGGTCCTTTTCCGCCCTGCGTTTGTTCTCGTTCCCATGGCCTACGGCACTCTTGAGCGTTCACCTCCGCCGTTTTTCCGGCAGGGGCCTTCTGCGCTCACGCGGCTGGTGCTGTTCTCCGCGCTGGCCATTTTGCTGATGGCGCTGGATGTGCGGTTCAAGGTCACGCCCATGCTGCGCCAGGGCCTGTCGGTGGCGATCTATCCCTTGCAGCGCATGGCGCAGGCGCCGGTGGACTGGTCGCGGCAACTGAGCGGCTATCTTGAAGCGCCGGCCAAGGCGCAAGCTGAAATCAGCCGCTTGCAACGCGCCAATGTGGCCTTGTCCTTGCAGTCCCAGATGGAGGCGCAGTTGCGGCTGGAAAACAACCGCCTGCGCGGTCTGCTCCAGTTGCAGCAGAGCCTGCCGCCAAAGTCGGTGGCGGCGCAGATCAGCGCGCAGGCCAGCGATCCGTTCAGCCGCGCCGTGGTGATCGACCGCGGCAGTCTGCAGGGCGTCGAACTCGGCTCGCCGGTGATCGACGAAACCGGGCTGCTCGGCCAGGTCACGCGCGATTACCCGTGGAGCGCCGAAGTCACCCTCATCACCGACCGCGACGCCGTGGTGCCGGTGCAGAACCAGCGTACTGGCGAACGCGGCGTGGTGTACGGCGAGCCGGGGCTGGGCCAGGGCGGCATGGAGCTGCGCTGGATGCCCGCTGCCGCCGATGTGCGCGTGGGCGATGTGCTGGTGACCAGCGGGGTGGACGGCATCTATCCGGCGGGCCTGCGCGTGGCGCGGGTGACTGCCGTGACGCGCCAGCGCGATACGGCGTTTGCCCGGGTGATGTGCGCGCCGCTTGCCGATGTCGAAGGCGGACGGCATGTGCTGGTGCTTCAGCCGCTCACGCCGCTGGCGGCGGGGCCATCGGTCAAGGCCGCCGAGCCGCAGATGCAAAAGTCGGGCAAGGCGGCGTCCAAGCCTGCCGCTGGCGCCTCACGCTAATCTGACTGCCGTGTCTTTCCTGCCCCGCCGCCGTCGTTCCGATCAGGGCGCCATGCCTTCCGCGCGGGCCCCTGCGGGCGGGGCGCGCGAGGTGTTGCTGCTGCCGGTCAACCCCTGGTTCATCGCGCTGAGTCTGCTGATGGCGCTGCTGATCGACTTTTTGCCGCTGGGCCGTCTGGCGTGGATGCCCGATCTGGTCGCGCTCACTCTGGTGTTCTGGAATGTGCATCAACCGCGCCGCGTGGGCATGGCCGTGGCGTTCGTGCTGGGGCTGGCGGTGGATGTGCAGCAGGGTTCGGTGCTGGGGCAGCATGCGCTGATCTACACGGTGCTGAGCTATTTCGCCATCACGCTGCACCGGCGGCTGCTGTGGTTTGCGCCGCTGCAGCAGGCTTTGCATGTGCTGCCGCTGTTTGTGGCCGCGCAGGTGCTGTTGCTGCTGGTGGGCATGTGGGCTGGCGGCAGCTTTCCAGGCTGGGCGTTTTTTCTGGCGCCGTTTGTGCAGGCGGCGCTGTGGCCCTTGCTGTCCTGGCTGCTGCTGGCGCCGCAGCGGCGCGCGCCGGATTCCGACCGCAATCGACCTCTGTGATGGCGGACGTGCTGAACTTTGCGCCCGCAACGGGCTCCATTCTCGTTTGACCCTTCTTTGCGATGACCGAGCTGCGCAATATCGAACGCGAGCTGTTCCGCTTCCGCCGCCGCCTGATTCTGGCCGCGGCCGTGGTGGTGCTGAGCTTTGCGCTGCTGATCGGTCGCTGGGTGTGGCTGCAGGTGGTGCGGCATCGGCAGTTTTCGACCCAGGCGCTCGACAACCGCATCGCCATCGTTCCCATCCCGCCGCAGCGCGGGCTGATTCTCGACCGCAACGGCATCATCCTGGCCGACAACTACGCGGCTTACACGCTGGAAATCACGCCGTCGAAGGTGAAGGGCCCATTGCAGGACACCATCGATGCGCTCAAGGCCATCGTGCCCATCACGCCGTTTGACGAGCGGCGCTTCAACAATCTGCTCGGACAGTCGCGGCGCTTCGAGTCGCTGCCGATTCTCAACAAGCTGAGCGATGACGAGGTGGCTCGCTTCGTGGCGCAGCGCTTTCGTTTTCCGGGCGTGAATGTGCGGGCAAGGCTGTTTCGCAACTATCCGCTGGGCGCGCTGGGCTGCCATCTGCTGGGCTATATCGGCCGCATCAACCAGGCCGAGCAGCAGCGCATCGACGACAGCGACGACGCCAGCAACTACCTCGGCACCGACCACATCGGCAAGTCGGGCGTGGAGCAGGCTTACGAGACGCAGCTGCATGGCATCACCGGCTATGAGGAAGTCGAGGTCAATGCCGTGGGGCGGCCGGTGCGCAAGATCAAGACCGTGGCGGCCACGCCCGGACAGAACCTGGTGCTGGGAGTGGACATCCGGCTGCAGAAGCTCATCGAAGACCTGTACGGCAAGCGGCGCGGGGCATGCGTGGCCATCGATCCGCGCAACGGCGAAGTGCTGGCCTTCGTCTCCATGCCCACCTTCGATCCCAATCTGTTCGTCGACGGCATCGATCAGGTCAACTGGGACGCGCTCAACACCTCGCCCGACCGGCCGCTGCTCAACCGCGTGCTGCGCGGCGCCTTTCCGCCGGGCTCGACGTACAAGCCTTATCTGGCGACGGGCGCGCTGACCGACGGCATCCGCACCGCGCAGTGGAGCTTTCACGACCCCGGCTATTTCATGTTCGCCGGGCATCGCTTCCGCGATGACGTGCCAGGCGGGCACGGCATCGTCGACATGCACAAGGCCATTCAGGTGTCGTGCGACGTGTATTTCTACATGGTCGCGCACGATTGGGGCGTGGACGGCATGGCCAAGTGGACGCAGCAGTTCGGCTTCGGTCAGGTCACCGGCATCGATCTCAAGGGCGAGGCCAAGGGCGTGCTGCCTTCGCGCGAGTGGAAGCGCAAGGCCTTTCGCAGCCCGGCGCAGCAGCGCTGGTACCCCGGAGACACCATCAGCCTGGGCATCGGCCAGGGCTACAACAGTTTCACCCCGCTGCAGATGGCCACGGCGCTGTCCACGCTGGCCAATCAGGGCACGCGCTACGAGCCGCGCGTGGTGCGTGCGATCGAAGACATGGGCACGCGCCGCTTCACGCCGGTGATCGCGCCAGTGGCCCAGCGCGTCGACCTCGATCCGGCGTACTGGCAGGTGGTGCACGGCGGCATGATGGCGGTGAACCAGACCGGCGGCACCGCGGCGGAAGCCTTCAAGGGCGCGCCTTACACCAGCGCAGGCAAGACCGGCACCGCGCAGGTGTTCAGCGTGGGCCAGAACCAGACCTATGACGCCAAGGACATCGCCCATCATCTGCGCGACCATGCGCTGTACGTGGTTTACGCCCCGGCCGACAACCCGGTGATCGCCCTGGCGATGATTGTGGAAAACGCCGGATTTGGCGGGGTTGCGGCCGCGCCCATCGCGCGCAAGGCGCTCGACTATCACCTGCTCGGTCTCTACCCCACCGATGAGGAAATC
The DNA here is from genome assembly GCA_020722545.1 of Thiomonas intermedia. Lineage (GTDB taxonomy): Bacteria > Pseudomonadota > Gammaproteobacteria > Burkholderiales > Burkholderiaceae_C > Thiomonas > Thiomonas intermedia_B. Next base: position 14,901 of record DYKQ01000015.1, on the reverse strand, counting down.
GAGAAGATCAGCGGCGCCAAGCCGCAGCCCGTGCAGTTTGCCTACGCGGGCGAGCGCGAAGGCGTGCCGATCATTCCTGGCGCCAAGCCGCCGCCTGTTCCGGCGACATCCGCTCCGGCGGGCGCGGCTTCTGGTGCTGCTTCTGGCGCCGCCGCCGCGATGGGGGCCGCAGGAGTTGCGGCGAAGCCCGCGCCTGCACCGGCAGCCGCGTCCAGCGCGCGCGCCCAGCCCGCCGCCTTCGATGCGGAGGCCGTGGGCAACTACCCGCGCACCGCCTGCACGGGCGGGGTATGCGCAGGCCCCCACGCTCCCGCTACGCGGTCGCTGCCCCCCGAGGGGGCGTACCCCGTCTTGGGGCGGCCCGGCGGCGGGGTGCGCGCGCCGCTGTTCACCCGCTTCGGCGCCCGGCCCGATGTGAGTGATGAATCGGAAGGGGTAAGGCTATGAGCGCAACCTTCGGCCGTCCGCCGCTCTGGCGGCGAGTGCGCCCCTATCTCACCGGCTTCGATGCACCGCTGGCCGCCGCGCTGCTGTGGCTGGTGGCCATCGGCTGCATCGTGCTGTTCTCCGCCCTGCAGGACGCGCATGTGCCGTTCGACGATCATCTGCGCAACCTGGGCATCGGTTTTCTGGTGCTGTTCGTCGCGGCGCAGGTGCCGCCGCAGCGGCTGATGCAGATCGCCGTGCCGGTCTACACCTTTGGCGTCGCGCTGCTCATCGCCACGGCCCTGTTCGGGCTGGTGCGCAAGGGCGCGCGCCGCTGGCTCGATCTGGGCGTCACCGTGGTGCAGCCGTCCGAGATCATGAAAATCGCCGTGCCGCTGATGCTGGCCTGGTACTTCCAGAAGCGCGAGGGCCAGATCCGGGTGAAGGATTTTTTCATCGCCACGGTGCTGCTGCTCATCCCCGTCGGCCTCATCATGAAGCAGCCCGACCTCGGCACCGCGCTGCTGGTGCTGCTCACCGGGGCCTTCGTCATCTTCTTCGCCGGGCTGTCGTGGCGGGTCATCGCCTTGCTGTTTGCGCTGGCTGCGGCTGGCGCGCCGGTGATGTGGCACTTCATGCACGACTACCAGCGCCAACGGCTGATGATGCTGCTCGACCCGCAGAGCGACCCGCTGGGCAAGGGCTTCAACATCATCCAGAGCATGATCGCCATCGGCTCCGGCGGGGTGTTCGGCCAGGGCTACCTGCACGGCACCCAGGCGCATCTGAACTTCGTGCCCGAATCGCATACCGACTTCGTGTTCTCGGTATTGGCCGAAGAGTGGGGGCTGGCCGGCAATCTCATGCTGCTGGCCGCCTACACCTTTTTCATCGTGCGCGGACTGATGATCGCCGCCCACGCGCCCACGCTGTTCTCGCGCCTGCTTGCCGCCTCCATCACGCTGATTTTTTTCCTCTACGCCTTCGTCAACATGGGCATGGTGTCGGGCATCCTGCCGGTGGTCGGCGTGCCGCTGCCCTTCGTCAGCTATGGCGGCACCGCGCTCATCACCCTCATGCTGGGCGCAGGCATGCTGTTTTCCATCGCGAAATCCAAGCGGCTGGTGCAGAGTTGAGCGCTCGGCACTTGGAGATTCGCACGGATCATTCATAAATTCGATATCCGTCAACCCAATAAATCCCTGTTTTTGCTGCACTGCTCCTGAGAATAATCGGCACTCCAATCATCATTACAACTGGAGGAGTCGAATGAAAGTTGCTCAATGGGGTTTGCCCAAGGGCTGGTTAGGGGCGTGGCTGTTCGCTGCGGTGACGAGCGCCGCGCAGGCGGCTGTGTTGCCGGGCGCGCTGGTGACGCCGCCCTGGCTGCACGACCACGCGAAGCAGGTGCAGATCGTCGATATCCGCGACAGCCTGGGCTCGCTCACCAACGATCCCAAGTTCACCACGGTCAAGGGGCAGAAAGTGCTCGAAGAGGTGGGCGGGCATATTCCGGACGCGCTGTCGGTCAACTTTTGGGGCCTGCGACAAAAGCATGTGATCGACGGCAAGAAGATCGACTTCATGTTGCCCACGGCCAAGGAGTTTGAGGAAACCATGCAGGCCGTGCAACTGGAGCCGGGAAAACCCATTGTGATCGTGCCTACCGGCGACGACGCCACCTCGCTGCAGGAGGCGGCGTTCTTCGCCTGGGAGCTGCAGGTGTTCGGCGTGCCGCAGGAGCAGATTGCGATTCTCAATGGCGGCATGCACGCCTGGACTTCGGCCGGTTATGACGTGGATACCGACGCCATCGCCCCCATGAGTTCCAGCAAGTGGAAGGCCCAGGCGCCGAACCCGGCACTGCTGGCGACGACGGCCGAAGTGCAGGCGGCGCAGCGTGCGCATGGGCTGCTGCTGGACGCGCGCCCGTTGGCTCAATTCGCGGGCCTTGAGCGCACGCCCGTGGTGCCGGTTGCCGGAAGACTGGCCGGCGCCTCTCCCCTACCCGCCGAGCTGCTTTATCGCAATGCGGATGACGGCTCCTGGCGGTTTCTCTCAGCGCACGTCTACCGCAAGGTGCTGGCAGGCGGCGGCGTGCGACGTGTCGCTCCGGGCATCGTGTACTGCAACACCGGGCAGTACGCGGCTGGCGCCTGGTTTGTGATCGACCGCATCATGGGGCGCAAGGGGCTGCGCGAATATCCCGGCGGCATGAACGAGTGGGAGCAACGCGGCCTGCCCGTGGTCAGTTTCTGAGCGCCCGCTTGTGCAGGGCCGCGTGCCGGGCGGCCCTTCGCAGGCGGCCCAAAAAACGGCAACCGACAACGCGTGACAGGAGATACACACTGAAGCAATTGTCGTCGACAACGCGTGATAAAAAGCAATCAAAACATTCATCCCATACCGAGGAGACAAACATGATTCGTACCCCCCTTCACCGCAAGCTGATGCGTCCCGCGCGCCATCTGTCTCTGGCTTTTGCCCTGCTGGGCGCCGGTCTGATGCAGGCCCAGGCGGCCAATCCGTCGATGCTCAACGACTTCAAGTTCGACGCGCCGACCTACATTCACAAGCTGCCGTTCGCCAAATACAACGTGGTGCTGCAGGTGAGTGAAGATGAACCGGCCCGCTGGGATCTGGTGCTCAACAACGCGCTGAACATTCTCAACGCTGTGGGCCAAGAAAACGCGCGCGTAGTGGTGGTGGCCTATGGCCCGGGGCTGAAGATGCTGCTCAAGAACAGCCCGGTGGCCAAGCGCATTTCCTCGTTGAACGACGAAGGCATCGAATTCGACGCCTGCCACAACACCATGGAAGGCATGGCGAAAAAACTCGGCCACCTGCCGGTACTGGCGCCGCAGGCAGTCATCGTGCCCGCCGGGGTGCTGCGCATCATGCAGCTCGAACACGCGGGGTTTGAATACATCAAACCCTGAATCGGCGCAGGCTCAAGCAGCTTGCAGCGCGGTCAGCGCGTCGTCAAAGGCGCGGATCAGCGCATCTGCATCGGCTTCGGTGTGCGCCGGGCTGGCGAGCAGCATGTTGTGGAAGGGGGTCAGCAGCACGCCGCGGTTGAGCAGCGCGAGCTGCAGCGCGGGCTCCAGCGCGTCGTCGAAGGCGGCGCGGGCCTCGCTGCCGTTGCGCGGGCGCTGCGGGGCGAACTGCACTTCGCAGCGTGCGCCGAGGCGCGTCACCGTCCACCGCAAACCGTGGTTCTCGATCACGCGTTCCAGCCCGTCGGCCACGCGGTTGGCGATGGCGAACATATGGGCGTAGGCGGCGTCGGTCATGACGTCGGTCAGCATGGTGCGCATCAGCCGCAGGGTGAGCAGCCCCGCTGACAGCGTGGTGCCGATGCCGGAATGGCCCGGCGGCGATGCGGTCTTGACGGCTTGCATGCGCGTGCCGACTTCGGTCGTGAAGCCATAGGCCGCGCCCGGCGTGCCTCCGGCGATGGGCTTGCCGAGGATGAGCACGTCGGGCTGCAGATCGTTCGCACGGCAGTAGCCTCCGGGGCCGCAGGAGAGTGTGTGCGTCTCGTCCATCACCAGCAATGCGCCGTGCTCGCGGGTGAGCTGACGCACGGCTTCGACAAAACCGGGCTCGGGCAGCACCATGCCGATATTGGTGAGCACCGGCTCGGTGAGCACGCAGGCGACGTCGCCTGCGGCCAGCGCGGCCCGCAGGCCGTCGAGGTCGTTGAACTCGACCACGCGGGTGTAGGTGGTGAGGTCGTGCACCTGGCCGAGCAGGCTGGGCCGGGTGTGAGCGGCCCCCTGCGCGTCGAGATCGACGAACACATCATCGACCGTGCCGTGATAGCAGCCGTTGAACACCACGATGTGCTGGCGCCCGGTGAGTGCGCGCGCCCAGCGCAGCACGAAGCGATTGGCGTCGCTGGCGGTCGCGGTGAACTGCCACATCGGCAGACCGAAGCGCCGCTCCAGCAGATCAGCGACTTCAAGCGCGACCGTGGACGGCAACATGGTGGTGGCGCCAAACGCGCCGTGCTCCGCCAGGGTGCGGGCGATGGCTGCGGGGCTGTGGCCGAACATGGCGCCGGTATCGCCCAGACAAAAATCGATCAGCTCGTGGCCGTCCACATCGAACAATCGGGCGCCCTGCGCCTTGTCCACATAGAGCGGCACGGGCGAAGGCGCATCGGCCATCCAGTGCATGGGCACGCCGAACAGAAAGTGGCGCTGCGCCTGCTGGTGCAGCGAGGCGCAGCGCGGGTGCTCGGCCAGGAAGCGGGCGGTTTCAGCCGCGTGAAAGCGGGCAACGCGGTCGGCGGGGAGGCTTGCGGGGCTCATGACGGTGGGCGTCGGAAGACGCGATGGAAAACGGCCGACGCGCAGTATCGCCAAGCCTGCGAGCGTCTGGCAAGACCCGAAATGGCCCCGCGCGCGGTGGGCGAAGTGGTTCTATCGTTCATGAAAAATTGTCGATATGGTTCAGACCGCTTGCAGGGCTTCATTGGCGTGGACTGAACTTCGCAGTCCGTTCACTCATTCGAAAAATATGGTTCAACACGCTTTTGCCTATCTGTCACAGCAACGGTTTCTCGGCGCAGCAGCCAGCGCCGAGAATGCGCCGACGTCCCGCTTCGGCGTGGCCGGCGTGGCCTGGGACGGGGCGGTGACCAACCGCCCCGGCGCCCGCTTCGGGCCGAACGCCATCCGCCAGGCCAGCCAGATGCTGTGCGATGCCACGCACCCGTTATTCGATCTTTCGCCTACCGCAGACCTGTGCGATCACGGCGATCTGTATCTGCCCAACACCAGCCTGGAGACGATGCGCGCCGCGCTCGAAGCGCAGGCGCAGCCGCTGATGGCGCGCCAGCACATGGTGTGGCTGGGTGGCGATCATTCCATCACCTTGTCTTTGCTGCGGGCTTTGCGCGCGGTGCATGGACAGCCGCTGGCGGTGCTGCATTTCGATGCGCATTGCGATACCTGGACCGACCACTTCGGTGAGCCATCGGGGCACGGCACCTGGGTTTACGAGGCGGTGCAGGAAGGGCTGGTGGCGCCGCAGAGCTTCGTGCAGGTGGGCATCCGCTCGGCCGCCGAGCGCGAAGCGCGTGAATACGTCAACGCCATCGGCGGCCGGGTGATCACCGCGCGCGAGCTGCGCGGTCTGGAAAGCCCGTCGCAGCTTGCACCGATCACCGCCGATATTCGCGCCCGGCTGGCCGCGAGCAACGCCCCGGTGTATGTCACGCTCGACATCGACTGTCTCGACCCCGCCTTCGCCCCCGGCACCGGCACGCCCGAGCCCGGCGGCTTGAGCAGCGCGCAGGTGCTGTCGCTGCTTGAAGAGTTGTGCGCCATGCAGCTGCCTTTTGTCGGCATGGACTGCGTGGAGGTGTCGCCGCCCTACGACCACGCCGAACTCACCTCCAATATCGCCGCGCTGTGCGTCTGGACTTATCTGTGCGCGCGACTCGCTTCTGAAAAAACTGTCTCCCCCTGACCCGGAAGGATCCCGCGCATGATGCGGCTGGAACAACAGGCGCAGCGCCTGATCGAGAACTCGTACTACGTCGACTCCGCGCATGCCGCGCCGCGCCATGCGCCGCTGCAGGGCGAGGTGCAGGCGGATGTGTGCATCGTCGGCGGCGGGCTGGCGGGGCTTTCGGCCGCGCTGGAACTGCGCAAGCGCGGCATGCAGGTGGTGCTGCTCGAAGGGCGACACATCGGCTGGGGCGCTTCGGGCCGTAACGGCGGCCAGGCGCTGGCGGGCTATGCCAGCGAGATGGAGCCGTTCGAGCGCCAGCTCGGCGCCAAGAGCGCGCACTTCGCCTGGGAAATGTCGCTCGACGCCATTCGTCTGATGCGCAGCCGCATCGATGAATATGCCATCGACTGCGACTGGACGCCCGGCGCGATGAGCGTGGCGGTCACGCCCAAGAAAGCCCGCGTGCTGCATGCCTGGGCCGAACATATGCAGCGCGAATACGGCTACACCCATCTGCAGAGCTTCGACGCGCAGCAGACCCGAGAACTCATCGCCAGCAAACGCTATTGCGCCGCAGTGCTCGACGATTTTGGCGGCCACCTGCACCCGCTCAACTACACCTTGGGACTGGGCCGCGCCGCACTGAACGCCGGGGTGGTGCTGCACGAGCAATCGCCCGTCATCAGCGTCAAACCCGCGGCGCAGGCCGGTGGCGGCAAGGCCCTGGTGCAAACCGCGCAGGGCGGCGTGCGCGCGAGTCATGTGCTGCTTGCGGGCAATGTGCAACTTGGCGATGTGGCGCCGCAGCTGGCCCGGCGCATCATGCCCGTGGGCACTTACATCATCGCCACCGAAGCGCTCGGCGCGCAGCGAGCGAAGTCTCTGGTGCGCAACCGCGCCTGCGTGTGCGACACCCAGTTCGTGCTCGATTACTACCGACTCACCGGCGACGACCGCCTGCTGTTCGGCGGCCGGGTGAGCTATTCCACCGCCACCCCGCGCGATCTGGTCGCCGCCATGCGCCGCAGCATGCTGGCGGTGTATCCGCAACTCAGCGATGTGAGAATCACCCACGCCTGGGGCGGCTTTGTCGATATCACCCTGAACCGCGCGCCCGACTTCGGCCGCATCGCCCCGGATGTGCTGTATCTGCAGGGCTTCTCGGGCCACGGCCTGGCGCTCACCGGCATGGCCGGCCTGCTTGCCGCCGAGGCCATCGCCGGACAGGCCGAGCGCTTCGACCTGTTCACCCGCCTGCGCCACAAGCCCTTCCCCGGCGGCGATCTGCTGCGCACCCCCGCGCTGGTGCTGGGCATGCTCTGGTACCGGCTGCGCGATCTGTTGTGAGTACGTCGTAGCCGCTCTGCGGCTTCGGTGCTTGATTCCCCAAGCTCAAGGCAAAACACCTTCGCCTTGCTGGCGATTTCTGCGGGTACACCCTCGTTGTTTGGCGAAGTTTTTCACCGCTCTATAACGCGCGCTCACGCGGCTTACATGAGGTTTCAATTCATCCCGGTTCCTCCTCTATCTCTTTTCCAGTCGCCTCCCTATAGTCGTCCCGGTTCACAAAAAACGTCATTTCAGTTCGTTGACACAACAGGAGACAGGCATGAACAAGGAAGATTCAAAAGAGCAGGTTCAGATGGATCGTCGCACGCTGATCAAGGCGGGCGGCGCGGCAGGTTTGGCCGCTTTGCTGGGCGCTCAAGTGCCGAGCTGGGGCGCCAGCGAGACGCCAGTGAGGATCGGCATGATCGACCCGATCACCAGCACGTTTGCAGCGCTCGGGCAGAGCGAAATCAAGGGCGCCAAATTCGCTGAAGCCGAGATCAACAAGGCGGGCGGCGTGATGGGCCGTCCTCTGCAGATCTTCGTGGAGGACAGCGCGGGCAATCCCGGCACTGCGGTCGACAAGGCCTCACGTCTGCTGAGCCAGAACAAGGTTGATTTCCTCATGGGCACGGTCAACTCGGCGGCCTCGCTCGCCGTGTCGCAGTTTGCCAATCGCCACGACAAGCTCTTCGTCTGTACCGGCGGCCACGTCGATAGCCTGACCGGCAAGGAGTGCAAGACCACGACCTTCCGCACCTGCTCGACCACCTGGATGCTGACGGCCGGCGACTTCGAGACGCTCTACAAGAAATTCGGCAAGAAGTGGTACTTCCTGACCACTGACTACGCCTTTGGTCAGTCTGAGCAGGCCGACTACACCACACAGCTCAAGAAGGCGGGAGGCTCAGTGGTGGGCGGTGCGCTGGTGCCCGTGGGGGCGACCGATTTTTCGTCCTATCTGATCGACGTGAAAGCCAAGTCGCCCGACGTGCTGTGCCTGCTGCTGGCCGGTAACGATCAGGTCAACTGCATGAAGCAGATCGCGCAATTCGGCATCAACAAAGACATCGCCGTGGGCGGTGCTTTGTTCGAGCTGGAGCAGGCGCAGGCGCTGCCCGAGGCGGCCCGCTACGGCTGGTGGACCATGGAGTGGTACTGGAACCAGCCGAACACTCCGCATGTGGCGGATTTCGTCAAGCGTTACACCGCAGCCAACAAAGGTGAATACCCGACGGCGCGCGCATGGTTTGGTTTTGCCACCACGCATGCCATCCGGCTGGCGGTGGAAAAGGCCAAGTCGCTCGAAACGGCCAAGGTCGTCAAGGCGATGGAGGGCCTGGTGCTGCCCCCGGAGATCGCGCTTCAGCCCGGCAATGTGTTCTACCGTCCGCAGGATCACCAACTGATGCTGGGCATGTTCCCGGGGCACGTGATTCAGACGGGCAAGTATCCGAACCTGTTCGATGTTTCGGGCATCGTGCCGGGCGAGAAGATCGCGCTGCCGCCTTCAGAAACCGGCTGCGTGCTTCCGCGCGCCTGAAGCGCCACTGCGCGTGCCTGCGGACCCGCCGCTGCGCGAGTCCGCAGCCTGTCCATCTGCTGCTGCGGAGGCATTGCCTTGAATCTCGTCCTTATTTTCAATACGTTCAACGGACTGATCATCGGAGCGTTCTATGCGCTGCTGGCGCTCGGTCTGGCGCTCATCCTCGGGCTGAACAACACCATCAATTTCGCCCAGGGCGCGTTCATGGCGCTGGCGGCCTACTTCGCGTACACGCTGGAGCCGAGCCTGGGCTTCTGGGGAGCGCTGGCCGTGGCGCCACTGCTCGCCGGGGTGCTGGGTCTGGTGGTCGAGGTGTTTCTCATTCGTCGGCTGTACAAGCGTGATCCGCTGTATTCGTTGTTGCTGACCTTCGGTCTGGCGCTGATCATGCAGGACGTGATCCGCACCGTCTGGGGCGCCAACGGGGTGCCGCTGTCCATCCCGGAATCGTTGGGACATCCCCTCAGCCAGACCTACTTCTTTCTCACCGGCTACCGCCTCTTTGTTGTTGCTGTTGCTCTGGTGGGTACTGCCGTGCTGTTCGCCGTGCTGCGCTACACCCGACTGGGCATCCGCATCCGCGCCGGCAATGCCGATCTCGAAACCGTATCGGCGCTTGGCGTGAACATTTACCTGCTGCGCACCGCGAACTTTGTCATCGGCATCGTGTTTGCGGGCGTGGCCGGTATTTTGGCGGCGGGTCAGCTCGGGCTGGAGCCGACGATGGGAGACGGCCTGCTGATGCCGGCCTTTGTCGCCATCGTGGTCGGGGGCGTGGGTTCCTTGCTGGGTTCTCTGCTGGGCGGCCTGCTCATCGGGGTGGCCTCGGGCATCACCACGGCCTACTTTCCCGCGGCGAGTGAGGCGGTGATTTACCTCATCATGGGGCTGATGCTCGTGGTGCGACCGCGCGGACTCATGGGACAGGAGGGATTGTTCGAATGAGTACGCCTGCCTATACCGCTCCACTTCCACGATCTGCCATGCAAACATCCAACCTCAAGCAGCATCTCGGCACCGGCATTCTGGCGCTGGTGCTGCTCACCGCCCCGGCCTGGCTGCACTATGTCGGCGGCTACAACGACATCGCCTCGCGCGTGCTGATCTACGGTCTGGCCGCCATGGGGCTGAATCTGCTGCTCGGGCATGCCGGCGGCCTGTCGTTCGGGCATGCCGCCTATTTCGGGCTGGGCAGCTACGGCGTCGGCTTGATGCTCAAGTACATGACGCACAACGTGCTGTTGGCGCTGCTCGGAGGCACTTTGCTGGGCGGCGTTGTGGCCGCTGTGCTCGCGCCCATCGCCGTGCGTCGTCGCGGCATCTACTTCGCCATGATCACCATTGCCATCGGCCAGATGTTTTATTTCATCGCCATTCGCTGGCAGGCCGTGACCGGGGGCTATGACGGGCTGACCGGATTTTCCCGGCACACCCTGCATCTGTTTGGGTTCGACTGGACGATGGGCTCTCTGGGCTTTTATTACCTCGTCGTGGCCTGCTTCGCGCTGGGCGCCCTGGTGCTGTGGATCGTGCTGAACTCTCCGCTGGGGCACACCTTTGTGGCCATCCGCGAAAACCAGAAGCGGCTGACCTTTCTTGGCCTGCCGGTGCAGCGCTATGCGGCGATTTCCTTCGCGCTGTCTGGCCTGATCGTGGCGCTGGCCGGTGGACTCAACGCCCTGCTCGACAACTTCACCTCGCCCAACACTTTGAACTACACCTTTTCAGGCGACTTGGTGGTGATTGCGGTGCTGGGCGGAATGCGCAACTTCTGGGGGCCACTGGTCGGGGCGGCCATCTTCGTGCTGGTGCGGGATTACGCCAGCTCGGTGACTGACAACTGGATGTCCGTCATCGGCCTGATCTTTGTGCTGTCGGTACTTTTTTTCCCGCTGGGTGTGATGGGGTTTTTGCAGCGCAAGGGGAAGACATCATGAGCTTGCTGCAGCTGCACAACGTCTCGCGCCGCTTTGGCGCCCTCAAGGCGCTGACCGACATTTCCATCGAGGTGCAGCCCGGAGAGTTGCGCGCGGTCATTGGCCCCAACGGCGCGGGAAAGACCACGCTGTTCAACCTGATCAGCGGGTTTTTCCCGCCGAGTGAAGGGCAGATCACCTTTGATGGCAGGCCGATTCAGACGGTCAATCCCGGTGAGCTGGTCAAGCGCGGCATCATCCGCACTTTCCAGATCACCGAGATTTTCCGCTCGCTCACGGTGTATGAAAACCTGCGCATTGCCGTTGAGGTGGCGCAGGGCGTGAATCTGCGTCCTTGGATGGGGCGAGCCCTGCGTAAACGCATCGACGATCAGGTGGATGAGTTGATGCATCTGGTGAAGATCAGCGGCAAAGCGGACCGGGTGACGGGCGAGATGTCGCACGGCGACCAAAGGGTGGTCGAGGTGGGCATTGCGTTGGCCCGCCGTCCCAAGCTGCTGCTGCTCGACGAGCCCACCGCCGGGATGGGAGATGAAGAGACGCACCATATGACCGCGCTGATCCGTGATCTGAACAAGAACCAGGGCATCGCCACGCTGTTCGTGGAGCATGACATGGAAATCGTGTTCGGCATCGCCGATCGCATCACCGTGCTCGACAACGGCACGCTGCTCGCCGAGGGCACGGCCGATGAAATTGCCAACAACGCACGGGTGCAGGCGGCTTATCTGGGTCAAGCGGCCTGACCGCTCTGACCCAAGCCGACATCTCCACAGGACTCTCCGCTTATGACCGCCGTTCTCGAACTCGACAACATTCATGCCTACTACGACAAAAGCCATATTCTCAAAGGCGTGTCGATGACCGTGGGCGAAGGCGAACTCGTCGCGCTGCTGGGCCGCAATGGCGCTGGCAAGACCACGACGATGCGCTCGGTCATGGGGCTGACGCCGCCGCGCCAGGGCAAGATCAAATTCTTCGGCAAGGACATGACTGGCGCCTCGCCGCACCGCATTGCGGGCCTGGGCGTGGGTTATGTGCCCGAGGGACGCAAGATCTTCGGGCACCTCACGGTGCACGAAAACCTGCTGGTGGTGCACGAAACGCCGGGGCGCTGGAATATCGATGGCGTGTACCAACTCTTTCCACGTCTGCATGAACGCCGAACCAGCAAAGGCGGGCGCCTTTCAGGCGGCGAGCAGGAGATGCTGTCCATTGCGCGCGCGCTGCTGCTCAACCCCAAGCTGCTCATCCTTGACGAACCTTCGCAGGGTTTGGCGCCTGTGATCGTGCAGGAGGTGATGCGCACGGTGGGACGCATGAAGGACGAAGGAATTTCCGTGCTGCTGGTTGAGCAGAACGCCTTCCTCGCGCTGCAACTGGCTGATCGCGCCTACGTGCTGTCTGAAGGCGAGATGGTCTTTTCGGGTGATGCGGCCGCCTTGCGCGACGACAAGACCCGGATGGAGCAACTGGCGGGCGTGGCCCACGCTGCTTGATTGCGGCTTCAGTCGGGAAGCTGGCTGCGGATGAGCATGCACAGCTTCTGCGCCCAGGGCGGTACGCGCTCGGTGGGCACATAGGCATAGCCGAGGATCAGCCCGCGGCGCTGCGGTGCGCCGAGGTAATAACGCGATAGCGGCCGCACCGTCATGCCCTGTGCGTCGGCGGCGCGGGCGATGGCCTCGTCGTCCACACCCGGCGTGTCGAACAGCAAACAGAGATGCAGGCCGGATTCCTGGCCCGAGATCTGCACCCGGTCGCCCAGACAGCGCTGGATGCGCCGCGCCAACTCGTCGCGCCGTGCCTGATAGGCCACGCGCAGACGACGGATGAGCGTGTTGAGATGGCCTTCGGTGATGAAGTCGGTCAGAGCGGCCTGCAGCATGAGCTGACCCGGGCGGTACAGGTCGTAGAGCCCGGTGTTGAAGGCGGGCAGCAGATCGACCGGCGCCACCAGATAGCCCAGACGGATGCCGGGGTACATCACCTTGGAGAAGGTGCCTGAGTAAAGCACCTGCGCATGGTCGTCCAGCCCCTGCAGGCTGGCGAAGGGGCGGCCGCCGAAGCGGAATTCGCTGTCGTAATCGTCCTCAAAAATCCAGCAGCGCTGTTGCGCGGCGAACTGCAGCAGGGCGCGGCGGCGCTGCAGGCTCATCACATGGCCGAGCGGATATTGATGCGAGGGCGTGACGTAGATCAGCCGTGGCCTGCCCTGCTGCCAGTCTGCCGCTGACGGCGCCATGCCCTCCAAATCCACCGCGATCGGCTTGAGCTCCAGCCCCGCAGCCTGCAACGCCCGACGTGCGCCCCAGTAGCAGGGGTTTTCCACCCAGGCCTCGTCGCCGTGATCGGTGAGCAGGCGCGCGGCCAGATCGAGCGATTGCTGCGTGCCCGAGGTGATGAGCACCTGCTCGGGCGTCACCCGCACCGAGCGCGACAGGCTGAGGTACTGCGCAATCGCCACGCGCAGCGGCATATAGCCGCCTTCCTGGCCGTAATCGAGCAGGTCGCGGTCGAGGCTGCGCCAATACTTGGCTTGCAGTTTTTGCCAGAGCTGAATGGGGAATTCGGCAAACTCGATCTCGCCGGGCGCGAAGGGCTGCACCTCAAAGTCCGCCGAGCCCGACTGCGCGGTGAGCAGATTGCCGCGCTGCGAGAGCTCGCGCGGCGAGCCGCTGTTCGCACTGGCGGCCTGCGCCGGCTTGCGCCCGCGCGCCGGGCTGAGCGGGCCGAGTTCGGGCAGGGTCTCGGAGACAAAAGTGCCGCTGCCCTGGCGCGCGGTGAGGTAGCCTTCAGCCGTGAGCTGGTTGATGGCCGACATCACCGTATTGCGCGAGAGATTCAGGTCGCGCGCCAGATCGCGGGTGGACGGCAGTTGCACCCCGGCGGTGATGCGACCCGCCAGAATGGCGCCGCGCAGCGAGAGATACAGGCGCCGGTTGAGCGGCGGGGCGACCGCCGCGTCGCCTTCGGCGCGCTGAAGCTCGGTGAGCAGGAGTTCGGACAGGGCAAGGGGTCGCATGGGTTGGCGCGGCAGGTAAAAACTGGCTCCATGATAAAAGCAGGGAGTGGCACTTCCGAGAGTACCAGTTGGCAGCTAAATTGAGCCTATAGAGTCGCGCTAAGTCATGGAAAACCCTAGTATTTTTTGTTTTTCAGGCTCATTCAGAATGGCGCCTTGCCTTGTTGCGTCGCACCAAGTCAGGGCGAAAACTGAGCGGCTGCCTCAGGCTCCGCCTCTTGTTGCAATGCACTAAAACAGGGAACATGCCCGTGTGCTTCTGCCCTTGTTTCCTTGGTCTTTGATCCGGCTTTGATGATGTCCACCCTCACCTTCTTGCCTCGCGTTGCGGTCACCACCGACCTGAAGTCGATCGGCGGGCACCCGACGTATGCGGTGACGCAAAAATATGTTGACCCGCTGCTGCCGCTGTCGGGCGTGTTGCCCTGGCTGCTGCCTTCAATGGGCGCGAGCCTGCCGCTGGATGCGGTGCTGGGTGATGTGGACGGGCTGGTGTTCACCGGCTCGCCGTCGAATATCGAGCCGCACCACTATGGCCAGGCGCTGCGCAACCCTGAGTCGCCAGCCGATCCGGCGCGCGACGCCACCACACTGCCGCTGATCCGCGCCGCCATCGCGCGCGGCATTCCGGTGCTCGGCATCTGCCGCGGGTTTCAGGAAATCAATGTCGCGCTCGGCGGCAGTCTGCTGCAGGAAGTGCACAACACCGAAGGCTTTGATGATCATCGTGAAGACGACACGCTGGATGTCGCCGGGCAGTACGGTCCCGCGCACCGCGTGCAGGCTGTGTCCGGCGGCATGCTGCAGGCCATCGTTGGCTTGGATTCCTGGGAGGTCAACAGCCTGCACGGCCAAGGCATCCAGACCCTCGCCCCCGATCTGCTGGCGCAGGCGCATGCGCCCGACGGCCTGGTCGAGGCGTACACCTATCAACCCGCTCGCCGCACCGACGCTGGCTTTGTGCTGGCGGTGCAGTGGCATCCCGAATGGCAGGCCGCGCAAAACCCCGTGTCGCGCGCGATCTATGCCGCTTTCGGCAACGCCTGTCGGCAGTTCGCCGCGCGCAAGCGCGACGACTCGCTGGCGCGTGCTGCCTTAGAGCGCCCCCAGACCTGCCGCGTTCGCGTCAGGCCCCCCGAGGGGGATGAGAAAACTTGGGGCGGCCCGGCGTTTTC
>DYKQ01000119.1 GCA_020722545.1 Thiomonas intermedia | reverse complement strand
CCCGAACCCGGCGATTTCCACCACGCTGCGCAGCATGCCCTTGAGGCTGGAGCCGGGGATGGCATAGCGGCCGTCGGGCAGCTTGAAGGGCTTGACTTCTCCGGGCTGTGAATCGCCGGGTTTGGTCTGCTTGCCGCCGACGAGCAAGGGCGTGTCGGCGGTGAGGGTGTAGTGCAGCTCGCCGCTGAACCCGTCCTGGAAGGGAATGTCGTGAGAGATGTCCTTGCCCCAATCCGGCTTGAAGATCTGGTTGGACAGGGGAACAAAGTTGTAGGGGGCGGAGATCAAGTTCGACCCGCCGCCGCCCGACTGCGACCGGGCAGCGCGCTGGCCGGAGTTGGAGACGGGGCGGGGGGAGCGGCCGGGATCGGCGCGGTGGGGTACGGTGGTCATGGTCAGACTCCCTGTGATTTTTGCTGTTCAAAGCCGATGAAACAGGCCGCCGTCTGCACGGCGCCGAGCACGGGGTCGAGTTGCCAATAGCGGCGATAGGTCAAGGCGCCGGAATCGGCGTGGGTGAGGTGGCGCACGATGTCGCAGAGCAGCTCACCCGCTTCGAGGTGGCGGCATGTGGTGAGCACCCAGCCTTCTTGCGGCTGTCGGCGCACCGTCAGGCTCAGGCCGTCCGCGGTCACGGCTTCGGCTTGCAGCAGCGCGCCCCATTCGGCGGGCGGGCTGGGCAGACCTTCATGAAAACTCGACTGATGCGACTGAAACTGCAGCCAGCCCTGCCGAGGCGCATGGTCGCGGAGGGCGCTCCAGATCGCGGCGGGCTGCGCATGGCGGTGATGCTGCTGCTCAAGCCCGGCGGCCTGCATGGACGGCAGATCGCTGCCTGCCGGTCGGTTGCGCAGTGCCTGATAGTCGGCCAGGAGTTGTGACGGGGTGACGGCGTTCATGCGGCCTCCGGTTGTTGGGCGCCGGGAGTTTCCGGCCAGGGGCGGGTGAGGGCTTGGGGCAGGTCGGCACGGAAAAATCCGTTGCCTGAGGTCGAGCGCGCGCCGAGCGCCAGGCGGCCTTCGCACAGGTCTTGCAAGGCCGCGTTGAAGGCGCGTTGAATGCTGCCGACGGTGGTTTTGTACTCGGCGGCTGCGGCTTGCAGGCGATGCATGTCCAGGGCCAGGTGCACACGGGCCTGGCCGCCGAAGACGTTTTGCTCCTCGAACAGCATGTGCTCGCGCACGCCGCCGGTGAAACGGTCGATGCTGTTGTGCATCAGCCGTTGGGTTTTTTCTGCGGGCAGGTAGGTGTCGTCGATGAACAGACAGCCCGCCCAGCCCTGGCCGTCTTGCGCCCCGCGGGGTTTGTCCTTGACGTTGCCGAACAGGGCTTGCACCTCGGGGGGGGCGATGGGCTGACCGTCTTTGTCGCACTCAGGCTTCTGGCCTGCCCAGATCCCGGCAAACCTGCGGGCGTGAAAGGCGGTGCGATGGGCCAACACGCCTTTGAGCGAAGAGGCGGGCAAGAGCAGCTCGCGGCTGTGGTTGACCCGCCCTGAATCGCCGGACCAGTGAATGCGACGCTCGGTGACGGGGAGCAAATCGGGCTCTTTGTCACTGGGACCCATGGGGCCTAGAACCGCGTCGCCCTGGCCGATGCGCCAGAGGTTGCGGGCGTCCAGTTCGAGCGTGGCCGCAAGCCAGTGGTCAACAGCCGCTGCGGGGTAGGTTTGGGACGTGAGGCCGCGCGTGTCCGATGGATCGGCGCCCAGCTCGCCCAGCGCATGAGCCTGCGCACTGTCGCGCAGATCGAAATGCGCGGTGTGAAGCTTGACGCCGCGCATGCGCCCTAACCCCGCCCGGGTGGCGCCGCCCAGCCGGAACCCCGGGTGGGAAAACAGGGCGAGCAGGTTGTTCCAGGTTTCGCCCGCCTCGTCAGCCGCGGCGTGCAGACGCAGTTCGAGGGCGAAGCGGTGACCCGCTGGAAGCACGCTGCGGTCGAACTTGCCGGCATCCGCCGCTGCGCCCTTGTGCGTGAGGCGGACGCGGTTGCGATGCACGGGCGCATCCTTCTGCGACAGCACGTCGTCGAACAGGGCGTCGTTGTGCAGACGCTTTGCCGCGTCGCCCAGCAGCAGGCCGACGGCGGCGCGGCCTTGGCTATCGAGCAGATGACCCCAGCCGACGTGCAGGCGCGAGGCCATGCCCTGATCGGCGTGCTGGAAACCGAACAGTAGTCGCGCGGAATCTGCGCCGTATTGCTGCGTCCACAGCGTGCGCAGAACCCCGGCGGTGCTGGTGGCGGGGATGGCCGGAAGATCGTTGGCGTCGCGCACCAGGGCGCTGTCGAATACGCCGTCCGGGCTGCCGGTGCTGATGGACAGCGGGGTGACCGTCTCGAGGACCAGCCGGGCAAGAAACAGTTGAGAATGGGGGCGAGTGGAGGGGGTATCGCTCATGATTCAAACCTTGCGTTTTGCGGGTTGATCCATCAGACGCCGTGCGAGTTGCTGCACGAACACGGCGTCGCAGGTCTGCTGGGACGCGGGAGCCAGCCTGGCTTTGAGCCAGTCGGCCAGCTTGGTCCAGCCGTCTTTGGCGGTTGTCGGCGGAATCTCCAAATCCCACCCCTTGCCGCCGGGCTTGATGACGCCGTTGCCGCCAAAAAGACTGGCGTACAAATCGCCTCCGCGTTTGCTGCGCGCCGCTTCGAGCACGCTTCCCCATTGCGAGCGCGAGGGGTAGAAATCGGTGGCATCCGACGGATAGCCTTTGGCCAGCCGGGCGGATTCGATGGCGGCTCTGTACTCCTCGGCCATCATGCCGACCCGCTCCTCGACGTCGTTGGTGGAGACGGCCCCCTGCTCAAGCCAGCGGATCAGGGGATGATCGGGTCGGGACACGGGTTTGGAATCGGCGGCTTTCGGTGCGCTGGCGAATGCCGGATGCTCAGTCGCCAACAGGGGGGAATTGACCCACACCCGGCCGAGGCCGGCCTCGCGGTGCAGACCCATGCCCTGGCTGAGCCGCTCGGCGACTGCTTTTGCATCGGCGCCGTCAGGAAGCTCTACTTGCAACACGCTTCCGGCCATGAACACCTGGCGCTCGGCGTCGAAACCGTGGCGTTTGGCGTTCCAGGGGCTGTAGCGCCGGGAGCGGATAAACGTCTTGTCCCATTTGATCTTGCTTCCTTCGGGCAGACCCAGCGCCAGGGGATCGAGCGCCAAGGTGGGTTGTCCGTACGCATCGCAAGGGGCCAGGTCTGAAATCAGCCATAGCGTGAGCGTTTGCCCCTGGGACGGACCGGGTTGGAACTGAACGGAGGCGGCGGCGTCATGGCGGATGCGAACGCGCCCATATTCCGCCGAGCGTGAACGGCCCAATAGAACCTGCCCCTGCAAGACTTGTGTCACACGGGAAAAAAGCGCCGGATCGAAATCGACGTCGGCCTCGATGCTGGCGATGAAGCGCTGCCCGCGTTGCAATGCGCTATAGCCGAAGAGCTGGGCATCGGCTGCACGACCGGTGGCGGCATCGATGGCGGTTTTCATGCGGTAGTTCTGCAGGGGTTTTACCCACACACCCGCAGCGCTGACATAGCCGTCGCGTAATTGCTTGGCCTGCTCCTGCCCCTGGGCCTTTTCCGACTTGATCGCCTCCTTGAGCAAAAAGTTGTGGAGCTTGTGCGAATCGAACCGCCCCCGCTGCGGTTTGTCGTTCTTGGCGTAATGCCAGCACATGGGCACGGGCCAGGCGAGTGCGCCATCGACCTCGGGCAGGCCATTGCCAAAGCGCAAACGTCCGCTGTGAAAGGCTTCGAATGCTTGTTCTGGCGTGAGTTGCGCATAGAGCTGAGCCGCTGCGGCGCCCAGCAAGGCGGAACCGGGGATGCAGTCCAGCGTGTCGTGCATGCCTTCGGTGGCCGCGCGCTCGCTGAACACGCAGTCATCGAGCAGGGTGATGGAGAGGTTTTGTTGCAACGCGTTCATGCCGCCTCCAGAGAAATCAGGGCCCGCCCCAGACCGCGCCCGCGATGGCCGCCAATGGCGGGGATGAGGGGCAGCACTTCGCGCAGGCGAGCGACCCAGTCGGGCGGCGGCGTGGCTCCAGGCAAGGGTTCGATCTGCGCTTGCAGGTCCAGGGGCACGACGACCTCGATGCCGCGTAAGCTATGGTCTTCTGCGCTGCCGGTGCGCTCATTGATGGCCGTGGACTGCATCACGCGAAACAGCGCCGCGCGCTGCGAACGGCGATCTTCATGGCGCAACCACGCGCACAGATCGTCAGACAGGCGGGCATCGCTCAAGCGAATCAATCCGCAGGCGGGAGGCGAACCGATCAGGCCGCCTTCGGTGCGCTGACCGAAAAGCGTCTGGAGCAGCGAGCCGTCAGCATGGCCGCTCCACCCCCAAGCTTGCGCCTGCTCCAAGGCGTCGCGCAGCAACCCCTTGATGTGCCGCCCAGGAATAGCCGGCAGATCGTCACTGTCGCGGTAGGCCGCGGCATCCACGGCAGCGCCCAACCCTCGGCCCGTGCCGCAATGCCAATAGCTCTGCAATCGAATGTGCAAGGTCGGCGTGCTCATGCTGCGTTCTCCTGATGCTCTTGATCCTTGATGTCTGACAGTGAACGGTGACGAATGGCCAGCAGATCCAGGGCGTCGCCCAATGGACTGATGAATGCGTCTGCGCAACCGCTGTTTGCGTAGGGAAGATCGGCGTTGGCCGAGTAACCTGGAACCAGCGCCTGCATCAGTGCACTGAATTCCTCAAGCCGGGTTTTCTGCGTCTCCCTCATACGCTGGTTCCACCGCCGCCAACTGATTCGCGCCTGAGCGGGGTCGAGCTGCAGGAGATTGAGCAGGCCGCGCACCGGGCCACGGGCCATGTCTTGCTGCTGCAGCAAGGACACGAGCCGTTCCAGATCGGCCAGCTTGGGCAAACCAGAATCGCTCTCCTCCAGCACGGCATAGGCGCCCAGCGTGTGGGTGTAGGTCTGATCGCCTTCACGGTGGGTCATCACGCGCTGAACCAAGGTGTCGTAATCGTCGACGAGCGCCGTGGTAACGCGGAAAAACGCCACTGAAGACGGTGCAGGCGACGCGGGCGATGTTGGCGGCATAGGGCTGTCCGCCCCCGGCTTCTTGGCCTGTTGTTTGGCATGCTCCATGATGGAAACCGAGAGCTCGGCCGCCATGGAAAACGGCTGATTGGCGCCGATGAAGGCCATGCCAAAACCCATGGTCAGCTTCTCGGGCAGGTCCTTGACGCCTTGTGCGGACAGCTCTTTGAGCTTTTCCCGGCTTTTCTCCTCGAAGGCGCGGGCAAATGCCTGCACATACGCCAGCGCCAGGTCGGCGCGCACCAGCACGATGACGTCATCCCCGCCGAGCAGAATGGGACGCGCCGCCAGCAGCTCGCCCTGTTGACGCACCGGCAACAGCACGTCGCGCACCGCCTGTTGCGCGGCGTGCCGGGTGCTGTCGTCCACCGCCTTGGAAAAGGCCTGGTAAATCTTGAAAAATTTCTCGGGGTAATGCTTGACGGTCTCACTGATGCGGATCAGCACCTGCCCCATGCCGTTGCCGTCGGCGTGGATCACAGCGATGTCACGACCTGCACCGGCAAATGGAAACCCGCCCTCCTCTTCGGTCTCGGGTTCCAGATTGCGCGGCCAGTCACGCCAGTTGAGTTGCGCCTCAGGAGGGGAGTTGCGCATGATGAACCCGGCACGGCTGAGATCGGCAAAGCTTTTGCTGCGCAGCATGGCCGCATCGATCGCGCCATCTTTTTTGTCCCAATCGACCGCCGCCCATCCCGTGCGCCGCGACCGCTCGGCCAGCGGGCTGACCACGGGGAGGAGATCTCTTTCCCGACTCGACTGCGCCTGCGCGTCTTTGCGCGCCTGATCGAATGCGCTGTGCGGGTGCTCGCCTTCACCGCGGCCGAAAATAAAGCCCAGCCCCGGCGCCCAGTGCTGCAGGGCAAGGCTCCACAACGCAGCAAAGCGGTCGAGCGCAGCGGCGTCATCGCTGAAGGCATAAAACGCTCCGCCCGCCCGCCTGGAAAAATTGATTTGCTGTTGAGTCTGCGAAGCGACCAACACAGCGTCGAGGAGGTTGTTTTCGGACTGCTCTTTGTCCTCGTTCGTCAGAAGATCGATGAGTTCGCTCCCCCCGATCGCGTCTCGCAGTCGCCCAGAGGCGAAGATGAACGCCTGAATCGACTTCACCTCAAAAACAAGACAATGCATAAATCCCCCAGATCTCTGAAATATCTTGAAATCAACCGCAAGAAATTGCTATATGCGACAGTACCCCAGAAAAACCGTGCAACGTGCAGATATCAACTCCTCAGATAGTACGCTGTCAAGACTCCGGCTTTCGCCTTGCAAACTTGCAAGGCGGCTTGCAGATGTCAACTGCGCGATGCCGGTCGCTTCAAAGCGAAGACGCAGGCCCCTGCAAAGCTACCAACAAGCCACTTTTGTTGACTGATATCCGGGCTGGCGGCAAACGCTTGCCAAGAAAGCCCGCCTCGCGACGGGCCAGGCCAACAGAAT
>DYKQ01000118.1 GCA_020722545.1 Thiomonas intermedia | reverse complement strand
CTCAAGAACTGGGAGCGCATCCTGCGCAAGGAGGCCAGGCGATGGGGCGTGGAGGATCGGGTGCATTACTTCCGGGGCGGGCATCTCGACACCCTGATCACCCGCTCGCAAGGCGTCGTCACCGTCAACAGCACCACGGGCATGCGCGCGCTGCATCTGGGCACGCCGCTCGTGGTCTTGGGCCAGGCCGTGTTCGATGTGCCGGGGCTGACCCATCAACACGGACTCGATCGCTTCTGGACCGAGGCGGCAGCCCCAGATGCCGAACTGGTCAGAGACTTTCTCAAGGCGCTGGCAGGCGCCCTGCAGATCCGTGGCGTGTTTTTTGAGGAAGAAGGCAGACGCCTGGCCGCGCGGGAAGCCGCGCACCGGCTGATCCACGATGCGGTGGGCAAGCCGATAGGCGCAATTTTGGACGACGAGAAAAATTGACATCCCCCGCCTGAATTCAGGGCGTTTTGCATTATGATCATTATGGTCATAACGGTTAAGTAGGGGCTTGGAGCCATGATTACACAAACCAACGCGGTCACTTTCCGCCAAAACCTGGGCGAGATGCTGAACCAGGTTCAGTATCGGCATGACAGCATTCTGATCAACAAGGACGGCAAACCCGTTGCCGCACTGGTGGATGCGCGCTTGTTCGAGCGTATCCGCCGCATGCAGGGGCGTTTTGATGCGCTATGCCAGCGCATCGAGGCCGGCTTCGGCGCCATTGCGGAAGAAGATGGCGTGGCCGAGATTGAAGCCGCTGTTGCCGATGAGCGTCGCAAGGCGCGTGAGGCCCTGCAGGGTCGGGCATGAACCATACCCTGCGGGTTGTTCTGGACACCAACGTGCTGTTATCCGGCATCGCCTACCCCGGCAGTGTTCCTGGCAAGATTTTGGCCGCGTGGCGGCATGGATCGGTCGAGGTGCTGCTGTCAGCGTTCATCCTCGACGAATTGCGCCGCGTGCTTCCAAGGCTCGCAAACCGTCATGGGCTCTCCGGCGCAGAAATGGAAGACTTGGTGGATATCCTTTCGATTCAGGCCGAGCTCGTGGAGCCTCAGTCGGAGACGGATAGCGATTTGCGCGATGCGGATGATCTGCCTGTTCTCGGCACGCTGCTGGCGGCGATCAAGGAGCAAGGGGCGCACTATCTGATCACGGGCGACAAGGACTTGCTTGCGCTTGCCGAGCGCTATCCCATTCTCACCCCGGCGGCGTTCTGGGCTGCGCACGGCGGGCTCTGATTCTTGGCGCCTCGGCCAGGGCGTGACGAAATGGCGCAACGGCTCAGCGCAAAGTTTCGGCGGGTTAACGCACGCCGATGAACCGCCGCAGAAAGAATCGGTAAATTTCGATCCACCAGGGTTGCGATGTGCCTTTCCGGGCCTTCCATGCGGCGAGTGCATCGAGCGCCTGCTCCGGCGTGCACAAACCCCGGCCCTCTCCGTTGAGATAGATCGGATACAAAATCAATGTTGCAGCGACCAGTTCATCGAGTTGCAGGGTTCGTTGGCGTCTGGGATGAGGTAGTCGGTCTGTCGTCAGGCCCCAGCCGGCATAGAAAGGCTGGCCGTGGCAGGTGACGACTTTGCCGCGCAACAGCGCCTCGAATCCTGCGAGCGAGGTCAGCACATGCACCGCATCCACGCTGTCGAGCAACACATCCATGGGGACGTCGGTCACCACGGCGTCGCACCAGTCCAACGCCCGATCTTCATCGACTCCGGTCTTGCGCAGCCGCGCAGCCACGTCGGGATGCGGCTTGTAGACGACATAGGCACCGGGGTTCTCTTGCCGAACCTGCCGCAGCAGCTCCATATTGCGGCGCAAGCCGCTCGCGCCGAAGGCGATGGACGCATCGCTTTCCACCTGCCCCGGCGCCAGAATCACGCGCGAGGCCCGCGGTGGCCGATGCCACACCTTTGCGCCGACGTTGTACTTGGTCAGGCCCGACGCCACGATCCGCTCGCGCAGCGCCCGCGCGCGTGCGACCAGCGCTGGAGAAAACGTGGCATGGCCCAGCAACCATTCCAGATCGGACTCCTGACTGGCGTCGTAGTAAATCCCGCGCGTATCGATGACCCAAGACAGCGGCCGCACCAGTTCGGCGCCCAGACCGACCGAGCGCAGAAAACCGTCTTCGACCCGCAGGATTTGCGCATCGGGCGCGGCGCCCTGGGGGACGGCGGCCTTGCCCCACAGCACCAGGCAGCGCGCATCGGGCGGAATGTTTTCTGCGGCGACGAAACGCAGCGTGCGCCCCGGAAAGCATTGCCGGATTACGGGCCATTTCCAGCGTGGGAAGGCCACGACATGCAACACGCTGGGCAATTCCCGCAAGCGGTGCGACGCGTCAGGGGGGGCTACAGGGGCTTCAAGCCAGTCAGCGGGCAAGGTCAATGCCATCTCCTGCAACCGGACGTTGTTCTGCTCCGGCAGGACGATCAAGGCCATGCAACCACGCATCGACCCGACCGAAATGCTGTGCCCAGGAGGGCGGCACGTATCCCCGCAGCCGATCCAGTTGGGTTTGTCGCGCAGGATGCTGTGTTTGTGCGAAGGCCAGAATCGCGTCAAGCCAACCCAGACCATCGATGGGATCGAGGTAAAGCGGCAGATCGCCCGCCACCTCGCGGAATGCCGGCAGATCACTGGCAATGACCGGCACGCCTGCGGCCAGCGCCTCGATCAGCGGCAAGCCATACCCCTCGGCGAAAGACGGGAACAGCAAAGCCTGGGCATGGCCCAGCCAGGTTGCCAGCTCCGCGTCGTCGCAGCGCGGCACCTCCTGCACCACAGCGTGCAGGGCTTCGCAGCGTTCGAGCAGATCGACCACCTGCTCGCATTCCCAGCCGCGTTGCCCAATGATGATCAGCTTGGGCGCTGCGGCGCCCAGTCGCTCGGCCAGCACGCGCCAGACCTGCAGCAGCAACAGATGATTCTTGCGCGCCTCGATGGTGCCGAGCGCGACGAAGTAGGGCGGTTCAACCGGCGGCAGGGGCAGCGGGTCGGGCAATGGCGAAAGACCCAGATGGGCCACCACCCGCTCGGGCACGGGCAGCGCCGCAGCCTCGGCGTAGGCGATCAAGTCGTCCATTGTCGCCTGCGAGTTGGCAATGACTCCATGCCCGGTGCGCAGCAGGGTCTGCAGCCGCTGACGGTGTTTGTCCACCTCGCCTGCGCGGCAATATTCCGGGTGGGTGAGGGGAATGAGATCGTGCAGGAAGTAGACAGGGCGCACCTTGTGATGATGCACCCGCTGCGCATATCGCGGATCGTCCAGCCCGCTGTGTCCGGTGTTGAACAGCAGCGCACCGGGCGTGAGGCCCCATCGCAGCACGTAGGCCGCAGCCACGCAGCGGCGCAGCGTCGATTTCGGCTGCGGGTCTTCGCCCAGCAGCGCCGCAAATACGCGTTGCGACGCGCCCTGAGAGAGCTGCATCCACCGCCCCCAGTGCCGCACCACCGCGCGGGCGCGCGGGCGGAAATGGTCGATGTACGCCAGGCTGACGCGATCCACCCCCGTGGGGTGCTTGCCTTCCAGCAGCCGGGCCGCCAGCCGGGTGACGTCGATCAGCAGCACATCCTCAGCCAAGCGCATGCGGTGCAATCAAAGGTTCTCGTAAGCATGAATCGCCGCGTCCACCGTGTCATAAACGGTGAGGCGGCCTTCCTCCAGCACGGCGGCATGGTCGCAGTGGTTGCGAATCAGGTCGGTCTGGTGCGCCACGATGACCATCGCCCGGTCGCCGCGTTTTTCAAACAGCTCCTGGTCGCACTTCACCGCAAAGCGGTGGTCGCCGACCGACATGGCTTCGTCGATCAGAAAACAATCGAACTCGATCGCCATCGAAATGGCGAAAGCCAGGCGCGCGCGCATCCCCGATGAATAGTTCTTCACCGGCTCGCCCAGATACGCCCCCAGTTCGGCGAAACTCTCCACCATATCGAGCGTCTTGTGATAGTCCACCCCATACACCCGCGAGATCAGCCGGGTGTTGTCCTTGCCTGTCAGGCTGCCCTGAAAGGCTTCGCCAAATGCCAGCGGCCAGGAGATCGACATCGTCTTGCGCACGGTTCCGCTCTGCGGCCGGTCCGAGCCGCTCATCACGCGGATCAGGGTGGACTTGCCCGCGCCGTTGCGCCCCATGATGCCCCACTTTTCGCCGGGATTCACCGTGAAGTTGATGTGATCGAGCACCTGCCGCTGGCTGCGGCCGTGGTGGATGGGGTAGCTTTTACAAACGTTGATGAGTTGCATCATTTGAAATTCTCCTCTCCATTGCCGATGCCTTGGGGGCAGGCGATAGAGCAGGTTTGAGGGGGGAGTCGTTGAACGGCACTGCTTATCGGGCAA
This sequence comes from Thiomonas intermedia, assembly GCA_020722545.1. Lineage (GTDB taxonomy): Bacteria > Pseudomonadota > Gammaproteobacteria > Burkholderiales > Burkholderiaceae_C > Thiomonas > Thiomonas intermedia_B. The sequence goes on along the minus strand of DYKQ01000118.1, from coordinate 2,169 downwards.
GTCGCGGGACAAAGTTGAATTCTGCGGGATTTGCAACCTCATTGAAGGTAGAAGCCAAGTGCGATGCTGATTCAACCCAGATTTTCCATTAGGACACGGGATGATGGCGCGGCGGTTTGGGGCGAAGACGCCCCAAACCGCCCGCCAGCGCCCGTGTAGGGGCGAAGCCCGGCCTAATGGAAATTCTGGGTTCAATGTGACGCCACGGCGAAACGCCGTGCATCTTTGAGCAGAAGGATCAGTTGCCTGTCGTTCACCGGGGTCGGTTCAAAGCCGAAGCGCCGGTAAAACGCATCCGCCCCGGCATCGAGGGGATGGGTCAGCAGCGCCCGGATGCCTGCATGCTCGGCAACGGCGATGGCGCGGCGGATGGCATCCTGCAGGAGACTCAACCCTAAGCCGCGTTTCTGGTCGTCGAGGTCGACAGCCAACCTCGCCAGGATGATCAGCGGAATCGGATACTGCCCCATCCCGCGACGAACCCGCTCGGGAGCTTCGAGTGTGTCGATCTGACCGACGGTCAGGCTATAGAACCCGGCCACGCGATCCGCATCGCATACGACAAAGGTTCTCGCCGAACCGCTCCCCTGTGCCTGGCGCGCGTTGCGCAGCAACCATTCGGTGAGCGCCCCTTTCCCGCAGTCGAATTCTTCCAGCCGGTGACGCGCATCGAGCGGCTGTGGCTCAGACAGACTCATTTCTTGGCCCAGACCGGACGCCGGGAGAACAGGTCGGCCAAGCCGGGGTTTTCAGATCGCCCACCCACACAATGCCCGCCGCGAAGCAAACCACCCGGAGAGCGACCGGCCAGATTTGCGTCCTACGGCGCTCTGCGCACCACTCATCCCTGCGCTATTGATGGCCAGTTCCCGCATAGAAGTTGGTCAATCTGGATGAAAGCCTCTCGTGGCGGCAGTACTTGACCGTATCGCAATCGAGATACATAATTGCGGAAACGGAGGATTCGATCATGGCTCATTCCACGATGCTGCACGTCCGGGTGGACGACGAAATCAAGACGCAAGCCAGCGAGGCTCTGGCAGCCATGGGGCTGTCGGTGTCTGATGCCGTACGCATCCTGCTCAAGCGCGTGGTCAACGACCAAGCCTTCCCGCTGGAGTTGAAGGTGCCTAACGCCCAGACCCGCGCGGCGATGGAAGAAGCCCGCGCCATGGCCAAGGCGTGCACCGCCCGTTTTGAGTCTGCAGACGCCCTGATCGATGACCTCGAAAACGCCAGTTTCGGTGCAAGTCAAAAAGCCCGCCAGCAGTAAGCGGGCGCTTCTGCCCAGGGCGAGCGATTACACCAAGACTTTCCTCAAAGACTGGGAACGCCTCTCGCGTTCGGGCCGCTACGACCTGAAGCGGCTCAAGGAGGCGATGTTGCTGCTCATTGGCAACGATGCGCCGCTGGGGCCTGAATGGCTGGATCACCCGCTGAAGGGTGATTGGGCCGACCACCGCGAATGTCACATCGGCGGCGATTTTCTGCTCATTTACCGCCTGGATGCCAACGCCATCATCTTTGTGCGGGCAGGCACGCACTCTGAATTGTTCGAGGAGTGATCCGTGGCGATTGAGTCCTTGCCCGCTTTCACAAGCCCGCCCGTCAGCGCTGGGAGTCGATTCCCGCCGACATCCGCCAGCGGCTGCTGTCCAACGTCTGGTGCGGCCAGTGCCGTTTTGAGACCCCGATCACCCATTTCAGCGGCGCTATCAAGGGTGGCGACTTGCTGCTGGTTGGCAAGTGCGCCGAATGCCGCTGTGATGTGGCACGGGTGATCGAGGGCTCGTAACCCGGTCAGGCGCCAACCCCGCCACCACTTCCCGTTGCGCCACCCAGTCGGTCGGCAGCGGGGTTCCGCTGAAACCACAGCACGCTCATGCACTTGGGCTGCTGCCCGGCCAGGATGCCCTGGATGATGGCAGGCTCCAGGAGCATCAAGCGCAGCAGTTCGTTGACCGTCGAGGGGGGCAGGCCTTCGCGCTGCGCGATCTCGCTGCCGCTGCCGACCACGCCCGTCATCGAGCAACTGCTGCCAGTAGAAGGTTCGCGTCAGCGCCACCAGCAAGGGCGGGTCGATCTGGGGGGCTGCCTTGCCTGGCGTCTGGACTTCCCGAGTTCGACATATTTTTGCGTAACCCATTGATTCGCCTATGTTCGGGCGAT
>DYKQ01000117.1 GCA_020722545.1 Thiomonas intermedia | reverse complement strand
AAAGTTCATTCTTCATTGTGCCGGATCAATAGGATCTGTCGGACTTGAGGATCGCGGGCTGCAAAATGGCTGTGCGACGTCCTGCAGCAGCGGCTTTTTGCCCCATAGCTTCGGCTATGGGGCGGCAAATCCGCCGCCGCAGGCCATCCCCACACCCTTTTTCGCTCTACGCGCCCCAAGCCCAACAGACTCCTGGAAATCTATCCATGCCTCCTGCCGCCCTGCCCCTGCTGCTTGCCAACGAACACGACACCGAAGCGCTGGCTCAAGCCGTGGCTTTGGCGTGGGCGCAACACCCGACGCCCCGCCTGCTGATCACCCTCGACGGCGATCTCGGCGCAGGGAAAACCACCTTTGCACGCGCTTTTTTGCGTGCACTGGGCGTGCAGGGGCGCATCAAAAGTCCCAGTTTCAGTCTGCTGGAAGAGTACACCCTTGACATTCCGGACCTACAATTCAAGGGAACTCTTCGGACATCGGCTTATCACATTGATCTTTACCGCTTTTCAGACCCGCAAGAGTGGGACGATTCTGGACTGCGCGATGTCGTGGGCGGGCCGGGGGTCAGTCTGGTCGAGTGGCCGCAGCGCGCGCAGGATTTGCTGCCCGCTGCCGACCTGAGCGTGCTTCTCGAACCGCTGGGAGAGCAGCGCCGGTGCACGTTGCAGGCCGGGACTGAACTGGGACAGCGTTTGTTTCGCGCCTTGCCGGAGGGTTTGAAGTCCGGTTGATGCCGTGGGTGGGCTGCTGCTCCCCCGGTTTTTGAGCAGGAGCCTGAACATGTTGACCCCACCGCGTCGGCGTTTTCTCGTGCAATCGTCCAGCCTCGTGCTGCTGCTGACGGCCCCCATGATTGCGCGGGGCGCGACCTTGATGTCCATCCGCGTCTGGCCGGCGCCCGAGTACACCCGGCTGACGCTGGAGTCGGACGGCCCCCTGAGCGCAACCCATCAGGTCTTGAGCGATCCGCCGCGACTCGTGGTGGACATTCAGGGCCTGCAGCTCGACAACCAGTTGCGCGATCTGGCGGGCAAAGTGAAGGCGGACGATCCCTTCATCAAAGACGTGCGCGTGGGCCAGTTCAAGCCCGACGTGGTGCGCCTGGTCATCGACTTGAAGCAGGCGGTCAAACCGCAGGTCTTCAGCCTGCTGCCGGTTGCGGCCTATCAAAACCGGCTGGTCTTCGATCTTTATCCCGCCCATTCAGGTGACCGGTTGATGACCTTTATGCTGCAGCAGGAAGCGCTCGACCGCGAACGCCAGCTCGGCGCCGGTTCCACCGCACCGCCGCAAACCCTCGCCCAGGCCCGGCCGCAGCAGTCCGATTCGCTTGGAGACTGGATCCGCCAGCACCGCAGCGAACTCGACAGCCCGCAGGCCGGACAACCGCAGCAGTTCGCCCGCGCCGATACGCCGCCCCCGGCGCAACGCCCCAACCCCGTGCGCCGCGACCGCCGCAACTTTCGCAGCGTGCTGCTGGCCATCGACCCCGGCCATGGCGGCGAAGACCCCGGCGCCACGGGCCCCAGCGGGGTGCACGAAAAGGATGTGGTGCTGCTCATCGCCCGCCACCTGCGCGACCTGGCCATGAATACGCCGCACATGCGGGTGATGATGACGCGCGACAGCGACTACTTCGTGCCGCTGTGGACGCGGGTGGAGAAGGCGCAATCGGCCAATGCCGACCTGTTCACCTCCATCCATGCCGATGGCTGGTTCACGCCCGAGGCGCGCGGCGCTTCGGTGTATTGCCTGTCCGATGGCGGCGCGTCCAGCGTGGAGGCGCGGCTGATGGCGCAACGCGAGAACGCGGCCGACGCCATTGGCGGCATCGACATCAACTCGCGCAGCTATCAAGTGGCCAAGGTGCTGCTCGACATGTCCACCACCGCCCAGATCAACGCCAGCCTGAAAATGGCCCGACCCACGCTGGGCAAGATGGGAGAGCTGGTGCATCTGCATTCCAAGCAAGTGCAGCAGGCGGGATTCGCGGTGCTGAAGTCGCCCAGCATTCCGTCGATGCTGGTGGAAACCGCCTTCATCAGCAACCCGGAAGAAGAGGCGCGGCTACAGACTCCGGCTTATCGCAAGCAAATCGCGCGCGCCATTTTTGAAGGCCTGCGCGCTTACCTCGATACCAATCCGCCCCTGGCCCGCCGTCGCATTCTGACCTGAATCTGCTCCGCGGCGCCCGTGATTTCAGAGCGCCAGCCCGAGCTGCTTGTGGCTGATGATCACGCCGTCTTCATCGGCGTAGAGCCATTCGCCGGGGCGCACGATCACGTCTTGAATGTTCACCACGGCATCGACCCTGCCTTTGCCGTGCTTTTCCGGCGGAGCGGGCATGGATGCCAGCGCCAGCACGCCGATGGGCGCCTGCTGAATTTCATGCACGTCGCGCACGCAACCGTTGATCAGCACCCCGGCCCAGCCGTTCTGGCTGGCCAGCGCCGCCAGGTTGCCGCCCAGCAGCGCGCGTTTCATCGAAGCGGCGCCATCCACCACCAGCACCCGGGCCATGCCGGCCGACTCCAGGGTGGCGCGCACCAGCGCGTTGTCGTCGTGACATTGCACCGTGACGATCTGGCCGCGAAAGCGGCTGATCTTGCCAAAGGAGCGGAAAACCGGCGGCAGCACCCGCAGCGCATCGGTGTGCAGGGCGTCGCGGTGCGCATCGCACAGATCACAGGTTGAAAACAAGGCGTGCATGTCCATTCCTCCAGAAGCATTCTCAATGTCTGCGAGCATTGAAGCAGACCCGCTTTGCACAAGGGCTGCATCAGGTCAAGTCCTCTACGATGTCGATCTTGGCGGCCTGCTCCATTTCTGTCTGATTCCATGCCCATTCTTGCGCTCAAAGTCGATGTCGATACCCTGCGGGGCACGCTCGAAGGCGTACCTGCCCTGCTGCGTCTGCTCGACAAACATCAACTCCGCGCCACCTTTCTGTTCAGCCTCGGGCCAGATCACACCGGGCGCGCGCTCAAGCGGGTGTTTCGCCCCGGCTTCCTCGCCAAGGTTCAGCGCACTTCGGTGACCAGCCACTATGGCCTGAAAACCCTGCTGTACGGCACGCTGCTGCCCGGCCCGGACATCGGTCTGCGCGCCGCAGTTCCCATGCGCGACGCCGACCGCGTCGGCCATGAGACCGGCGTGCACACCTGGGATCACATCCTCTGGCAAGACTACGTGGTGCGCAAAAATGCCGACTGGACCCGCCGTCAGCTGCAGCTCGCTGCCAACCGCTATGGCGACATCTTCGGCCGCGCCCCGCAAGTGCACGGCGCCGCCGGCTGGCAGATGAACGACGCGGCCTATCTGCTGGAGCAGGAACTCGGTTTCACCCTGGCTTCGGACGGTCGGGGCACGCACCCCTTTCTGCCGGTGGTGCAGGGGCGCACGCTTTCCATTCCGCAGTTGCCGACCACTCTGCCCACGCTTGACGAGCTGATCGGCGTGGACGGCTTGAACGAACACAACGTGGCCGATCACCTCCTGCGCCTGAGCGCCGACGGGCGCGACCATGTCTACACCCTGCACGCCGAGCTGGAAGGCGGTCGTCTTGCTCCCGTGTTCGACCGTCTGCTGCAAGGCTGGAAGGCGGCTGGCTTGCATTGCACCTCGATGCGCGGTTATGCCGACTCGCTGAACCTGGCCTCATTGCCGCACCATGCGGTCAGTTTGGGCAGCATTGCCGGGCGCAGCGGCGCCCTCGCCTTGCAAGGCGCCGCCGTATGACGCGCACTTCGGTCGCTTCAGCCGATCAACCCGACGATGCGGGCGAGCCCGACACCCCCTGCGTCGGCGTGTGCTCCACCGGGTTCGACGAGGTTTGCCGCGGCTGCCTGCGTACCGCGGCGGAGGTCGGTCGCTGGGTGGAGATGAGCCCGGCCGAAAAGCGCGCGGTCTGGGCGCGCATTCTGGCCGCGGGCTATGTCCCGCGACGGCGTGATTGAGTTCTCCCGCCAGATGGAGTCCAACACCGCATTCCCGGTGGCTTACTGCGCCGCAGCATCAATCATTCCCTTGTTAGTATCGGTGTCATTCCCGACCCTAACGTGTTACTCCCCATGCCCCCGACCATCACCAAAGCCGTCTTTCCCGTTGCCGGTCTCGGCACGCGTTTTCTGCCCGCGACCAAAGCCACTCCGAAAGAGATGATGCCCGTGGTCGACAAGCCGCTCATTCAGTATGCGGTCGAAGAGGCATATGCGGCGGGCATCACCGAAATGATTTTCGTCACCGGACGCCACAAGCGCGCCATCGAAGATCATTTCGACACCGCCTACGAACTGGAGCATCAGCTCGAAGAAGCGGGCAAACAGACCATGCTCGACGTGGTGCGCAGCGTCAAACCCGACAACGTGCAGTGTGTGTTCGTGCGCCAGCCCGTGGCCAACGGTCTGGGCGCGGCGGTGCTGTGCGCCGCGCGTCTGGTGGGCGACGAGCCGTTTGCCGTCATCCTCGCCGATGACTTGCTCGTGGGCGAGCCGCCCGTCATGGCGCAAATGGTCGATATTCACAGTCGCCATGGCCGCAGCGTCCTCGCCACCGAAGAAGTGCCGCGCGAGCACACCAAACGCTACGGCATCGTCAGCGGGCAGGAAATCACACCCGGCCTGACCTCGCTGTCGGGCATCGTCGAAAAACCCGCTCCAGACGTCGCGCCCAGCACCCAGGCGGTCGTGGGCCGCTACATCCTCAGCCCCCGCGTGTTTCATCATCTGCGCAACGGCAAACCCGGCGCTGGCGGCGAAATTCAGCTGACCGACGGCATCTCCGCGCTGCTGCAAGAAGAAGCGGTGTACGCCTATCGCTACAGCGGCCGCCGTTTCGACTGCGGCAGCAAGCTCGGCTATCTCCAAGCCACGGTGCAACTGGGCATGTCTCACCCCGAGACCGGGCCGGAGTTCAGCGCCTACATCAACAGCTTGCTCGCCGAACGTAGCGAAGACTGACGCTCCCGGCAGTGACGGGCCGCCCCGTGCAAGTCGGCCCGGCGGCAACTCCTAACGGTACACCGTGGGCGCCATCAAATCCTGCGGCACGGGTTGAGTCACACCCTTCGGCGATAACAACGCCGGGTTGTGCGGCGGGGTGCTGGCGGCGCTCGTCGCCTCTGCGCGGGCGGGCTGGGCGCTGCTTCGGGGGCTGCGCCGAGAGTGAATCAGCGCCGCCGCAACAGGTGGTGGTATTCGCCGCCCTCGGTCTTCTGATCGACCAGGGCGTTGCCGGTCTGACGGGCGAAAGCCTGGAAGTCTTTCACCGAACCGATGTCGGTGGAGACGATGCGCAGCACCTGGCCGCTTTGCATCTGGGCAAGCGCTTTCTTGGCCTTGAGGATGGGCAGCGGGCAGTTCAGTCCGCGCGCATCCAGGTCGACATCAATCACAGGTTGCTCCACACGATTCTCCAGGTTTTGGCGCGATAAGCCCATTTTAGGGGCGCATTGCACGGCCGCATGCACCTGCCGACAATGGGGGCAATCGCACTGTTTTCCACACCCCAAAAAATGAACCTGAGCTCGCTGTTCTCCATGAGAGGCAACACCGCCACGCTGGACTTCTCCAGCTTGAGCGAGCAGCAGTTGCTCGCACTGGCCATTTCACTCGAGGAAGACGACGCGCGCATCTACAGCCAGTACGCGCTGGCGGTGAGCGCCGATTATCCCGACACGGCCGCCCTGTTCCGCGGCATGGCGGCCGAAGAAAACACGCACCGGCATCGTCTGCTCGATCTCTACCGCAAACGGTTTGGCGACCGCATTCCGCTCATTCGCCGCCAGGACGTGCGCGGCTTCATCGAGCGCAAGCCGCTGTGGCTGGTGCAGCCGATCGATCTGGACAAGTTTCGTGCCCAGGCCGAGGTGATGGAGGCCGAGTCGCGCATGTTCTACGCCAAGGCGGCGCGCCACGCGACCGATACCGGCATCCGCCAATTGCTCGGCGATCTCGCCGCCGCCGAGGCCAAGCACGAGGAGAAAGCCGAGGCGCTCGGCAACCAGTTCATCACGCCGCAAGCCATACGCTCCGAGCGCGAAACCCAGCGCCGCGCCTTTGTGCTGCGCTTCGTTCAACCTGGCCTGGCGGGGTTGATGGACGGTTCGGTCTCCACCCTGGCGCCGCTGTTCGCCGCGGCCTTCGCCACGCACGACACCTGGGCCGCCTTTCTGGTGGGCCTCGCAGCCGCGCTGGGCGCCGGCATCAGCATGGCTTTCGCCGAAGCCATGTCAGACGACGGCTCGCTCACCGGACGCGGCAGCCCTTGGCTGCGCGGCGGCATCACCGGCCTGATGACCGCATTGGGCGGCCTGGGCCACACCCTGCCCTACCTGATCCCGAACTTCCACCTCGCCACCACGCTGGCCTTCCTCGTGGTCGGCGTGGAGTTGATCGTGATTGCCTGGGTCCGCAAGCGCTTCATGGAAACGCCTTTCGGGCTGGCGGTGCTGCAGGTGGTCGTCGGCGGCTTGCTGGTTTTCGCCACAGGCATCCTGATCGGCAGCGCGTAATCACGGCGAACGTTTA
>DYKQ01000116.1 GCA_020722545.1 Thiomonas intermedia | reverse complement strand
CCCATGAAGGCGCCGCAAATGCCAAGAATATGAATATGCATGGGCAGATTCTAGGTGTCCCTAGAAGCCCCGGCCCGCACCGCTGCAAACCCGCATAAACCGGCTTTCACTGGCGTTTACACGGACAATAGGCACTCCGCCCTTTTCCGCTCCCCGCATGCAGCCCAACCCAGACCGCACGTCCGCCATCACCGTCTATCTGGCCTCCGCCAGCCCGCGGCGGCAGGAGTTGCTGCGGCAGGTCGGCGTGTCCTTCGCGCTGCTGGCCCCGCTGCCCGACGAAGACAGCGAGTCGCTGGAAGCCGCGCTGCCCGGCGAGCCTCCGGCCGACTATGTGCAGCGCGTCACCCGCCTCAAGCTGGAAGCCGCGCGGCGCCGTCTGGCCCGCTGCCGCCCCGAGGTCTCGCCCGACGCCGCCGTGCTGCTGTGCGCCGACACCACCGTGGCGCTGGACGGCGCGATTTTCGGCAAGCCGGAAAGCGCCGACGACGCGGCGCGCATACTGCGCACCCTTTCCCGCAAAACGCACGAAGTGCTCACCGCCGTGTGCGTGCAGCGCGGCGCGGCGCGGCATGCGGCGCTGCAAACCTCGCAGGTGCGTTTCGCCGCCCTGAGCGAGCAGGACATTGCCGACTACATCGCCAGCGGCGAGCCCTTTGGCAAGGCCGGCGCCTATGCCCTGCAAGGGCGCGGCGCGGCGTTCGTCGAACACCTCAGCGGCAGCGCCAGTGGCATCATCGGCCTGCCGCTGTTTGAAACGCTGCGGCTGCTGCGCGCAGCCGGTTGGTCTGCCCACCCGCACAGCCCCACACAACCAGAGACAACGCGCCCATGAATCCGACGCCCGAAGACATCCTCATCAACATCACCCCGCAGGAAACCCGGGTCGCCCTGGTGGCCCACGCCGCGGTGCAGGAGCTGCACATCGAACGCAGCCTGGAGCGCGGTCTGGTGGGCAATATCTATCTGGGCAAAGTGGCACGGGTGCTGCCCGGCATGCAGTCCGCTTTCATCGATATCGGCCTGGAGCGCACCGCCTTTTTGCATGTGGCCGACCTGTGGCAGCGCCAGGCCATCCCCGTGCCCGCCGAGGCCGCCAGCGATGCCGCGACAGCACCGCCCCTTCAGCCCATCGAAAAGCTGATCTACGAAGGCCAGACGCTGATGGTGCAGGTGCTCAAAGACCCGATCAACACCAAGGGCGCGCGCCTGACCACGCAGATCAGCCTGGCCGGACGCATGCTGGTGCATCTGCCGCAGGACAACCATATCGGCATTTCGCAGAAAATCGACGGCGCCGAGCTGCGCACCGCGTTGCGCGAACGCATGAGCGCGCTGCTCGCCGCAGATGCCGATGGCCCGCAAGGCTTCATCGTGCGCACCAATGCCGAGGACGCCAGCGACGCCGAGCTGGCCGAAGACATCGCCTACCTGCGCAAGACCTGGCGGGCCATCCAGCAGCGCGGCCACGAGGTCGGCCCGCCCGCGCTGATCTACCAGGAACTCAGCCTGGCGCAGCGCGTGCTGCGCGACCTGGTGAGCGACGCCACCCGCAGCGTGCAGATCGACTCGCGCGAAAACTTCGAACTGCTGCAGGGTTTCGCCGCCGAGTACATGCCGCGGGTCAGCGGGCGGCTGCAGCTCTACCGCGGCGAGCGCCCGCTGTTCGAGACCGCGAATGTGGATGAAGAAATCGAGCGTGCGCTGGGGCGGCGGGTCGACCTCAAATCCGGCGGCTACCTCATCATCGACCAGACCGAGGCGATGACCACCATCGACGTCAACACCGGCGGTTTCGTCGGCGCGCGCAACTTCGACGACACCATCTACCGCACCAACCTCGAAGCCACGCAGGCCATCGCCCGCCAACTGCGGCTGCGCAATCTGGGCGGCATCATCATCATCGACTTCATCGACATGCACAGCGCCCAGCACCGCGCCGCCGTGCTCGACGAACTGCGCAAGGCGCTTGCGCGCGACAAGGTGAAAGTCACCATCAGCGGGTTCTCGCAACTCGGCTTGGTCGAACTCACCCGCAAGCGCACCCGAGACTCGCTGGCGCACATGCTGCTGGAGCCCTGCCCGACCTGCGGCGGGCTGGGGCAAGTGAAAACGGCGCGCACCGTGTGCTATGAAATCCTGCGCGAAATCCTGCGCGAGGCCAAACAATTCAACCCGCGCGAGTTCCGCATCGTCGGCGCCGCCGACGTCATCGACCTGTTCCTCGAAGAAGAAAGCCAGCACCTGGCCTCGCTCTCCGACTTCATCGGCAAGCCCGTGTCGCTACAGGTCGAGCCCGCGTTTTCGCAGCAACAGTACGACATCGTGCTGACCTGATCCGGCCTGCCGTGCGTGGCGGCTGCGCCGCGCAACACCGTGGCTGTAGTTCGCCGCTCCGGTCGATGGCGATGCGCTGCATCGTGCCGCTCACGCGGAAGACACATCCTTGTCATGTGCGAAAAATACAGTCCAACTGTATCTAGTTGTTACCGATGATTCGCCATGAAACCGACAAAACTTCTCCTCGCCAGCCTTCTTCCTCTCACCTTGCTCGCTGCTTGCGGGGGTGGGAGCAACTCCTCAGTGGCAGACGCAGCCCAGCCCGATGCTGCCGTTGCCGTCACCATTGCCCACGTCAACGACGTGCACTCCAACCTGGCGCCGACCACTACGGCGCTCACGCTCGATGGCATCGCCACCAAGGTGCAGATCGGGGGCTTCGGCCGGGTGAAGGCCGCCGTCGATCAGATTGCCGCCAAAAATCCGAACACCCTCAAGCTGCACGCCGGCGACGCGCTGGTCGGCACGCTGTACTACACCCTGTTCCAGGGCAAGGCCGATGCCGAGTTGATGAACACCATCTGCTTCGACGCCATGGCCGTGGGCAATCACGAGTTCGATGATGGCGATGCGGGGCTCAAGCGCTTCATCGATGATCTGCACGCCGGCAACTGCAAGACGCCGATGCTGTCGGCCAATGTCACGCCGCAATTGGGAACTCCTCTGGCTCCAAAGTCGACCACCGACTACATCAAGCCCTTCGTCATCAAAGAAATCGGCGGCGAGAAAATCGGCATCGTCGGCCTGACCGTCGTCGGCAAGACCGAAGGTTCCTCTCGCCCGCTGCCCACCACGGCCTTTGCCAACGAAGTCACCGCGGCGCAAAAAGCCATCGATGAGTTGAAGGCGCAAGGTATCAGGCGCGTCGTGCTGCTCAGCCATGCGGGCTACGCATTCGACCAGCAGATCGCGCCGCAACTCACCGATGTCGACGTGATCGTGGGCGGCGATTCGCATACCCTGCTGGGCGACTTCTCAGGCTATGGTCTACCCAAGGTCGGCAACTATCCGACCCTGCTGAAAAACAAGGACGGCAGCACGGTCTGCGTCGCGCAGGCCTGGGAATACGGCAAGGCCGTCGGTGAACTGCAGGTGAACTTCGCCGCCGACCAGACGGTGCAGAGCTGCACAGGCGTCCCGCACCTGCTGCTGGGCGATACCTTCACCCGCAAGGATGCTGACGGCAAAACCTATACCGTCGCCGGAGCTGAACTCGACACCCTCAAGGCCACCATCGCCAAAGACCCGCAACTGCTGATGATTGCACCCGACGCCTCGGCGGAATCGGTCCTCAAGAAATACAAAGATCAAATCAGCCAGCTCGAAACCCAGGTCATCGGCACCTCGGCGCAATACCTCTGCCATGTGCGCATTCCTGGCGGTGCGTCCAAGGCGACAGGCTGCACGGACGCCACCCGCGCTCACGGCTCTGACATTGCCAACATCGTGGCTCAGGCCTTTCTTGCACAGAGCCTGACTTCGGACATCGCCATCCAGAACGCGGGTGGCGTGCGCATCGACGTACCCGCAGGCGACGTGACCATCAAGACCGCCTATACCCTGCTGCCTTTCGCCAACACCCTCACCGAGCTGACCATGACCGGCGCCGAGATCAAGGCGGTGCTCGAGGACGCACTCGACTATGCCCTGATGACCGGCGGCTCGACGGGCGCCTACCCCTACGCCGCAGGTCTGCGCTGGGACGTGAACGTCTCTCTGCCTAAAGGACAGCGTTTCAGCAATCTGCAGGTCAAGGGCAAGAAAGCCAGCGCCTGGACCGCGCTCGACCCTGCCGCCACCTACAAGGTCGTGAGCAACAGCTACATCGCCCAGGGCAAAGACGGCTACCTGACCTTCAAGACCGTGACCGATAGCGGCCGCGCGCTGGATACCTATCTCGACTACGCCCAGTCTTTCGTCGACTACGTCAAGAAGGTCGGCACGCTGAACAAGCTGCCCGTGAGCGATTACTCGACGCAGAACTTCTACGACAAGACTGGCGCGCTTCAGCGGTAATCCAGCCCGGCCAATATCCCTAAAACCCGCTAATCATCAGGAGTCATCCATGAATCACCCTGCATTTCTTTTCACCAGCCGCCGCGCGGCGCTTGTCGCCATCGGCAGCGTCTCGCTTGCGCTTGCCGCCTGCGGCGGCGGCAGCAGTACCGCATCCACCACACCAACCCCAGACACCGCCGGGGCGGCAACGCCAGCGGCGGGTACAAAGCTCAGCCTGTCCATGGTCGAGACGACCGATCTGCACACCAATGTGCTGAGCTACGACTATTACACGACCAAGGACACCAACACCCTCGGTCTCGACCGCGCCGCCACGCTGATTCAGGCCATCCGCAAGGACAACCCCAACACGCTGCTGTTCGACAACGGCGACACCATTCAGGGCACGGCGCTGGCCGACTACCAGGCCACCGTGGAGCGCGTCTCGTGCGACCAGACCCTGGCCATCTTCAAGGCCATGAACTACCTGAAGTACGACGCCATGTCGGTCGGGAATCACGAGTTCAACTACGGTCTCGATTTTCTGAGCCAGGTCACGCACAACGCCAACTGGAACCCGCAGTATGCCAACTGCAAAGGGCCCGACTTCCCGCTGGTCACCGCCAACGTGTACAAGAGCGCAGACAAACAGGGGCTGTACGCACCCTATACCCTGCTCGACCGAAAGTTCACCGCCAGCGACGGCAAGGCTTATACGCTGAAGATCGGGGTCATCGGCTTCACGCCGCCGCCGATCATGCAGTGGGACAAGCGCTGGCTCGAAGGCAATGTCTACACCGAAGGCGTGAAGGAAATGGCCGCCAAGTACGTGCCTGAAATGCGCGGCAAGGGTGCGGATTTGGTGGTCGCCCTGGTGCACGGCGGCATTTCCACCGCGCCTTACAGCCCCACGATGGAAAATGCCGCCTATTACGTGGCCGACGTACCCGGCATCGACGCGATATTCATGGGCCACTCGCACAGCTACTTTCCCGATGGCAAGAACTACGCCAACATCAAGGGCGTCGACAACGTCAAAGGCACCATAAAAGGCGTTCCCGCCATCATGGGCGGCTTCTGGGGCAACAGCGTGGGTCTGATGAAAATGGATCTGAGCTGGGACGGCAAGCAGTGGAAGGTCTCCAGCGCGACGTCCAGCCTGCAATCCATCAACGCCAAAGACGCCAGCGGCGCAGCGGTCATCATTCCGGCCGATCCTGCGATCAAGGCGCTGATTCAGGCCGAGCATGATGCAACGGTCAAATACGTCAACACGCCCATAGGAGCCACGGAGTACCGCATCGCCAGTCAGTTCACGCAGGTGGGCGATGTCAGCGTGGTGCAACTGATCAACGATGCCCAGATCGCTGCCTACAAGTCGTATGCCGATGCCAATTTGCAGCAATATGCGAGCTTGCCCGTGTTGTCGGCGGCGGCGCCGTTCAAGATGAATTTCCGCGCTACCGGCTATACCGACATTCCTGTCGGCGGTGTGGCCATCAAAAACATGGCCGATCTCTACGTCTACCCCAACACGCTGCAGGCGGTGAAAGTCACCGGGGCGGATGTGAAGCTCTGGCTCGAAAAGTCGGCGCAATATTTCAACACCATCGACCCCTCCAAAACCGCAGACCAGCAACTCATCAACCCGACTTTCCCCTCATACAACTTCGACGTCATTCAGGGCGCGGGGCTCACCTACCAGATCGACGTGACCAAGCCGGTGGGCCAACGCATCGTTAACCTGCAAATGAAGGGCGCGGCGCTCGACCCGAATGCCGAGGTCATCGTCGTGACCAACAACTACCGTGCCAGCGGCCTGGGAAAATTCATCGGCAAGACCTTCCCGGATTCGAGCTATGTCATCTACGAGTCGCCCGATGAAAACCGTGAGGCCATCATCGCTTACGTCAAAGCCCAACAGACCCTGACCCGTTCAAAGAATGCCAGCAACCGCAACTGGGGTTTCGTCAAGACGCCCACTGCCGGCAAGGTTTTGTTTGAATCGGGCCCGAACGCCCTGCAGATCGCCATTGACGACGGAATCACCAACGTCACGCTCGATTCCACCAAGCCGGACGGCAGCGCCAGCATTTACCAGATTCACCTCGGACAATGAGCTGACTCTACAGAGCAAAACGGCGTGCTCTTGCACGCCGTTTTGCTGTCTCAAATCTGAAAAATCCCGCTTATTTCGGGCAGGTGGCCGTGCTGCCCGGCACTTTACCCACCAGCAGCAGGAAGGACGAGAACGGGTCCATGGCGCGC
>DYKQ01000115.1 GCA_020722545.1 Thiomonas intermedia | reverse complement strand
TTTTGCCTATTTGTCTATCCTTGACAGATTGGTAAGGTGCTTAACTTGTGACTGAGGCGCTTAGCGGGATTCACCTAAAGGTCAGGTGCGACGCACTCGCGGGCAAACCTGGCCTCCCGCAATGGACGGGACCAGGCGCAGTTCATCGGCTTCGGCGAGCGGGGTATCCAGCCCCTGCAAATCCCTGACGTTGCTCCCGTTGACGAACAGGTTGACGAAGGCGCGCAGGTCGCCGGTGCTCCTGTACAGGTGCGGCTTGAGGGCCGGGAACTGCGCCACCAAGCTGGTCATGGCCTCGCCGACGGTGGAACCACTGGCGGGGATTTCGTCCAGGCCGCCGGTGTAGTAGCGGAAGGGGGTGGGGATTTTGATGACGGGCATGGGCTGATTCTAACGCGAATTACGCCAATATTCGCGCTGTCATTGGAGGAGCTGCCGCCCTGAGCGGACGCTGAACGAAGGTGAAGCGGAAGTCGAAGGGAAGCAGTCTTCTCGTTAAATCAGGGAGATTGTTTCGCCGTCCTTCGACTACGACGCCAAAAAGCGGGCGTCTCCGCTCTGGACGGCTTCGCAATGACAGCTTGAAAACATTCGCTCATTCGCGGCATTCGCGTTAAAATGCTGGTTCGCCGGGGTAGGTCAGATTGGCAATCCGACTTACGCCTTTATCAAAGACAAAGGACAAAACATGGCAGACCAAACATCACCCGAACCGACCGTCGGCGCGTTCATCTTCAACCCGCGAGGCGAGATATTGCTGGTGCAGTCTCACAAGTGGCGGGGCAAGTGGGTCGTCCCTGGCGGGCACGTGGAACTGGGCGAGACCCTCGAAGACGCCCTGCGCCGCGAGGCCCGCGAAGAGACCGGCCTGGAAGTCTATGACCCGGAATTCATCAACTTCCAGCAGTTCATCTACGACCCGGCTTTTTGGAAAGAGCGTCATTTCATCTTCTTCGACTTCGCCTGCAAGACCGAGGGCACGGAGGTGACCCTCAACGACGAAGCCCAGGCCTACGTCTGGGTGAGGCCCGAACAGGCGCTGGCGATGGACGTGGACAGCTACACCGCCACCTCCATCAGGGCTTATCTGGCGAAAGGATAGCTCACCACAAAGGCACCCTTCGGCTTCGCTCAGAGTAAACTCCGAACACACAGGTCTCTTTGTGAGAAAAACGACCCGAATTACGGGCGTTTTTCCTTCGTCACCTTCGTGTTCCTTCGTGTTTCAAAAGGTCTTCTCCGTGGTGAAATCTCTACGCTTCAGAGACGACCATCTCGATCGGGAAGTGGTCGCTGAAGCCGGTCTCGTCCACGGGTTTGCCCATCCCGCCGAAGGGACGCGGGGCGGGATAGTCGCCCTTGCGGAGCATTTCGGGGAAAGCCAACACCCGCACCGTTTCGGGCAAGGCCCTGATCTTGCCGCTCTTCTTGACCATGTTCTTGTCGGCCAGGAACTGGTCGAGCAGGTTAGGCAGATTGTCGAAGTAAAACGACCCGATCCCCTCCCCCAGCGACGGCCACATCAGATTGTGGAAGTATGGATTGGTTCCGTTGAGCACCTTGGCGGCGCTGCGCAGCGCCAGGGCATAGTTGACCAGCGAGCGGTCGAACGGCTCGTCGTTGAAATCGCCCATCGCCAGCACCGGCGTGTCCTTGCCGTGGACCTCCCAGATGCGCTGGTGGAAGTAGGCCAGCGTCTCGCCCGCGATTGCCCGGTAAGCCGCCGACTCGAGGAGGCCGCCGCTGCGGGACGGCCAGTGGTTGCCGACCACCACGAAACGACGGTTGCTGGCCGTCATGAAGTTGACCTGGACGATGTCCCGCGTGGCCGTGCGGCGCATGACCACGTGGTCGAAAACGGCCTCGACCTGGAAGAGGCTCCCGTCATAGATGAAAGCCACGTCAATGCCGCGCTGGTCGGCGGTGTCCTGGTGAATGACCAGGTAGGGCCGCGCCAACGGGGCCAGCGCGCCCACCAACAGGTCCAGCACGAAGCGGTTTTCCACCTCGCAGACGCCGAGCAGGTCCGGGCCGCGTCCCCCGTTCATCTGGCGGATAATGGACGCGAGCTGGGCGATCTTCCGGTCGAGCCGGGCTTGCGTCCAGCCTTTGATATCCTTCTTGATGGCGCGGGCCACTTTGTCGCTGCGGCGCTCCGGCGGGGCATTTTCGATGTCGAACAGGTTCTCGACGTTCCAAAAAGCAAAATGGTATTCAGTCGTCATGGCTGCTCCTCTTGGGTTCTCATTAAGTATAGGGGCAACGCGGCGCGAATGCAATCCACCCCAAGCAATCCACCCCAAATTAATCCGGTTGATTGGGAATTAGTGTGATGCGCCTCCAGATGTAGGTCACGCTTGAAGCGTGACCTACGGGACTACTGGTCCTGTTTCGAGAATCCGACCAAGTTCGTGTTCGAGGAAGAATAGGGTAGACAGTTCCAAAAAGAGCGAGTCGTTGCGACTCGCTCTTTTTGGTTGAACAGGCTGTTCCAGGCTACTGCTGGGTTTCGATGATGGCTTCAGCAGCCTTGGTGTTCAAGTCCGCCAGCTGGGTCGGGATGTCGGCGGGAGTGCCGGCCAGGATGGCGTTGAAGGTGTCGCCCACAGTGCGGCGCACGCTGGTCCAGGAGGGCCAGGCGGGTTCGGCCTTGCCGTATTGCAGGAAGGACAGGCCGTAAGCCCAGA
Source organism: Thiomonas intermedia (assembly GCA_020722545.1). Classification (GTDB taxonomy): domain Bacteria; phylum Pseudomonadota; class Gammaproteobacteria; order Burkholderiales; family Burkholderiaceae_C; genus Thiomonas; species Thiomonas intermedia_B. Next base: position 4,021 of record DYKQ01000115.1, on the reverse strand, counting down.
TCGGGTTGGCTTCGCTGTAGGCAGCCAGGAGCGGGACGGTGTCGGTGCGGGTCGGGTAGTAAGCGCTGCCCTCGATCCACTTGGCCTGGACTTCGGGGGAGGTCAGGTACTTGACGAAGACCCAGGTGGCCATCATCCGCTCGGGATTGGTGTTGGCAATCGCAACGTACTGGCCGAACAGGTCAACGGCCTGGCCGCCGTCTTTGCCGGGGAAGGGGATAATGGTCCACTCGTCTTTGATGGCGTCAGCAGCGTCGAAAGCCGCGATCTGGTAGGGCAGACCGGCGGTGGAACTCATGGTGAAGAGCGCCTTGCGGGTGGCGAACTCAGGGTTCGGGTAGGATTCGGTCGGGTAGGCGCAGCCGGCGTCCCACAGGTCTTTCATGAAGTTGGCCGTATCCACCACCGACTGGGCGGTGAAGTCGTAGCCTGTGCCGTCCGCATTCTGCATGTTGCCGCCGTTGGCGAACACGAACGAAGCCACGTTGGAAGCGCCGGCGTAAAGCACCAGGCCGCCCGTGCCGTCGTTATCGGGATTGTCGTCGCTGTTGTTGGCTTCGGCCGCGGCGCAGGCCTGGGCTTTGAACTCTTCGTAGTTGGCGGGCGGGTTCTCGAAACCGAGTTCCTTGGCCCAGCCGGAGTTGTAGAAGAGCACGTTCTCGGACTGGCTGATGGGGAAGGCGAAGAAAGTGCCGTCCGGGGCTTTGCCGCCGTTGATCGCGCCCTCGAAGAACGCGGCTTTCTCCTCGTCGGTCAGGCCGAAGTAGGAATCGTTCATGAACGGGGCCAGGTCAACCACTGCGTCAACCGCGTACCAGTTGGCCATGGCGTTGGTGTAGCCGGTCACCATGTCGGGCAGGTCGCCGGACTGGATGGCGGCGTTGAAGGCATCTTCGAGGTTGCTGTAGTTGCCCTGGTCAACCGCGTTGACGGTGATGCCCCACTCGTTGGTGGCGTTGAAATCGTCCACGATGGCGAGCATGGTCTCGTTGGGCAGGCCGGTGCCCCAGACGTGCCAGAAGTTGACCGTCTGGCCGGTCGGGTCAATTTCGGGCTTCATCGGTTCTTCGGTGGGAGCTGCGGTAGGTTCCTCGGTTGGTTCGGGCGCCGCGGTGGGTTCTTCGGTCGGCGCGGGGGGTTCAGCGGTGGGCGTGGCAGCCGGTCCGCAGGCCGCCAGGACCAGCGAGAAAACCACGACAAGCAGGAAGACTGCTTTGGACAGTTTGGTAGACATTTCTCTTATCTCCTTGGGTAGATTATCTGAATGTTCCGGTGAGCGAGTGAATTCGATTTTCGCGAACAACCACCTCCTTTCGGTCTAGCCTTTCAGCCCACTGCGGGCAATGGACTCGGTGAACTGCTTTTGGGTGAAGAAATACAGCACAAGGATGGGCAGGATGGCGATCATCGCGCCGGCCATCATCAGGTTGGTCATTTGCCCGGCCTCGCCGATGAAACTGAACAGACCTACCGCGATAGGGCGCCAGTCGGGTGAGTTAGTCACCAGCATCGGCCAGGCGAGCGCGTTCCAGGTGCCGATGAACGACAAGATGATGATCACCATCAGCGGCGCTTTCGAGAGGGGCAACACGACCTGCCACAAAAAGCGCAGGTGACCCGCCCCGTCTATCTGGGCCGCGTCGTAAAGCTCATCCGGGATCTGGGCGAAGAACTGGCGCAACAGGAAGATGGAAAACATGCTGCCCATGAACGGGACGGTCAGGGCGGGCCAGTTGTTGATCCACTTGAGCGGGCCGATCCGTCCCAGCCAGGTGACGGTCAGGAAGTTGGGGATGATCGTGACCATGCCTGGAATCATCATCGTGCTGAGCATGACCGTGAAGAGGAAGTCGCGTCCGGGGAATTTGATGCGGGCAAAGGCATAGGCGGCGAGGATGCTGAAGGTCAGCTCGCCGGCCAGGGTCAGGAGTGTGATGCGGACGCTGTTCCACATGTAGAGCGAGAAGCTGGCTTCCTTCCAGGCGTTGGCGTAGTTCTCGAAATGAAGCTCGGAAGGGATCAGCCGCGTCCCCTGTGCCTCGCCGAGGGACATGAGCGAGGTCGAGGCCATCCAAAAAAAGGGGAAGACGGCGACGATCACGCCCAGGCTGAGGAACAGGTAGGTGAGGAGGTTGCGGGCGATGATCCAGGCTGGCCGACGCCGGCGGCTGGAAAAGCTGACGTATTTAGCCATAGAACACCTTCGATCCCTGGATTTTGTTGTTGAAATAGGTCAGCAAAAGGATGATGGCGAAGAGCACAAAGGCCATGGCCGAAGCGTAACCGTAACGCAGTTTCTCGAAGAATTCGGTGAAGATGACCACGCTGAAAGTGTCGGTCGTGCCGAGGGCGGCGTCCAGGCGCATGACCCAGATGTGGTTGAAGGCTTTGAACGTCCCGATGACCGAGATCAGGGTCAGGAAGTAGGTGGTCGGCGAGAGCATCGGGAAGGTGATGTAACGGAAGACCTGCCAGGGATTGGCCCCGTCCACCTCGGCGGCTTCGCTCAGCTCTTTGGGGATGTTGCCCAGCCCGGCCAGGTAGATGACCGTATCGTAGCCGACGAAGACCCAGATCGAGTAGATCATGATGACCACCAGCGCCAGGCTGGGACCGTCGGCCCAGGCGGGCCAGTTTTCGATGCCCCAGCCGGTTGCCATCAGGCGGAAGATGCCTTTCGGCTCCCACAGCCATTGCAGCGGATCGAGGCCGAGAGCGCGCATCCCGGCGTTGACCGGGGCCTGCAAGCGGTTGGAGAACAACTGGCGGAAGACGGCCGCGCTGGCGACCGTCGGGGTCACGTAAGGCATGAAGAACATCATGCGGAAGAACTGCGAGCCTTTCAACTGCTGGAAGAGCAGCACCGCCAGGAAAATGGAGATACCCAGTTGGAACGGGATGGTTCCCAGCGAGTAGAAAAGCGTCGCCCGCAGGCCCACCCACAGGTCCGGGTCGCCCGAAGCGACGATGACCGGCAGTTCGCCGACCATGATCCATCCGCCGGTGATGAAGACCATCGCCCCCACCAGGCGCAGGAAGAACAGGAAGGTGTTGCCCTGCTCGTGGGCGCGTCCCCAGATCTTCCAGCCGATGAAGAGCAGGATGGCCCCGGTCGAAATGCTAACCAGTTGCGGGGTGATGCCGGGATCCGTCCCGGCCTGGACGGCGGCGGCGTAAGCGGCCATCATCTGTGAATAGACGTAAGGCAGCAGGATCGCCCCGACCCCTACCCCCAGCCAGCCGGCGGCCAGCTCGAACTGGCGCTGCGGGTTTTCGGGAGTGCGCCACAGGTAGGCTGCAACCAAAAAAGCGGCCACGGCGGCGGCGATCAGCCACAGCATGGCCGCCCTGGCAGGCAGCACGTTTTCGGCGTTGAAGGCTTCGCCGAGCAACTGCATGAACAGTTCCCGGGTTCGTTCCACGCCGCGGATCTTGTCGGCAATGTCGAGGATGTTGGGCAGCAGCGCCACCGTCCAGCGGACGAAACCCAGAGCGGCAGCCGCCAGCAGTATCCCCGGCAGGTTCAGCAGCCAGAAGCGCAGCGATTTTTCGCTCATCGAGCGGTAAACCCGCCGGAACTGGAAGTAAGCCCAGACCAGCGCGCCGACACCGAGCGCAAAAACCAGCAGGTAGGCCAGCGGGCCGACCGCCAGGGTGTAATTGTCCAGGCCGATGACCTCGCCGCGCTTCAGCCGCCAGCGGTGCATACTGACGAAAAGGGCAAAACCGACCGGGAAGATGCCGAATACGAAGATCAAGATCACGGCCGGCGCGATCATCAAATAGGCCGTCAGGTTTTCGCGCCACTGGCGCAGGCGGCGCGGCGTCAGCCAGCCGCTCAAGCTGCGTTCTTTTTCAAGGGGACGTGCTTCGACTGCTTCCACGATGACTCCTCAGGCTTTACCTGACGCATATTATACCCATGTCAACCGGCTTGCAAGTTAACGGTGGGTAAACCGTGCAATGTAGTATTACCATCGAAAATCTGTCGCAACCGCGAAGATTTTGTAGCGCGATATTT
>DYKQ01000014.1:11842-36335 GCA_020722545.1 Thiomonas intermedia | reverse complement strand
GTCTGGTGCGTGAATGCGCGCGCATCGGCGCGGAGTTTGCCTTCCCCACGCGCACGGTGCAGTTGCAATGGAGCGGGGCATTGCCTGTCGCCTTGCAGGAACGGGCCGCCGCCGCGTCCTAAAATCCCCCCGAAACATCCAGGCGCAACGGCAGCGCATTGGGCACATCGTGGAGACAAGCATGCGCATTCTGATTGCCGAAGATGACCGGGTCTTGGCCGACGGCCTGCTGCGCTCGCTGCGCGCTCTGGGTTATGCGGTCGATCAGGTGGCCGACGGCAACAGCGCCGACGCGGCGCTGCAGTCCAGCGAATTCGATCTGCTGATTCTCGACCTGGGGCTGCCGCGGCTGTCGGGCTTCGAGGTGCTTCGCAAGCTGCGCGCGCGCGGCGCCACCGTGCCGGTGCTCATTCTCACCGCCGCAGACAGCGTGGAAGACAAGGTGCGCGGCCTCGATCTCGGGGCCGACGATTACATGGCCAAGCCCTTCGCGCTGCAGGAGCTCGAAGCCCGCGTGCGCGCGCTGTCGCGCCGGGGCATGGGCGGCGCCAGCGCCGTCATCCAGCACGGTCCGCTGCACTACGACATCACCGGCCGCGTGGTCACGCTCGACGGTCATGTGGTGGAACTCTCGGCGCGTGAACTCACCCTGCTCGAAGTGCTGCTGCAGCGCGCCGGGCGGCTGGTGAGCAAGGACCAGCTCGTCGAGCATCTGTGCGTGTGGGGCGAGGAGGTGAGCACCAACGCCATCGAGGTGTATGTGCACCGGCTGCGCAAGAAGATCGAAGTCGGCCCGGTGCGTATCGCCACGGTGCGCGGTCTGGGCTACTGCCTGGAGAAAATCGTCCCGGTTGCCGCGCCTTCGGCCGAGTCGGCCGCGCCTCCTCGTACCGATGCCTGAAATCTCGCCGTCCGGCGAGCCGACCGAAGGGGCGGCGGGGCGCAAACGTCGGCATCATCCACGCTCGCTGTTTGGCGAAATTCTCGACTGGATGCTCGCGCCCATGCTGTTGCTGTGGCCGCTGTCCATCGGCATCACTTATCTGGTGGCGCAGGCCATTTCCGCCAAACCCTACGACGCGGCGCTGCAGCACACCCTGCTGCAACTCGCCGCACAGGTGCAGACCGAAGGCGCGCAGGGCGCGGCGCAGTCGGCCCTGTGGCAGCAGACGCTGAGACAGCCGCCAGTGGGCGGCATTCTCGGCTACCAGGTGCGCAGCAAGACCGGTGCGCTGCTGGCGGGCGAGGCGAGCCTGCCCGCCCCGGCGAGCTTGCCGCCCACGCAGGCGAGTGCTCCGCTGACGGTGATCTGGCGGGACAGCGAGATCGGCGCGCACAGCGCACGACTGGCCGGGGTCTGGGTCTGGCCGCGGGTGCAGCACGGGGCCAGCGCGACCGGTCCCGTGCTGGTGCAGGTGGCGCAGAGCACGCAGGCGCGCACCCGGCTGGCGCGCGACATCGTGCAGGGCGTCATCCTGCCGCAATTCGTCGTGGTGCCGATTTTCATCTTGCTGGTGTGGTTCGGGCTGGGGCAGGGCATCGCGCCGCTCAACGAATTGCAGGCGCGCATCCGCCGCCGCCGGGCAGACGACATCAGCCCGATCGACGAGCAGGATGCGCCGGAAGAAATCGCGCCGCTGGTCGATTCGATCAACAGTCTGTTCGCCCGCTTGCAGCAGTCGCTGCAGACGCAAAAGCGCTTTATCGCCGACGCCGCGCATCAGATCAAGACCCCGCTGGCTGGTCTGCGCATGCAGGCCGAACTGGCGCAGCGCGAAACCGACCCGGCCGATCTGCGCGCCAGCCTGCGGCAGATCGGCCGCAGCGTGGAGCGCACCACCCGGCTGGTCAATCAGTTGCTGGCGCTCACCCGCGCGGAAAATCAGGGCGGCGCGGCGCGCGCCGTGTTCGAGACCATCGACCTGCGCCAGCCCGCCGCAGAGGCCATGCAGGAACTGGCCATGCTGGCGCTTGACAAGCAACTGGAACTGGAGTTCGACAGCCCCCCGCTGCCGCTGCCGGTGCGCGGCAACGCCTTGTTGCTGCAGGAACTCATCAAGAATCTGCTGCACAACGCGATCACCTACACCCCGCCCGGAGGCAGTGTGGCCCTGCGGCTGCGCAGCGCGACGGCTGACGACGCGCGCGGCGCGCCCGTGGTGCAGCTTCAGGTGGATGACAGCGGGCCCGGCATTCCCGAAGCGGAGCGTGCGCTGGTGTTCGAGCCGTTCTATCGCATTCTGGACAACGGCAGCGAGGGCAGCGGACTGGGGCTGGCCATCGTGCGCGAAATCGCCCGCCAGCATGATGCCGAGATCACGCTGAGCGATTTGCCGCAGGGCGCTTCCGCTCAGGGGTTCAGGGTGCAGGTGCAGTTCGGGCGGGTGAAGCAGGGCGGTGTTTCACGCCCGCTGCACCCGATCTGATCATTCGCCATCTTCGCCGCACTGTTTTTTCAGCGCGCCCAACTGGCCGTAGGTGATGGGTTTGCCGCTGGCGGCCAGCGCCTTGAGGCCATCGGCCATGCACGGGCTGTCATTGGCCAGTTGAAGCTGGGGCGCGTCCACCGGCTCGTTCACCAGGCGGTCACGCAGCAGGCTGAAGATGCCCGCCAGCACCACGATGCCCAGCAGGATGCCCAGCAGCCCGCTGAGCTGCACATTCATGCCCTTTTTTTTCTGCGGGGGCGTGGGGGTCGGAGCGTCTGGGGTATCGGACATGGATCAGCGCAGGGCGGGGTTGAGGGTGTAGGCGCCGGTGAGACTGGCCTGGGCCAGCACATGCCCGGCGAGGGCCGCACGCAGTTGCGCGCCGTTGAACGCGCCGTCCACCGGGCAGCGTGCCACGTCAAGCGCATACAGCGTGAAGATGTAGTGGTGCAGCACGCTGTCGTTCCAGGGCGGGCAGGGGCCGTCGTAGCCGAAATACTGACCGGCCATGTCCTGATCTCCGGCGAACCAGGCGGTGTAGTCGTTTACGCCCTGACGCATGCCGCCTGAGCACTCGGGGCCAGGTTTGCCGCGCGAGGTGACTTCATGGCTGAATTCTTTTTCAGCGATGTGGCTGCGCGAGGCCGGAATGTCCACCAGCAGCCAGTGATAGAAGTCCACCCGGGGCAGGTCGGCCGGTACGGTGTGGCCGTCGAGGTTGACGTCGTCGGCGCGACTGGGCACGTCGGGGTCATGGCAGATCAGCACCAGACTTTGCGCATCCTGCGGTACGCCCGACCAGGCCAGCGGCGGGTTGAAGTTCTGCGACAGGGTCACATGGCCGACCGCCGACGGCTTGCAAAACGCATACTGCGGCGGAATCGGCTGACCATCGGCAAAGGCGGGGCTGGTGAGTTGCATGAGTGTCTCCGGGGCGGAACGTGGTGACGAGGGCGGTCGGGTTTCAGTGCGAATGCGAGGGGGCGCTGTGCGTGGCGACGGGGTGGCTGCTGGTTGCCTCAGCCTGCACCTGCGCATTTTCCTCCTGCAGGCTTTCCTGTGCGGAGGTCAGCATTTCAATGGTCACGGTCATGCCAGGATAAGCCTCGATCAGCGCCTTTTCCACGGCGTAACGGCAGTCTGCCGCGCGCTGAAGCGACCACCCGCCCGGCATGTGCAGGTGCATGGAGGCGAAGCGCCGGGCGCCGGCCACGCGGGTGCGCACATGATCGAAGCGCAGGTCCTGCGAGCGAAAGCGGTCGAGCACGGCCTGCAAACCCGCGAGGTCGGCGTCGTCCATCGACTTGTCCATCAGGCCATCGACCGAGCGCTTCACCAGCGAAAACGCCTCGCGCAGAATGTGCAGCGCCACCACGATGCCGATCACCGGGTCGAGCCAGAGCCAGCCGGTGAGCGGCGCCAGCAGCACGGCGACGATCACGCCCACGGAAGTCCAGACATCGGTGAGCAGGTGCCTGGCATCGGCTTCGATGACGATGGAACGCAGGCGCCGCGCGCCGCGCAGCATCCAGAGCGCGACACCGAGGTTGATCACCGTGGCCGCGGCCGAGATCACCGCGCCCAGCGGCACGTCGCTGATGGGCTGCGGGTGGGTGAGGCGCTGGGCGGCCTCGATCAGAATGAGTACTGCGGCCACGCCGATGAGCAGGCCCTCGACGCCGCTGGAGAAATACTCCGCCTTGGTATGACCGTAAGGGTGGTCTGCGTCGGGCGGCGCCTCGGCGATGCGCACGATGAACAAGGCGAACGCGGCGGCGGCGACGTTGACGATGGACTCCATCGCGTCCGACAGAAAACCCACCGAGCCCGTGACCTTCCAGGCCAGCAGCTTGAGGCTGATGACGATGATGGCCGCGAGCAGTGAGGCGCGTAGATAGGTTCTGGCTTGCATGGCGTTATTGTGCATGGCCTGCGCGAATGGGGCGGAGCGGGGCGGAATCGCCGAGCGATCGACCGGCGGCTGAAACGCCCGGATACTTCTGTGTAAAGTCGATGACGCTCGCATGATCGAAATTTCACGCGGCTCTCGTTAGACTAGTCGGCTGTTTTTGCCGCCTGTTTCACAACCCGTCACAACCCGTCCAGCCTGATTCATGGCCTTCAATTTTCGTCCGCTGGCGCTGCCGCTGCCCAATCGTCGCGATCTGATCGCGCTGCCGCTGGTCATCGGCATGCTGCTCATCATCGGCCATGCCAGCCGGCAGATGGCGCAGCCGTTCCATCTGGGCGAGACCGTGGCGTTGTCGCTCAACCCCGCCGACCTGCCCGAGTACGCGCTCTACACCGTGCTGCGCATGTTGGCCGCGCTGGCCGCCAGCACCGTCTTCACCCTGATTTACGCCTGGGTCGCGGCCAACAATCGCTACGCCGAAAAAATCATGGTGCCGCTGCTCGACGTGCTGCAGTCGGTGCCCATTCTGGGGTATCTGTCGATCACGGTGACTGGCTTTATCGCCCTGTTTCCGGGCAGCATGTTGGGCCTGCAGTTCGCGGTGATTTTCGCGGTGTGGACTTCGCAGGTCTGGAACATGACTTTCAGCCTCTACCAGTCACTCAAGACCGTGCCGCGCGACCTCGCCGAGGCCGCCACGCTCTACCGCCTGGGCGCCTGGCAGCGCTTCTGGAAGCTCGAACTCCCCTACGCCGCCCCCGGCCTGCTGTGGAACGCGATGATGTCCATGTCCGGCGGCTGGTTCTTCGTCGTCGCCGCCGAGGCGCTCACCGTGGCCGGGCAGCAGGTATCGGTGCCGGGCATCGGCTCGTATATCGCCGCGGCGATCGGCGCCAAGAATCTGGGGGCCATCGGCTGGGCGATTCTGGCCATGGTGGTGGTGATTCTGTCGTACGACTTTCTGTTGTTCCGCCCCATCGTCGCCTGGGCCGACAAGTTCCGTCTGGACAACACCGTCAGCGTGGACGCGCCGCGTTCGGTGGTGCTCGATTTCCTGCGCCGCACCCGCCTCACTCAGCGTCTGGCCCGACTGCCCGCCGTGCTGTGGGAAATGAGCGTGCGCCTGCTGCCCGCGGTGCCGCTGCACAAGCCGCCGCAGCGCGCGCCTTCCGTGTGGGGCGACCGGGTGTTTGTCGTCAGCATGGTGCTGTTCACCCTCGGCCTGATCGTGGCGCTGTTTCTGGTGCTGCCGCGCGATTTCGGCTGGCTGCAGGTCGGTCATGTGATGCTGCTGGGCGCGTTCACCGCGCTCAAGGTGTTCGTGCTGGTGGCGATATCGGCGCTGATCTGGGTGCCGGTGGGCATCTGGGTCGGCCTGCGTCCGCGCTGGGCGGCTGTGGCGCAGCCGGTGGCGCAGTTTCTCGCCGCCTTCCCCGCCAACCTGCTGTTCCCGCTGGTGGTGGCGGCCATCGTCCACTGGAATCTCAATGTCAACGTGTTCACCGCGCCGCTGATGATTCTGGGCAGCCAGTGGTACATCCTGTTTTCGGTCATCGGCGCGGCCTCGGCCCTGCCCAGCGACCTGCGCGAGGCCGGCCGAAATCTGGGTTTGCGCGGCTGGCTGCTGTGGCGCAAGCTCTATCTGCCCGCCGTGTTTCCGGGATTCGTCACCGGCGCGCTCACCGCCTCGGGCGGCGCGTGGAACGCCAGCATCGTGGCCGAAGTGGTGAGCTGGGGCAGTCACACCCTGATCGCCACCGGGCTGGGCGCCTACATCACCGAAGCCACCCAGCAGGGGCAGACGCTCAAAGTCGGTCTGGGCGTGGGCGTGATGGCGCTGTATGTCATCGCCATCAACCGTCTGCTCTGGCACCGCCTCTACAAGATTGCCGCCACGCGGGTGCGGCTCGATTGATTGCCCATCCTCAAGCCTATCCAGGAACCTCCATGAACGCAGCCACTTCCCAAGACCTGAGCAGCGCGCTGCCGGACGCGTCGGCCATGCCCATCTTTCATCTCGCCGGGGTGCGCAAGTCGTATCGCACCCCCGAGGGCGGCGAGCTGGTCATTCTCGACGGCGTCGATCTCGATTTGCGCGACGGCGAAATTCTGGTGCTGCTGGGCCGTTCCGGTTCGGGCAAGTCCACCTTGCTGCGCACCCTGGCCGGGCTGGTGCAGGCCACCGGCGGCACGGTGTTGCATCGCGGCAAGCCGATCAACGGCCCGGTGCCGGGGCTGGCGATGGTGTTCCAGAGCTTTGCGCTGTTTCCCTGGCTGACGGTGCTGCAGAACGTGGAACTGGGGTTGGAGGCGCTCAAGGTGCCGCCGGCGGAGCGCCGCGCCCGCGCGCTGGCCGCCATCGACCTTATTGGTCTGGACGGTTTCGAATCCGCCTATCCGCGCGAGCTGTCGGGCGGCATGCGCCAGCGCGTGGGCTTCGCCCGTGCGCTGGTCATCAACCCCGACGTGCTGCTGATGGACGAGCCGTTCTCCGCGCTCGACGTGCTCACCGCCGAGACCCTGCGCACCGACCTGCTCGATCTGTGGGCTGAGCGCAAGATTCCCACCCGCGGCATTCTGCTGGTGTCGCACAACATCGAAGAAGCCGTGCTCATGGCCGACCGCATCGTCATCCTCGGATCGAATCCCGGGCGGGTGATCGGCGAAATGCACATCGACCTGCCGCACCCGCGCGAGCGCGAATCGCAGCAGTTCCGCGATCTGGTCGAGGGCATTTACGGCGCCATGACCGCCCGCCCGACCGGTCGCGACGCGGTGCGCAAACAGGCGCCGGGCATCGGCCTGCGCCTGCCGTCGCTTTCAGTCAACGCGCTGGCCGGCCTGCTCGAAGAACTCGACGCGCTGGAAAAGAGTAATGCCAACACCCGCATCAGCCTGCCCGAACTGGCCGAAGACATGCACTTTTCGGTGGATGACCTGTTTCCGTTGATCGAAGGCGTGGAACTGCTCGGTTTCGCTCAGGTGGAAGACGGCGACATCATGCTGCTGCCTGCCGGACGCACCTTTGTCGATGGCAGTCTGCAGGAGCGCAAGCAGGTTTTCGCCCGCCACCTGATCGAGCGCGTGCCGCTGGTGGCGCGCATCCGCACGGTGCTCGACGAGCGTTTCAACCACCGCGCGCCCGATTCGCGCTTTCTCACCGAACTCGAAGATCACCTCAGCGAAGACGAAGCCCGCCGCGTGCTCGACACCGCCATCGACTGGGGCCGCTACGCCGAGATTTACGCCTACGACGACAACGCCGAAGTCTTCAGCCTCGACAATCCCGAAGCCGATCTGGAGTGAGGCGCGAGGCGAAAAAACGGCGAACCGAAGTTCGCCGCCGGAGACGGAAATGCCGTACGCCGCAGCGTAAGCCGCGACGGCATACGGCAATAATCAGGGCTTGCTGACAGCGCCCTTGGCCTTGTCGTCAGCATCAGACACAGCGCCCGACACCGCGGCGGCGCCCGCGACGAGCAGGGCAAGTTTGAATTTCATATTGACTCCAAGTCTGTTTGCGGGGGGTGAAGAGCGGATTTATTTCCGTCATCACACGATATGGAACCTGATTTTGCGCATTTTCTCGATCCGGGCTACGCAAAATTTACAAAATTGCCGCTGCACCGTGAACCATGACGTGGTAATTTCGTCACATGAAAGAGATATCTTCGGGTTCGCTGCAAACATCATGCCCACAAAAAACATCGATCTGATTTATTTCAACGCCGGAGGCGGCCACCGCGCCTCGGCCTTGGCCCTGGAAAAAAGTATTGCGCAGTCGGGTTTGCCCTGGCAGGTTCGGCTGGTCAATCTCACCGACGTGCTCGACCCGCAGGGCACGGTGCGCAAATACACCTTCTCTCCAGAAGACTATTACAACGCCCGTCTGGCGCGCGGCCTCACCATCGGCCTGCGGCACGAACTCAAACTGTTGCAAGGCGCGTTGCGGCTGCTGCACCCCACCCTGCTCAAAATTCTCAAGCTGCACTGGCTGCGCACCGAGCCCGATCTGGTGGTGTCGCTGATTCCCAATTTCAACCGTTCGCTGTTCGAGAGCCTGACGGCCACTCTGCCCGGCGTGCCCTATGTGACTCTGTTGACCGACCTGGCCGATTTCCCGCCTCATTTCTGGATGGAACAGGGGCAAGACCAGCACCTCATCTGCGGCACGGAGCATGCCGTGCAGCAGGCTTTGCAGGCCGGGTTCGCCGCCGAGAAAGTGCATGCGACCTCGGGCATGATCATTCGCCCCGATTTCTACGCCGAGCCGGTGGATTTCGACCGGGCGGCCAGCCTGCAGGCCATGGGTTTTGATCCGCAGCGTCCGGTGGGGGTGGTGATGTTTGGGGGGCACGGCTCGCGCAGCATGCTGGCCATCGCCGAACGCCTGCCTGATGTGCAACTCATTTTCATGTGCGGTCACAACGTCAAGCTGGCGACCAAGCTGCGCGCCTTGCCGACCACCGCGCCGCGCCATGTGATGGGTTTCACCAGCGCCGTGGCCGAGGTGATGCGCTTGGGCGATTTTTTCATCGGCAAGCCTGGCCCCGGTTCCTTGAGCGAGGCGCTGCATCTGGGCCTGCCGGTGATCGTCACGCGCAACGCCTGGACCATGCCTCAGGAGCGCTACAACACGGATTGGGTGCGTGAAAATGGCTTCGGCCTGGTGCTGCCGAGCTTTCGCGGCATCGAGGCGGCGCTGCCCGCGTTTCTCGACGATCTTGCCGCGAGCCGCGCGCGCGTGGCCGCGTATCGCAACCGGGCGGTTTTCGAGGCGCCGCAGATTCTGCAAGACATTCTGCGCAGCGCCGAGCAGGTGCAGCTTGACGCGCAGAGCTTGATGGGCGCTTCTACCCCCCGCCTTTTTGAAAATGGGCGGTGAACTGCTGCCACCACGCCCTGCGCTTGGCGGGGTCTGCGGCGGTGAGCGACACCTCGGCCAACCAGCGTTCGAGCACGATCAGCCCCAGCCGGGTGGGCTCGGCAGGATGCAGGCGGATGCGCCAGTCGCAACCTGCGTCATGCCCTGAGTAAGCCTGCGGGCCGTCGGCGTGCAGCGTGGGGAACGCCATCGTCAGCTGCCGCGCAAACGCGCTGCGGGTGATGGCCATGTCGAGTTCGCAATAGGCCGGGGCGTCGAGGCCGTACATGAAGTGTGCTCAGCCCCCAGCGACGGGCGGCCAGATCGCCAGGGTTTCACCTTCTTGCAGCACGCGGGTATCGCGCTGGTCTGGCGCGATATAAACACCATTCACCAGAACCAGATGCACCAGCTTCCAGGGCAGGCGAAAGCGCTCCACCACGTCTTGAATGGTGGCGCCCGGCGCGATGTTGAGCGTTATTTGATGGCCCTGCCGCGGCTGCGGCAGATAGTCCGTCAGGGTGGCCATCAGCTTGAGCGTGATTTGCACGCCAGCCTGGGGCTGAGCCTGGGCAAGAGGGGATGAGATGGGCGCATCCATGAGGGACTGACTCACTTTCAATGATGCACCGCATCGGCGCGACGGTCTTGCGCCTGCGCGCTGGCGAGGTAGGCTTCCATCAGGCGGGTGGGGTCGGCCAGCAGGCGGTCTTTCCAGGCGCCGAGCTTGACCCGGCCTTCGACCAGGCCGCGCAAGACTCCGATGTGCTGCGTGGAGCCGATGCTGTTGCTGCCCACCATCACATCGCCCTCGAATTGCAGGCTGAGGTGTTTGTATCCCGCCCGGTCGGTCAGCTCCACGCCTTGCCCCCCCTTCACACCCTGCCACTGGCCGAAGCTGCTGGAGATCAGTCCCAAGGTGTCGAGCACGTTGATCTGCGTGACCCCGCGAAGTTGGGTGCGCCGACCGGCCATATTCATCGCTGCGACATAAGCCTGATCGACCGCGTTGGGCTGGATGGCGCTGACCATCGGCTTGCCATAGAGCATGTCGAACGCCTCGGCGCAATCTCCGGCGGCAAAGATGCCGGGAATATTGGTCTGCAGGTGTTCATCGGTGAGCACGCCTTGCAGGCAATGCACGCCAGAGCCTTCGAGAAAACCGATATTGGGCTTGACGCCGGCTGCCGAAATCACCAGATCGGCGGGCAGACGTTCGCCGGTGGACAGGCGCACGGCCAGCGGGGCGGGCAGGTCGGCGGGGTTGGATTCGATGGATTCGATGCGCGCGCCGGTGTGCACCGTCACGCCCTTGTCTTGCACCCAATCGCGGATCATGCCGCCGGCGATTTCACCCATCATGCGCGGAACCATGCGGTCGCCCATTTCCACCACGGTGAGCTGCACCCGGCGGCGCACCAGACTTTCCATGATGATGCAGCCGATGAAGCCCGCACCCAACTGGATGACCCGCGCGCCGGGCACGGCGAACTTTTCGATGGCGCGCGCGTCGTCCAGCGTCCAGCAGGTATGCACCCTCTGGGCGTGGATGCCGGGAATGGGCGGCAGCACCGGGCTGGAGCCGGTGGCGATGAGCAGGGTGTCGAAGGGCTGCGTGCCGCCGGAGGCGAGGGTGAGGACTTTGGCTGTGGCCTCCACAGATGTCACCCGGTCGCGGCGCAGGGTGATGCCGAGTTGCTTCCAGTGCTGGGGGTCCTTGCGCAGCCAGGCGCCACGCTCGGTGATGTCGCCGTGAAGCAGGTAGGGGATGGCCATGCGCGAATAGGGCGGCGTGTCTTCGTCGCCGAACAGCACGATGGCGTCGTCCGCCGGGATATTTTTGCGCAGGGTTTCTGCAGCAACGACGCCAGCAGGGCCGTTGCCGATGATGACGTGGTGTTTCATGTCGTCTGCCTCGATTTCGCGCCGATCTCACGCCGTCCGACTCCTCCCCCACACCGTGGGGGAGGTTGGGAGGGGGAGGTGGTGTGTGCACAACCCTCCCCACCCCAGCCCTCCCCACGCGTGGGGAGGGGGCTCGAGTCAAAGCCCGAGCCTTGTGCGGGTTTCCGGCTTGAGCGTGCCTTGCGGCGTCCAGCCGCGCAGTTCGTAATACTTGGGCAGCATCTCCGGCAGCTTGTTGGTCAATCCCTTGGCCGGGCCGGTCTTGGCGGGCTCGCTGAGCAGACGCGGCGGCAGGGTGTCGTCCTTGGCGGTGAAGCCCGCGCGGTTGTTGTAGTCGCGCTCCAGATTCCAGATGCGCTCGCCGATGGTGTTCAGTTCGTCCAGGGTGAACTCTTCCAGGCAGGCGGCGGCCAATTGCGGCTGCACGTCGGCCAGCGTCCAGGCGAAACTGGTGAACAGGCAGATGCCGGCAGAGTCGAACACGGCCGTGGCGTCCTGAAACGCCTTCACCAGTTCGGGCTTGCCGTCGGCCGCCAGCGGGTCGGTCTTGACCGGAATGCCCAGCACCTCCGAGGCGACGGTGTAGCCGCGCAGATGGCAGGCGCCACGGTTGGCCGTGGCGTAGGCCAGGCCCATGCCCTGGATGCCGCGCGAGTCGTAGGCCGGGAACTCCTGGCCCTTGACGCTCATGCTCAGTTCCGGGTGGCCGTATTTGGCCGTCAGGCGCTTGCTGCCCAGCGCCAGTTCCTTGCCGAAGCCCTCGCCGCGGGCGGTGATTTCGGCGAAGTAGGCCAGCGCCTTGGCCGAGCCGAAAGGCGCCTCGATGCCGAGCTGTTCCTTGGTCAGCAGGCCCATGTCGTACAGCTCCATCACCGCGCCCACGGTGGCGCCGAAGGAGATCGGATCCATGCCGTCTTCGTTGCAGATGAAGTTGGCGTAGGTCAGCGCCTCCAGATCATTCACGCCGTTGGCCGCGCCCAGCGCCCAGGCGGCTTCGTATTCCAGCCCGCCCGAGGCGCCCCAGTACTGCGGCTTGTTCTCGACGCTGAAATGGTGCTCGTCGATCTTGCTGATGCGCCCGCAGGCGATGGTGCAGCCAAAGCACGCCTGGTTGGTGACCAGATTGGGCTTGCCGTCGGTCTTGCGCGGCTCGTGCATGGCCTCGCCGGAAATGTCTTTCGCGCCCTCGAATTGCACGTCGCGGTGGTTGCGCGTGGGCAGGGCGCCGATTTCGTTGATCACGTTCATCAACACCTGGGTGCCGTATTTGGGCAGGCCCTGGCCGGTGACCGCGTTGTCGTGCAGCACTTTTTTGCCCGCCTTGACCGCAGCCATGAACGCCTTGGGATCGCGCACATTGCCCACGCCCAGGGTGCCGCGCACGGCGATGGCCTTGAGGTTCTTGCTCCCCATCACCGTGCCCACGCCCGAGCGCCCGGCTGCGCGGTGCAGATCATTGACGATGGCGGCATACATCACCCCGTTTTCGCCTGCGCGGCCGATGGAGCTCACGCGGATCAGCGGGTCCTGGTGATGGTTCTTGATCCAGGGCTCGGTTTCCCACACCGTCTTGCCCCAGATGGGGGAGGCGTCGCGCAGCTCGGCATGGTCGTTTTCGATATACAGATAAACCGGCTTGGGCGCGCGGCCTTCGAAAATGATCATGTCCCACCCCGCCATCTTCAGCTCCGCGCCGAAGTAGCCGCCGGAGTTGGAGCAGGCGATCGCCCCGGTGAGCGCGCCCTTGGTGATGACCGAGTAGCGCCCGCCGGTGGACGCCATGGTGCCGGTCAGCGGCCCGGTGGCGTAGATCAGCTTGTTGTCGGGCGAGAGCGGATCGACCTTGGGATCGACCTCCTCGACGAAATACTTGGTCGCCAGACCGCGCTGGCCGATGTAGTCGCGCGCCCATTGCCTATTCAGCGGCTCGCTCTTGATGGCGCCTTGCGTGAGGTTCACGCGCAGGATTTTTCCAGCCCAGGTCATGATCGTCTCCTCGATGTGGTGTGCGTTCAGGCCGCGGCGTTCTGGTTGCCCAGCTTGTCGGCCCATTGCTGCATGCGCGACAGCCCCGTCCAGCTCGCGTCGATATAGGTGATGGCGCCGGTGGGACAGGCCTCGGCGCACGCCGGCTCGCCGCCGCAGAGATCGCATTTCTGCACCTTGCCGGTGTCGGCGACATAGTTCACCGTGCCGAACGGGCAGGCAATGGTGCAGACCTTGCAACCCACGCACACGTCGTCGAGCACGATCTTGGCGCCGGTGGCGGCGTCGAGCTTGATCGCTTCCACCGGACAGGCGTGCAGACACCAGGCCTCGTCGCACTGGGTGCAGGTGTAGGGCACCTTGCGCCCGGTTTCGTGGAAATCGAACACCTTGATGCGGCTTTTGGCGGTGTTGAACAGCCCGTAGTTCTCATACGAGCAGGCCATTTCGCATTGCAGACAACCCGTGCACTTGTCCGGGTCGATATGCAGGGACTTTTGCATCTTGCATCTCCTCGATTGTTATGAGCATCTGTGAGCCGCTTGACCGCGCTGCACGCCCGATCCTTGCTGAGAACGGGCCTGATGCGGCTTTGACCATCGCAATATAGGCCGTGGTTCTGAAGGATGAAAGCGGGCGAAATGCTTTGCCCGACCAGGGCGCTCGGGTATGTGCCGCAGCGCTATTCACCTGCTGTGCAACGGCAGAGATCGCAAAGCTCGCGCGGACTTCTGCGCCCGAATTCACGCGGCCATCACCCGCCGCGCCAGGCGGGTCAAAGGCCGCTCGATCAAATGCTCCATGCGATGCGGCAGCGCCAGCGGCTTGAGCAACATCTTCACCGCCTGCTCCATCGGCAGCCGTGCGCCCACATGGTGGTACAGACGTTGGCAGATATGCTCAAAAGGTACATCGCTGGCTGCATCAAAGTGGGGCTGGAACAGCCAGACATGACGCAGCGCGATGTCGGAGTCGCTGGTGCGCAGTTCAGCCAGCCGACGCTTGAGCGCGCCGAGAATGCGCGCGCGCGACAGATTGCGCTCGGCGTTGATCTCTTTGAAGTAGCGGTAAAAGTGCTTGTAATGCTGCACTTCGTCGGTGCGGATGTGCTCGGTCAGTTCGGCCAGCACCGGTTCGTCTGTCAGGTCGCGCAGGGTCTGGTAGTACGTGGCCGTGCCCGTTTCCACCACACAGCGGGCCACGAGCTCCAGCGCGCGGTCATCTTCGAGTTCTTCGACGGTGCACAGGCGCGAGTATTCGCTGAAAAAAGAGGCGTAGGCTGCCTCCCAGTCGAACTCCGGCCAGACGGTCTGCACATAGGTCTTGAGCGCGCGGCCGTGCTGCAGTTCTTCCGGTTCCCACTGATGCTGCAGCCAGTCGGAAATGGGAGGGTAGGCGTCGAAATGTTCGACCAGATTGCGGGTGTAGGTTTCCGAGCCCGACTCGACAAAAGAGGCGCTGGCCAGCAGATAGAAGAGTTCGACGTTGTCGTGAATCGACTCAGCGCGGATGTGCGGGTAATCGATCCAGTCCAGCGTCCAGTGCGGTTGACGGTCTGGCGCGCGTCGGGCGGGGGTGGGGAATGTTGGAGTGGCGCGGTTCATGGAATGACTTTCTGCCCTGTCATGCTGACAGAATAGACTGAAAATTCGACATCACAGTTCCTCATCCGCGCCCCAACCCGTCTAAACTTGTCACAAGTTATAACCACTTCACATTGGCATAAGGAGCCCTTCATGAAGTCACAAAAAACCCTGGCAGTCGTTCTCTGCGCCAGCCTCGTCGCGCTGTCGCTGGGCGGCTGCGCGAACATGAATGAGTCGCAGAGAGCCACGGCCTCCGGTGCGGGCATCGGCGCCGCCGCCGGGGCTGTGATCGGCGCCTTGACGGCGGGCGGCAACACCGGCAGGAGCGCGGCGACCGGGGCGCTGGCCGGAGCGGCGGTGGGCGCCCTGGGCGGTTATCTGTGGAATCAGCATCTGGAGCAGCAAAAGCAGCAACTGCAAGCGCAGGCCCAGGCGTCGGGCACGGGCGTGCAGGTGACGCAGACGCAGGACAACCGGCTGAAAATGAACGTACCGGCCGACGCGGGCTTTGCCACCGGCAGCGCGCAGCTCAACCCGCGCATGTACCCCATTCTGGAAAGCCTGGCCACGGGCTTGATCCAGAACCCCGCTGAAACCGTGCAGGTGTTCGGCTTCACCGACAGCACGGGAACCGACGCGATCAATTACCCGCTGTCTGAAAACCGCGCGCTGACGGTGAAGAACTTCCTCGTGTCGCGCGGCGTGGCGCCGCAGCGCGTCACCACCCAGGGCCTGGGCCCGCAAAACCCGGTGGCGAGCAACGCCACGGCGCAGGGCCGCGCCGCCAACCGGCGTGTGGAAATTTATGTGGCCATGCCGGCCCAGCGCTGAGACGGCGCCTCAAACCGCGGATGGAAGTGCGGCGTTGCGCTCTTGCAGCCAACGCCGCACCTCGTTTTCGGGCATGGGGCGGGCGTAGAGATAGCCCTGCATCCGGTCCACGCCTTCCTGATCGAGCAACTGCGCCTGCTCTACGGTCTCCACGCCTTCGGCCACCAGCCGCAGGCCCAGCGCACGCGCCATGCCGACGATGGCGCGCACCATTTCGTGCAAGCGGGGCTGTTCCAGCATGCCGCGCACAAAGCTCTGGTCGATTTTCACCGTCTCGAAAGCCAGCCGATTCAGCGTGGACAGCGAGGAGTAGCCGGTGCCGAAGTCGTCGATGGCGAGTTTGAAGCCCAGCTGCCGGAGTTCGGCGGTCATGCGTTCCATCGTCGCGCCCGGCGCGGCGGCGTCCGACTCGGTGATTTCGACGCACAGCGCCGAAGGGGACAACTGGTGCGCGGCCATGGCGGCGGACAGATAGAGCGGAAACCGCGGGTCGAGCAGGGCCGCAGGAGGGAAGTTGACCGAGGTATATGCGGCGTCTGCGACCAGACCCGCATCGCGCCACTGCGCCAAGGCGGCGAGCGATCGTTGCAGGATGAGATCGGTCAGCGGCGCCATGAGCCCGATGGATTGCGCCAGGGGGATGAATTCTGCCGGGCTGATCATCTGACCATCCGGGCCGCGCCAGCGGGCCAGCGCCTCGAAACCGGCGAGGGCGCCGTCGGCGTAAAGAATCGGCTGCCACCAGGGCTCGATCCTCTCGTCTTCCACCGCTTCGCGCAGCCAGCCGAGAACCCGTTTTCGACGTTCTTCGGCCTGGAGCATCTCGGCACTGAATTGCAGGGTGGGCCGAAGTTTTTGCTGCGCCACATGGGCGGCGAGCTGCGCAGCGGCCAGGCTCTGCCGCGCTTGCGCGCCTTGCGCGCGGGCGCTGAACCATCCGATGCAAAGACGGGGCAAGAGGGTTCGACCAAGCACCTGCACACCCCGGCTCATCGCGTCGTGCAGATGTTGCGCCAGAGACTGCAGCGCGGCAGCGTCCACACGGGGGTCTTGCGGCAGCAGCACGATCTGTTTGGCCATCTCGCCGCTGCCGATCAGCACGCCATCGCCGAGTTGGCTGGACAGGGTTTCGGCGATGACCTCGACCGCCTTGCCAAAGGTTTGGCCGCTGGCGAAATCGAGCTGATGATCGAGGTCGAGGACTTGCGCCACGAGCACGCCGACGCCAGCCTGCGGGTCGCCTTGCAGCCGCTGCAGATGGACGTCGAGGCGGTCTGTGAGACGCTGCAGATTGGGCAACTGCGTGACGCGGTTGAGGTAACGCAGCGCACTGATGTCGGTGTGCGTGCCGGCCAGGCGCTGGCATTGCCCCAGCGCGTCGCGCATGGCGGCGCCGCGCGTCTCGATCCAGCGGTATTGCCCATCGCCGCCGCGCAAGCGGTATTGCAGTCGCAGAGTCGATTGTTCGGGGCTGGAGAGGAAGCACTCAAGGGTCTGCCGGGTCTCATCCACGTCGTCAGGGTGGATGCGGGCCATCCAGTCGTCGATGGTGTCGGGTGTGGCTTGGTCGCCCCAAGCCAGCAGTGCGAACCAGTTGTCCGAGTGCTGCAAGCGCTGCGTGACGACGTCCCATTCCCAGATGCCGTCATTCGTTGCGCTGAGCACCAGCGCCTCGCGTTCGCGCGTCTGCCGCAGCGCGCGCGCCGCCTGCGCCCGCTCGAGTTGGGCTTTCAGCCTGGCGCGAACAGCGGGGTAGTGGATGGGCTTGTTCAGATAATCGTTCGCCCCGCTTTCCAGCGCTTCTTCGAGCCGCTCGGCTTCATCGAAGGCGGTCACCATCAGCACCGGCAACAACTCGGCGGGCTGGGTGATGCGTATGGCACGCAGCACCTCCAGGCCGCTCATGCCGGGCAGGCCGATGTCGAGCAGCACGCCGTCGATCTGCTGCGTTTGCAGCAGGGTCAGCGCACTCGGCCCGTCTGCGGCCGCGAGGGTCTGCACGCCGTCTCGCATGAGGCGCCGGGCCAGCAGGTCGCGGCTGGGCGGATCGTCCTCGACCACCAGCACGGTGCTCTGGCTCCAGTTCCACGGGGGCGATAGGTTTTGCATGGCAGATCAGACGGCGGATGAATCGGGCCGGAGAGGGCGCAGCTCTTCGAGATATCGCAGCAACTCCTCGAAATCCAGCGGTTTGCTGAGATAGGCCGAAACGCCCAGTTCAAGGGCGCGGCGGCGGTCATCCTTGAGCGAATGGGCGCTGAGAATCAAGGTGGGGATGATCAGCCCTTGTTCGCGCAGGATTTGCAGCACGCCCCAGCCATCGACCTGCGGCATGTCGAGGTCGAGCAGCAACACCTCGGGCGGGGGTTGGGTGCGCAGCAGTTCCAGCGCCAGCGCACCATCGGCGGCTTCAAGCACCTCGTGGCCGCGACGGCGCAGCCGACGGGCCAGCATGTCGCGGTTGAGCGCGTTGTCTTCGGCCAGCAGCAGCCTCATGCGGCGTCTCCCGCTTGCGGCACGACCAGCGGCAGCAGCAAGGTGAAGGTCGAACCTTGCCCCAGCGTGCTGCTGACCGTGATCGAGCCGCCCAGCAAGGCGGCCAGCGCGGCGCTGAGCGTCAGCCCCAGCCCGGTGCCGCCATAGTGGCGCGAAATGCTGGCATCGGCCTGGGTGAAGGCCTCGAACACGCGGGCGCATTGCTCCGGGCTCATGCCGATGCCCGTGTCGCTCACCCGCCAGGCCAGCGCCGCGGCGCCATCCAGCATCGTGGCCGGACGCAGTTGCAGGGTGATGTCGCCGTTTTCGGTGAACTTGGCGGCGTTGCCCAGCAGATTGAGCAGACACTGGCGGATTTTTCCCGCGTCGCTGTGCATATTGGGGAGCGCGTCGGGGAGGTCCACCACCAGCCGGTTTGATCGCTGCCGGACCAGCGCGCCCACGGTGGCGGCGACGCTGCGCGTGAGATCGACGGGGTCGAAAGCCTCGACCAGCGCCTGGGCGTGCCCGGCTTCCACGCGGCTGAGATCGAGCACATCGTTGATGAGCCGCAGCAGATGGCGGCCGGAATCGCGCACGGCCAGGAGGTCGTTGCGGCTTTGAGTCAACGGCACGCCGTCGTCGAGTTCTTCGATGATGAGTTCGGCATAGCCGATGATGGCGTTGAGCGGGGTGCGCAGCTCGTGGCTCATGCTGGCGAGAAACTGGCTTTTGGCCAGCGCCGCGGCCTCGGCGCTTTCCTTGGCTTCCCGCAGGGCGATCTGCTGCGCTTCGCTTTCGCTGAGGTCATGCACCAGTCCGACGAACCAGTGCGAGTCGCCTACCTGTACCTCGCTGACCGCCAGGCGCATGGGAAAAGTGCTGCCGTCGCGGCGCAGGCCGCGCACGTCGCGGCCGATGCCGATGACGTGCGGCTGCCGGGTCGTGAGGTAGCGTTGCAGATAGCCGTCGTGTGCACTGCGCCAGGGCTCGGGCATCAGGTCGTTCACACGCCTGTTTAGCAGCGCGCCCTGGGGGTGGCCGAACAGGGCGTGCGCGGCGTTGTTGGCGTTGCGGATTTTCCCGGTCGTGTCGATGACGATCAGGCCGTCGAGCACGTTGTCGAACACGGCCTGCAACAAGGCGCTGCGTTCAGTCACGCGACGGTCGAGCGTGTCGGCCTGCTTTTGCACCTGTTCGATGAGTCGCCCGCCGCTGTCGAGCAGGAAGTTGATCAGCAAGGCGAGCTTTTCCGCGGTGGGATCGGCCAGCGGCGAGCGCACCACGAAATCGACCCTCTGGTCAACCGCCAGACAGAGCTGGTCGGCCATGTGCTCCACGGCCTGGCGCAAGGCGGCGTCGCGCGCGGATTGATCGTCGGCTGCGTTCATTGTTGCGGCGTCGGCAGTTCAGGCCAGTGCAGATGAAAAAGGCAGGAGCCGTCGCCGCGTTGGCGGCACTGGGCCACGGTAATTTCCAGGCGGTCGCCGTAGAAACGAGCCACCTCGCGCGCCAGCGCCAGGTACAACCCGCACCAGCGGCGCGGCGAGTCGTAGGCGACTTGCAGATCACCGTTGTCGAGCGGGGTGATGTGGAATTTGTCGTTGATCTGCCGCCGCCGCTCGGGGTCGCGCAGGCCCGAGGCCATGACATTGTGAATGGCCGCCTGTCGCGCCAGAAAGGCGCGTGAGTCGGCCGACATGGCGTAAAACGTGGGAAAGCGCTCGCGGGAGTCGGCCACAAACGCGCTCGCATAAGCCTCGAAAGCCTGATCGCGCGTGAGGTGCAGCACCGCGCAGGCCTGGTCGAGCAGG
Organism: Thiomonas intermedia; assembly: GCA_020722545.1. GTDB lineage: Bacteria > Pseudomonadota > Gammaproteobacteria > Burkholderiales > Burkholderiaceae_C > Thiomonas > Thiomonas intermedia_B. The sequence continues at coordinate 16,533 of DYKQ01000014.1, read as the reverse complement.
GCATCGGCCTGCGCGTCGTCGTAGTCGGTGTCGAGCCGAAAGCGGGTGTCTTCCGGCAGGCCGACGCGGCGCAATACTTCTGCGCGGGCGCCGGGCACGCCGCTGTCATCCAATAAATTAAGCAGGACGTGCTGGATGAGACCGATCATGGGTGGTGCAAACTGAGAGATGCAAAGGGTTCAGAAGATGGTATTTGATCTCCAACGGCGCGCAGCTTGCGAAACATGAGGGCTGAACTGTAAAGATTCACGGAACGCGCAGCCGCACCTCAGGCGGCGAGGGCCATGGGTTCCGGTATCGGGTGCTCCAGCAGAGCCCCAGTCTTGCACAGCGCGTCGAAACACTGGGGGGGAAGGGCGCGGCTTGCCGCTGCGACCCATCGGACGGGCCGCAGCCGTCCCAATGATCCCCGTGTTACGAACGCGTGACTGAGGCCGCATATCAGTTTGGCGAGTTTGTGATTGTTGCGGGCAGCATAGAAGCGCAGAATTTCCAGCGTCTATTGGGCTGCATCACTGAGTCGGCGCTTGCGTGAAATTTGTCACGAAACGGCTGTCGGCGTTGGGCTCCTACGGAAATGACAGCCTCCCTACAATGGCGGTTTATCTCCCCCGCTCCGCCTGCCGGAGCCGCTGCGATGAACGCCCCCGCTTCACACGCTCCTGAATTGATGCCCGCCCTGGGCGCAGACGCGGCCGATGCCGCTCCCCGCCTGCGCGAAATTCCGTACAACTACACCTCCTTCTCCGACCGCGAAGTGGTCATGCGCCTGCTCGGCGAGCAAGCCTGGGGCTGGCTCAACCAGTTGCGGCAGGAGCGGCGCACCGGGCGTTCGGCGCGCATGTTGTACGAGGTGCTGGGCGACATCTGGGTGGTGCAGCGCAACCCGTTTTTGCAGGACGATTTGTTGCAGAGCCGCAAACGCCGTGCCGCGCTGATCGATGCGCTCGAACACCGCCTGCGCGAAATCGACCGCCGCCGCGACGACAGCGCGCACAGCGGCAGCTCGGACGCGCAGCGCGACGCCCTGGTGCGTCAGTTGCTCGACCGCGCCCGTGGGGCCGTGGCCGCCTTCGCCGCCTGGTTCGACGAGGCCGCCGCGCTGCGCCAGCGCGCCCGCAAGGTGCTGGGGCGGCACAGCGCGCAGGACGCGATCCGCTTCGACGGCATGGCGCGGGTGTCGCACGTGACCGACGCCACCGACTGGCGGGTGGAATATCCCTTTGTCGTGCTCTGCCCCGATAGCGAAGACGAGATTGCCGGGCTGGTGCAGGGCTGCATCGAACTTGGCCTGACCATCATTCCGCGCGGCGGCGGCACCGGCTATACCGGCGGCGCCATTCCGCTGGTGTGGAAGAGCGCGGTGATCAACACCGAAAAGCTCGACCGCATCGGCCCGGTCGAATATCTCGAACTGCCTGGCGTGGCCCACCCCGTGCCCACCATCCAGACCCCGGCCGGGGTGGTGACGCAGCGCGTCTCCGACGCAGCCGACGCCGCCGGACTGGTGTTCGCGGTCGATCCCACCTCGGCCGACGCCTCCTGCGTGGGCGGCAATGTGGCGATGAATGCGGGCGGCAAAAAAGCCGTGCTGTGGGGTACGGCCATCGACAACCTCGCCTCCTGGCGCATGGTCGATCCGCAGGGTCGCTGGGTGGAAGTGCAGCGCCTCGACCACAACCTGGGCAAGATTCACGATGTGGATGTGGCGCGGTTTGAGGTGCGCACCCTGGCGGCTGACGGCATGACCTTGCTGGAACAGCGGCTGCTGGAAATTCCCGGCGCGCGCTTCCGCAAGGAGGGGCTGGGCAAGGACGTGACCGACAAATTCCTCGCCGGCCTGCCGGGCGTGCAGAAAGAGGGCTGCGACGGCATCATCACCAGCGCCCGCTGGGTGCTGCACAAAATGCCCCCGCATGTGCGCACCGTCTGCCTGGAATTTTTCGGCCAGGCGCGCGAGGCCATTCCCAGCATTGTCGAAATCAAGACTTTTCTCGATGCCCGACCGGGCGGCGCCATTCTGGCGGGCCTGGAACACCTGGATGATCGCTATCTCAAGGCCGTGGGCTACGCCACCAAGAGCGCGCGCGGCGCGCTGCCCAAGATGGTGCTTTTCGGCGACATCGTCGGCGACGACGAAGCCGCGGTGGCCCGCGCCGCCTCTGAAGTGGTGCGCATGGCCAATGCACGGGTGGGCGAAGGCTTCGTCGCGGTGAGTGCCGAGGCGCGCAAGAAGTTCTGGCTCGACCGCAAGCGCACCGCGGCCATCGCCCGCCACACCAACGCGTTCAAGATCAATGAAGACGTGGTGATTCCGCTGCCGCGCATGGGCGAATATGTCGATGGCATCGAACACATCAACGTCGAGCTGTCGCTGAAAAACAAGCTGGCGCTGGTCGCCGAAATCGACCGGATGCTGCGCGGCGCGCTGCCGCTGGCGCGCAACGAAGAGCTGGCCGATGGCGAGCCTGCGCTGTCCAAGGAAGACCTGGAGGCCAAGCGCGCCCAGGCGCTGGAACTGCTGGCGGCAGTGCATGCGCGCTGGTCGTTCTATCTCGATCAGCTCGATCTGCCTTTGGCGGCGCTGTCCGATGCGCAGCGCGCGCTGTCACCCGCACTGCTGGCGCTGCCTGCGCAGACCCGTGCCGAAGACCGCACGCTGTTCCACCTGCTGCAGGATCATTCCCTGCGCGCCTCTTGGAAGGCCGAGTTGCGCAAGCCTTTGGCGGCGGTGTTTTCCGGCGGCTTGTTCGAGCCGCTGCGCCGCGAGATCGACGCCATTCATCAGCGCGTGCTCAAGAGCCGCGCGTGGGTGGCGCTTCACATGCACGCGGGCGACGGCAATGTGCACACCAACATCCCGGTCAACTCCGACGATTACTCCATGCTGCAGCAGGCGCACGACGCGGTGGCGCGCATCATGGCGCTGGCGCGCAGTCTGGGCGGGGTGATCTCGGGCGAGCACGGCATCGGCATCACCAAGCTGGAGTTTCTCACCGAGGCCGAGATCGGCGCGTTCCGCGCCTACAAGCGCGAAGTCGATCCCGAAGGGCGTTTCAACAAGGGCAAGCTGATGGGCGATCCGGCGTATCCCGCCGATCTGCGCAACGCCTACACGCCCAGCTTCAACCTGATGGGACACGAGTCGCTCATCATGCAGCAAAGCGACATCGGCGCCATCAGCGCCTCGGTGAAGGACTGCCTGCGCTGCGGCAAGTGCAAGAGCGTGTGCGCCACGCATGTGCCGCGCGCCAACCTGCTGTATTCGCCGCGTGACAAGATTCTCGCCACCTCGCTGCTGATCGAAGCCTTCCTGTACGAAGAGCAGACCCGGCGCGGCGTGAGCATCCGGCACTGGGAAGAGTTTGAAGACGTGGCCGACCACTGCACGGTTTGCCACAAGTGCGTGACGCCCTGCCCGGTGGACATCGACTTCGGTGATGTCACCATGAATATGCGCAACCTGCTGCGCAAGATGGGCAAGAAGAGCTTCAAGCCGGGCAACGCGGCGGCGATGTTCTTCCTCAATGCCACCAATCCGCAGACCATCAAGCTGGTGCGCAGCGCCATGGTGGGGGTGGGCTTCAAGGCGCAGCGCCTGGCCACGCGGCTGCTCAAGCCCGTCGCCCGGGCGCAGACCGCGGCGCCCAGGCTCACGGTGGGCAAGCCGCCGATCCGCGAGCAGGTCATTCACTTCATCAACAAGCCCATGCCAGGCGGCCTGCCGAAGAAAACCGCGCGTGCGCTGCTCGACATCGAAGACAAGGACTTCGTGCCCATCATCCGCAACCCGCGCGGCACCTCGGTGGACAGCGAGGCGGTGTTCTATTTTCCCGGCTGCGGCTCAGAACGCTTGTTCAGCCAGGTCGGGCTGGCGACGCAGGCCATGTTGTGGCATGCGGGGGTGCAGACCGTGCTGCCGCCGGGCTATCTGTGCTGCGGCTATCCGCAGCGCGGCTCGGGCCAGTTCGACAAGGCGGAGAAGATCATCACCGACAACCGGGTGCTGTTTCACCGCGTGGCCAACACCCTCAACTATCTCGACATCAAGACCGTGGTGGTGAGCTGCGGCACCTGCTACGACCAGTTGCAGGGCTATGAATTCGAGAAGATCTTCCCGGGTTGTCGCATCATCGACATCCACGAATTCCTGCTGGAGAAGGGCTATAGCCTCAGCCCCGGCGGCGCGGCGGGCGAGGTGAAGTACCTCTATCACGACCCCTGCCACAGCCCGATGAAAACGCAGGAGCCGATGAAAACGGTCAAGGCGCTGCTGGGCGACGGCGTGCTCAAGAGCGAGCGCTGCTGCGGCGAGAGCGGCACGTTTGGCATTTCGCGGCCCGACATCGCCACGCAGGTGCGTTTCCGCAAGGAAGAAGAGCTGCGCAAGAACGAGCTGGCGCTGCGCGCCGATGGTTTTGCTGGCGACATCAAGATTCTGACCTCCTGCCCGTCCTGCCTGCAGGGGCTTGCGCGGTATGGCAACGATCTGCGGCATGGTCTGCTCGAGGCCGACTACATCGTGATCGAAATGGCGCGTCACCTCATCGGCGAAGACTGGATGGCCGAGTACGTCAAGGCGGCGAACAACGGCGGCATCGAGCGCGTGCTGGTGTGAGCATGAAGTCCGCGCCCGGGCTGCCGGTTTTGAGGTGACCGTGGTGGAAGACGCCTGCCGCGCCATCGACCTC
>DYKQ01000014.1:0-11742 GCA_020722545.1 Thiomonas intermedia | reverse complement strand
GCTGCCGGTTTTGAGGTGACCGTGGTGGAAGACGCCTGCCGCGCCATCGACCTCAACGGCTCGCTGGATCAGGCCTGGGCGCAGATGCGCGCCGCAGGGGCGCGGCGCGCGATGTCTGCCGAGTTCTGATCAGACGTTTTCGCCCGGTGCGATGGTGGCAGCGGGAGCGGCTGTGGGAGCAGCCTTGGCACGCGGATGGTGGTGCACCGGCTCGTCTTCATAGCCGCGGATCATGGCCATGATGTGCGCCGTCGGCGTGTGGCCCGTGGTGGTGAGATAGACGTGGATGATGAAAAAAATCAGCATCATGTAAGCGCCGATGGTGTGCGCCCAGGCCACAGTCTGCAGGCTGATGCCCCATTGCTGCCAGATGGGCCAGGCGCCCCAATCGGCGAAGAACAACAGCCAGATGCCGCTGATCCAGATGATGGGATTGATCATCAGCTTCACCCACAAATAAGCCAGGCGTTGCAGCGGGTTGTGTTTGCGCGCGGCGGTCTGGTGGTAGGGATGTTTCTCGCCACGGAACATGCCCCAGGCGTAATGCCGTGCGACCAGAAAGATTTTGTCGAAGGTCGGGATGTATTGCTTCCATTCGCCCGTGGTGAAGTGCCAGAAGATGGCGAACACCCACAGGGTCACCAGCGCCCAAGCCGCAAACGTGTGAATGCGCAGCGCGGTGAGGAACTCCACGCCGAGGTCATACAGGCCGTGGATGCGAAAGCCGGTCAGCATCAGCAGGATGATGAGCCCGGCCTGGCTCCAGTGCCAGAAACGCTCGAACCGCTTGAACAGAATGACGTGTTTTTTGTGTGACATGACGAATTCCTCGAAGTGTCTGTGTGAGGTTGCACTGCGGGCTGCGGGTCAGTGGCTCTTGCTGCCGGGCTTGTTGCGGCGGCGCAGCCACAGGAAACTGCGGATGCCGCCATGCACCATCACCCCGGCCAGACTCAGCCCGGCAACGCCCAGACCAATGGTTTCGATCCAGCTCTGATGGTCTTTGCTGCGACCCGGGATGTAGATGCCGTCGATCTTTTCCAGCCGACCGTTGTTGCTGTGGCATTGCGCGCAGTTGAGCGCCTTGTCCTTCGGCGCGACCATGTGGGTGATCGGCCAGGTGGTGGTGGTTTTGACGAATTCGTACTTGCCCGACCATTCCAGCCCCGCCTCCTTCATGCCGGCGGCGATGGACTTCTGCCAGTCCATGGTGTGCCAGTAGGCCGCATCGTCGAAGCCCGCGTTGTGGATGGCGAGCAGGCGGTGCATCTCCGGGTCGTAGGGCTGGATGCCCTTCATCGTCTTCACCGGCCAGATGCGTGATTTGCCATCGGTGGCGCTGCCGCCGTACTGGTTGATGGCGACGACGCCGTCTTTGTTGGGCGTCACGTTCTCGCCGATGTTCATCCACTTCACAGCGCCGTTGAACCAGGTGTAGTCGGGCACGACGTTTTCACCCAGCTTGAACTGGCCTTTGATGCCCAGATAGGTGGGGTGGCCGTGCTCGTCCTTGATGACCAGGGGCTTGCCATCCGGGCCGCGCTGGCCAGCCTTGGAATAGTCCCATTCCATCTTGGTGGGCACGCCGCCGCGGGCGAATTCGGGGATGTGGCAAGTCTGGCAGGCGATATTGCGGGTGTGCATGTTCAGGTCCTGCGCCAGACTGCCCTTGTGCGGGGTGTCGCCGTGGCAGGACTGGCAGCTTGCCGCGCTGCCCATATTGTGTTGGCTGCCGCGCACATACTGTCCGCCCTGGTGCTTGGCGTCGAGCTTGTAGTGGCTGCCGCTGACCTCGTGACCGCCGGTGGCGTGGCAGGTCTGGCACTGGAAGTTCAGCCCGTCCTTGGCCATGTGCACGTCGAGTGATTTGGGTGGATTGGTGAGCGAGCTGTCGAGGTCGCCATGCTTCACGCCGTCTCCGCCGCCGCCGTTGAAGTGGCAGGTGCCGCAGTTGGCGCGCGAGGGCTCGCCGACATGCTGCGCGATCAGGGCCAGATCGATCGGCTCGATGAACTTGCCCGAGCCAGGCGGCATCTCGATGCGGGTGGTGGGCGGGTTGCCCGACTGATACGGCGCTTTGCTGTATTTGCCGGTCTGGTCATGGCAGACCAGGCAGTCCACATCGGTGTCGGGGCGTTTGCTGAAGGCCACGAACTCGCCCGATTTCGCATCGCCATAGCCGACGTGACAGCCGGTGCAGAACTGATGGTTGCTCGGCGTGGACACGCAGAAGTTGTTCATCACCTTGTTCTTGCCGACGATGCGCTTGGAGTCTTGCTCCACCTCCTCCCACTTCCAGTGGATGGTGCCCTTGATCTGCTTGGCCGCCTCGGTGTGGCAGCTCAGGCAGGCCGCGGTGACTTCGGAACCGCTTTTGAACGGGCCCTGCAATTCCTTGAACTTGCTGTGATCGGCCGTGGCTTTCGAGCCCGTGGGCATCTTGGGCGCCACGCGGTAGGGCGAGTGGATGTCAACCTCGGCAATCGCCGATTGCGGCGCAGACGGAGGGATAGACGCAGCAGGGTTGGCCAGGGCTGGCGGGGCGCTGGTCGCAACCGCGCAGAGGGCGGTCAGACGAAGCCAGAAGCCGAAGCGGGCAGCAGGCGCGAAGCGGTGGATAAACGGCATGACGAACACTCCAGTCGGTGTGCGAAACGGATCGATCAGGAAGCGCATGGTCACAGATACATGAAGTTTCAAATCTGACAAGGCGCAAGAACTCCGAAGCCCGATATGCCGGAATTGCAATCTTTTGATCTGGGATAAATGAATCGCGCGGTTTGAATCCGTTTTGCCCGCTGGCGCGTAATTCGAACAACAGCCGCACAGACCGCGCTGTTCTCGTTTTTTCCCTTTCAGGAGGTTTCACCATGCAACGCACGCAAGCCGCAGCCCACTCAGCCCCTTCCACTTCCGCCACTCCCGAGGATTCCAGCGGGCAGGGCGCCAGCCGCCGTCAGTTCTTCCGCGTCGGCGGCCTGTTCGCCGCGGGACTGGCCGCTTCCAGCGCGCTGGCGCCGGTGACGAGCTGGGCCGGGACGATGTCCCAGTCAACCACGGACGACATCGCCCTTCTCAACGTCGCACTCGGGCTGGAATATCAGGCCATCGCGGCTTACCAGGTGGGCGCCGAATCGGGTTTGCTGGAAAAACCCGTGCTCGCCGTGGCCGTGAAATTCCAGGGACAGCACAAAGCGCATGCCGAGGTCCTGTCGTCCACCATCAGCAAGCTGGGCGGCACGCCGGTCATGGCCAAGAAGCCCGATGAGTACGGCTTCCCCACGGCTTCGCTCAAATCGCAGGCCGACGTGCTGGAGTTCGCCGCCGGGCTGGAAAAGGGCGCGGCCAGCGCCTATCTGGGCGCAGTGCCGCAATTCCACAACAAAGATCTCGCCAAGGCCGCGGCCAGCATCATGGGCGACGAGACCATGCACTGGGCCATTCTGCTCAACGCCTTGGGCAAAGACCCGGCGCCTGCGGCGTTCATCGCCTGATCGCCCTGGTACAGCGGGTGCGGCGCGATGTCGGTAACATCCGCCGCAAACCCGCCTGTTTGTGGCCCATCTTCATGGGGGGCGCTGCGAAAGCCGGGCTGCCCTCCACGCTGCGCTCATGCCCGACCTGCAATCCCTGCTTGCCTACACCGCCCTGGCCGACCGCGACGCGTTCAGCCAGTTGTACGCGGCCACGCAAAGCCGGGCCTGGGCGATCTGCCTGCGGTTGTTGCGCGACCGGTCGTTTGCCGAAGAGGCCATGCAGGATGCGTATGTGAAGGTCTGGCATCAGGCCGCAAGCTATCGGCCCGCTTTGGGCATCCCGGAGGCCTGGATTTCTGCGCTGGTGCGCAACACCTGTCTCGATCACTTGCGCGCCAACAAGCGCGAGGCGCAGTATGTCGTATCGCTGCAGGGCGATGAGGCGGATGATCCGCCCGAGATCGCGGATTGCCGCACGCCTGAAGCGTTGCTCGAAGCCCGCTTGCAGGGCCAACCGATGGAGGATTGTTTGGGACAGTTGCAACCCCGCCAGCGCGAACTGCTCGCGGCGGCCTACGTCATGGGACAGTCGCACGCCGAAGTCGCCCGCGAGCGCGCTCTGCCGCTGGGCACGGTGAAAACGCTGATCCGGCGCGCGGTGCTGTTTTTGCGCGACTGTCTGGGGGAGGGCGCAAGGTGACGCTGCCCGCACGCTACCGCAACAGCGATCTGCTCGACCGGCTGGCGGCCGACTGGCTCACAGGCGGGCTCAGTCCGGCTGCGCAGCGTCGCGCCCGGCGTTTGCTGGAGCAGAGCCCTGAGTTCGCCCAGGCGGTGCAAAGCTGGCGCACGCGGCTCGATGCCGGCTTGCTGTCGGCTGCGCACATCGGTCAGCCGTCCGACTCGGTCTGGCAGGGCATCACCGCGCGTCTCGATACCCCGCGCGCGACTCGGCAGGCGGGGGCTGACAAGTCGACGTCCTGGGGCGTCGAAGCCTGGCGGCGCTTGTCTCTGTGGCTCGGCGGCGTGGCCGTGGCGGCGGTGGCCTTTTCCGTCGTGGTGCTGGTGCAGAACCCGGAGGTCGGTCGTGGCGTGGCCGCGCCGGTACAGATGGCGGCGTTGATGCGCGGCGCGGGCGGGCAGGCCGCCGTTGTGACGGTGCAGAACGGCAAGCTCACTTTGATCGCCGTTGGCGCCATGACGCCACCCAGCGGCAAGAGCTACCAGCTCTGGCTGTTGCCCACTCAGGGCGCCCCCATTTCTCTGGGCGTCGTGGCGGCGGGGCGGAGACGCTACCCCATTCCCGAGTCGGCGCAGTCGCATCTGTCGCAGGCCAAGGCGTTTGCCGTCAGCGTGGAGCCGCCCGGTGGCTCGCCCACAGGCCTGCCGACCGGGCCGGTGATCATGGTGGGCGCGGCGCAGCGCGCGTGAGCCATGTCGAGCGAAACGGCCTGCGCACTCTGTGAGACCGACGGCGGGCGGCTGATCTGGCGCGGCGCGGAGTTCCGCCTGATCCGGGCGGACGACGCCTTGCTTCCGGCGTTTTACCGGGTGGTGTGGAACGCGCATGTGGCCGAGTTCAGCGAATTGAGCGCGCTGCAGCGCCTGACCTGCCTGGATGCGGTGGCGCTGGCCGAGCAGTCGCTGCGCGAAACGCTGGCGCCCGACAAAATCAACCTCGCCAGCCTGGGCAATGTGGTGCCGCATCTGCACTGGCACGTCATCGCGCGTTGGCGCTGGGACGCTTACTGGCCGCAATCCGCCTGGTCTGCAGCGCAGCGCCCGGCCAGTGATGCCATGCTGGCCAGCCTCGGTGCGCGCCTGCCGGAGGTGGATGCGGTTTTGCAGCGCGCGTTCGCAGAGCGTTTCGGCGGGGCATAAGCCATGAGCAGATCAAGGCGATCAGACGTACTCGCCTTTGCTCAGATCGTGCTCACCGCGTTCGTGAATGAAGTTGGCGCGGCCGACGATGAGGTTGTCCACCTCGCCGATGCGCATCACATCCTTGCCGGTGTAGGGCAGCGAATGCAGCACATAGCGCATGGCGTTGAGGCGCGCGCGCTTCTTGTCGTTGGACTTCACCACCGTCCAGGGGGAATCGGCCGTGTCGGTGTGGAAAAACATGGCCTCTTTGGCGCGGGTGTAGTCGTCCCACTTGTCGAGCGAGGCCATGTCGATGGGCGACAGCTTCCACTGCTTGAGCGGGTGCACCTGCCGCTCCTTGAAACGGCGGCGCTGCTCGTCCTGGCTGACTGAGAACCAGAACTTGATGAGGTGAATGCCGCTGCGCACCAGATTGCGCTCGAACTCCGGCGCCTGGCGCAGAAATTCGTGGTATTCCGCGTCGGTGCAAAACCCCATCACGCGCTCGACCCCGGCCCGGTTGTACCAAGAGCGGTCGAACAGCACGATCTCGCCGGCCGTGGGCAGATGCTGCACATAGCGCTGGAAATACCACTGGCCGCGTTCGACCTCGCTGGGTTTTTCGAGCGCCACCACGCGCGCGCCGCGCGGGTTGAGATGTTCCATCACCCGTTTGATGGTGCCGCCCTTGCCTGCGGCGTCGCGGCCCTCGAACAGAATGACCACGCGCTGTCGGGCTTCCTTCACCCAGGCCTGCAGCTTGAGCAATTCGGTTTGCAACACGAATTTCTGCCGCTCGTAATCTCGCCGCAACATCTTGAATTTGTAGGGATAGCCGCCCTTGCGCCAGTCTTCGGCCAGCTCGTCACTGGTGTGTTGCGGAGCGGGCTCGCTCGCCGACAGGCCCAGCGCCGCCCGCATGGCCGCGGCGTCGTCGGGGGCGTCTCCCTCCAGAATGGCTTGCACGCCTTCGTTGTGGAGGTCTGCAGGCGGCGGGCCTTTGAGGATGGTGTCGAGCGCCGCCAGTTCAGCCTGCTGCGCCGCCTCTTGCGACTGATCGATCACGAACTTGCGCACGCCAGCGGAGGTGAGGTGCGGCGGGATGTCGCCTTGCGCAACCTTGTTGTGCGCGTCGTTGCGCGCGGCCTCGCGCTGCTGTGCCGACTTTGCCGGACTGACCCGCTTGCGCGCAGGCCGTGCTGTTGTTTGACGAGGGGCGGTGGGTGAGTTCATGGCATCTCCAAGTGGATACTGCCTTTATAGACCCTGGGTGCGGCCGCCCACAATGACATCGGACAAACGGCAGCGCTTTTGATCTGTGTTCAGCTTGACCTGACCCCCGACCACTCCTCGCCAAGATCGTGGGCGATGGCGAACTGGTCGAGCACTCGCGCCAGGCTGGCGTCGACCATGGCTTCGATGCTGGCGGGCCGCAGATAGAACGCGGGCAGGGGCGGGAAAATGACGCCGCCCATTTCTGTGACGGCGGTCATATTGCGCAGATGGGCGAGGTTGAGCGGCGCCTCGCGCGGCAGCAGCACCAGTTTGCGGCGTTCTTTCAGGCACACGTCTGCCGCGCGGGTGATGAGGTTGTCGCAAAAGCCGTGGGCAATGGCCGCCAGAGATCGCATGGAGCAGGGCGCCACCACCATGCCCAAGGTGGAAAACGAGCCGCTGGCAATGGCCGCGCCGATGTCGCCGACGGGATGCACCACATCCGCCAGCGCCTCGACTGCTTTGCGGTCGAGTTCCATTTCCACCTTGAGGTTGAGCACGCCGGCGGCGGAAATCAGCAGATGCGTTTCCACACTGCCGAGCCGCTGCAGATGTTGCAGCAGTCGCACGCCATAGACGATGCCCGTCGCCCCGGTCAGCGCCACGATGAGTCTAGGCCGGGTCATGGGAGCGGCAGGCTGGAGGCGGGCTGTAGGGGGGCGTCAAGAGAATGTGAGTCAAACGAATGCGCGCTTACTTCAGGCTGTCCAGCAGAGCTTGCAGCTCGCCGCTTTGCGCCATCTCGGCCATGATGTCCGAGCCGCCGATGAATTCGCCCCTGACGTAAAGCTGCGGGATGGTGGGCCAGTTGGCGTATTCCTTGATGCCCTGGCGAATGCCCTCGTCCTGCAGCACGTCCACAGCCTTGATCTGGCTGACGCCGCAAGACTTGAGCAACTGCACCGCGCGCCCCGAAAAACCGCACATGGGGAATTGCGGCGAGCCTTTCATGAACAGCACCACGTCGTTGTTCTTGACGATTTGATCAATCTGCTCTTGCACACTGGACATGGCGGCATTTCCTGGTTGATGTCGATCAAGCAATTTTAGAGCGCGGCCGGTTTTGTTGCAGACGGGAGCCTATTTCGAGAATCGCCGCAACCAGCCGCGACTATCCCGCCGCTCACCCGTTCGATACCGGCCAGATCGCGTGCGCTGAACACCTTGCGATACCCGTGGGCCTCCAGCAAATCGCGCACGGCGGCCGCCTGATCGTAGCCATGTTCCAGGAGCAGACAGCCGCCGTCCCGCAGAAACCGGTCGGCTTGCGCAATGATCTGGCGCATATCGTCCAGCCCGTCCGGGTTGGGATGCTGGCCGGTCAGCGCGAGGGCGGGTTCATGGCGCAAGGCGGGCAGGTGGGGGTCGTGCGCAGCGATGTAAGGCGGGTTGGAAACGATGCAGTCGAAGCGCACTGTGGCCGCCAGGGGTTGCAGGGCATCCCACCAGTTGGACTGGAGAAAGCGCACCTCTCCGCCTGCGCGCCGGGCATCGAGCAGCCGCTGCGCATTGCCTTGCGCCACCGCGAGCGCGGCAGCGCTGGCGTCCAAGGCCCAGACCTGCACCTGCGGGCGCGCATGCGCGATGGCGATGGCGATCGCTCCGCTGCCGGCGCCCATGTCGAGCACCGTGGGCGCGTGGGTGGCGGGCAGGGCGTCGAGATGGCGCAGGGCGAGTTCCACCAACAGTTCGGTGTCCGGGCGGGGAATGAGCACATCGGGGGTCACTTCGAAGCTCAGGCCGAAAAACTCGCGCGCTCCCAGCACATAGGCCAGCGGCTCGCCGTCGAGCAGACGCGTCGCCAGCGCGTGCAGCCGGGCCAGTTCGGTCGAGTCAAGCAGGCGTTCGGGATGGGCGGCTTGCTGGGCGCGACTCCAGCCGAGCACGGTCTCGATGAGGGCCTGTGCGTCCAACCGGGGCAGGCCGCAGGTTCGCACCCAAGCGGCCAGATCGCACGGCGCTGTCATCTCAGCTTGCTCCCAAGGCCGCCAGTTGCGCGGCCTGATCTTCGGTGCGCAGGGCGGTGAGCAGTTCGTCGAGGTCGCCGTCCACGATGGCGTCGATTTTGTAGAGAGTGAGATTGATGCGGTGCTCGCTGACCCGGCCCTGCGGAAAGTTGTAGGTGCGGATGCGGTCGGAGCGGTCGCCGCTGCCGACCAGGCTTTTACGCGTGGCCGCTTCCTCCGCCTGCCGGGCCTGTCGTTCTCGCTCGGCCAGACGCGCAGCCAGTACGGACAGCGCGCGCGCCTTGTTGCGGTGCTGCGAGCGCTCGTCCTGGCACTCCACGACCAGCCCGGTGGGCAGGTGGGTGATGCGAATGGCCGAGTCGGTCTTGTTGATGTGCTGCCCACCCGCACCCGAGGCGCGAAAGGTGTCGATGCGCAAGTCGGAAGGATTGATCTGGATCGCCTCAGCCTCATCCATTTCGGGCATCACGGCCACGGTGGCCGCACTGGTATGAATGCGTCCCTGCGTCTCGGTCTTGGGCACGCGCTGCACGCGGTGGCCGCCCGATTCATATTTCAGCAGACCGTAGGCGCCTTCGCCCGCGACGCGCAGAATCACTTCCCTGTATCCGCCGAGATCGCTCGGGTTCTCGCTGATCACTTCGGTCGTCCAGCGCTTGCGCTCGGCATAGCGCGCATACATGCGCAGCAAGTCGGCGGCGAACAGCGCGGACTCTTCCCCCCCCGTCCCGGCCCGGATTTCCACGAACACGTTGCGGCTATCGTCCGGGTCGCGCGGCAACAGGGCGACCTGAAGCTGGGCTTCCAGCGCGTCGAGGGCGGCGCGTGCGTCCTGCATTTCCTGCTGCGCCAGCTCCTTCATGTCGGGGTCGCTCAGCAACGATTCCGCCTGCGACAGGTCTTCTGCTTTTGTCTTGTATTGCACATACAGCCCGACCACGGGTTGCAGCTCGGCCAGTTCCCGCGTCATGTTGCGGTAGCGCTGCAGATCCGCGGTGCAATCGGGTGCGGCAAGCAAGGCGTCAAGCTCGTCGGCCCGGCGTTGCATCTGCTCCAGTTTGTCCAGCAGAGAAGGTTTCATGGGGGATGTGGAACAGCCGCGCCTAGGTGCGCGGGCGGTAAACCGAAGGCGCTAAAAAGAAGAAGCGCCCAAATTGGAGAGCGTGGAGGACGCGCTAGACCTGCGCGTCAGAGGGGGAATCGGAATCGCGTCGGTGCGGGCACAGAAATACCCGCTCGACCGCCTGCGCCACGACTTGGCGATGAGACGGATCGCCCTGGTGCAGCGCGGTGAAGGCGCCGTGCAGGAATTTGTGCGACAGACCCCGCGCAAGTGCGTCCAGCACGGCCTCGGGCGACTCGCCCCGAGCCAGCAGACGGCGGGCGCGTTCGACCTCATGCGTCTGCCATTGTTCGCTTTGCGACTGCAGCCGTTGAATGAGGGGCACCTGCGAACGCAGATCAAGCCATTCGAGAAAACCATGCACCCGGTTTTCGATGATGGCCTCGGCCTGTTCGATCGCGGCCTGGCGCTTTTCCGTATTGCTGCGTACCAAGGCGGACAGATCGTCGACCGAATATAAATAGACATCGCGCAGCTGCGCGACCTCGGGCTCAATGTCGCGCGGCACGGCCAGATCGACCATGACCATGGGTTTGTGCCGCCGCTGTTTGATGCTGCGTTCAACCGCGCCAAGACCGATGATCGGCAGGCTGCTGGCGGTGCTGGTCACGACCACATCAAATTCCCCCAGTCGCTGCGGTACGTCGGTCAGCCGAATGGCTTCCGCCCCGAACCGCTGTGCCAGATGGGCGCCGCGCTCCACGGTGCGGTTGGCGATCACCATGCTCTTGGGCTGGTGCGCGGAAAAATGCGTGGCCACGAGCTCGATCATGTCGCCCGCGCCGATGAACAGCACGCGACACTCCTGCAGGCTCTCGAACACCGTCTGCGCCAGATGCACACTGGCTGCGGCCATGCTGACCGAGTGAGCGCCGATTTCCGTATGGGTGCGCACCTCTTTGGCCACAGAAAAAGTTCGCTGAAACATCTGGTTCAGCGTGCTGCCCAGAGCGCCCGAATCCGAGGCGACCCGCACCGCTTCCTTCATCTGCCCCAGAATCTGCGGCTCGCCCAGCACCATGGAGTCCAGGCCGCTGGCCACACGGAAGGCGTGTCGAACGGCGCCGTCTTGCACCAGGCGATAACTATGGTCGGCCAGGTCATCGAGTAGCACCTGGCGCTCGGTGGACAGCCAGTGCAGCAGGGCATCACGCGGGTCGCTTTCGGCCGCGCAATAGATTTCAGTGCGGTTGCAGGTCGATAGAATGGTCGCCTCAATGGGGCCATTTCGGCGCCCGTTCAGCATGTTCACCTTCAGCCGTTGAAGTGCGTCTACCAAGGTGTCGGCAGAAAACGCCAGCCGCTCGCGTATCCCGACGGGTGCGGTTTGGTGGTTGAGTCCGATGGCAGCGAGCAACATAATCAGATAGCAATTTTAAGAACTGTCGCGACTTTGAGCGACTGATCTTGATCAAACCAAGAATGCGCTTGAGGCCTTCAAAGATGCCATTGTCCACCATTAAACGACCTGGTGCATCGGTGCAAACAGCAAGTTTCGCGCATTGCTGACGTTCCTGCCGCACGATTTCTTCGAGAGTTTTCATGCTGCCCCTCTTTTTATCGTGGCTGATCCAGACGAGCCTCATGCCCTTGTTTGTGGGCGCCTTGACCGGGGGATTCGCGCACCTGGCTTGGGGAGATGGCTGCGTCGTCAGTTGGGGACGTCGAGCGAGTTGGGCGGCGATTGGTGCGCTGCTGCTGCATCTCGTACTGGTGGGGAGCGGATTGCTTCGCGAAGGATCGATCTGGGATTACGTTGCCGTGATGCTCGCGGCCTCTCTGATCAGCGCTGTCGCTTGCCGGGGCGGCCGCATCACCAAACGTTCTTGAGCGCCCCGGGGCTAGGCCGTCCCCCTCCCGACCTCCCCCACGACGTGGGGGAGGTGAGATCACTCCCTCCCCACTTGTGGGGAGGGTGGGGTGGGGATTGTCCGGCCTTGGGGGCGCTCATGAGCATCAAAGGCGGAAGGTCGCGAAAAAGGAGAGTCCTTTCCAATCCAGAAATGAGCCTGAAGGAGGGTGGCATGTGAGGTTCTTC
>DYKQ01000013.1:22456-36497 GCA_020722545.1 Thiomonas intermedia | reverse complement strand
AGAGATACTGGAACAGACTCAACCCCTGCACCTGCACAAACGCCTTTTGCGCGGCCTGCAGGGCGGTGAGGCTGGACTGGTACTCGGTGATGACCTGCGGGTAGTTGATGCTGGTGAGCTGAGCCTGCTGGTTCTGCAACTGCAGCGTGAGGCTGGCGTTTTGCGTCTGTACGGCCTGCACCTGCTGCAGGCGGCTGCCGATGCTGGCCTGGGCGCTGAGCAGGTTGGTCTGGTTCTGGTCGAGGCTGGCCAGGGCGTTGCTGATGGACTGTGCGCGCAAGGCGTTCGCGCCTGAGGTCTGCGCCGAAGCCGAGAAGGCCTGCGCCAGAGACTGAAAAGTCTGGAACAGGCTTTGCGGCGCGGCGGCGGCGATGGTGAAACTGTCGCCGCTGGCCGGGGCGCCGACGATGGGCACGGTGATCGCCGGGTTGCCGCCGGGGGGCAGACCGATGCTCATGCCGGGGGTGAAGCTGCCGCTGGCGATCGCGCCCGAGGAGAACACGCCGCCCGTGCCGCTCGCCACGGAGTAGGTCATCGAATTGCCGCTGCCGCTGAAACTGATCTGGTATTGCGTGCCATCGACCTGCAGGGTTTGCTGGGCCAGGGCGGTGTTGTTGACAGTGCCGGGCCCGGCGGTGGCGCCGCCGGTGTTGCTGCTGGCGGCGTTCACGCTGAAGGCGCCGTTGCCCGCCCGTGCATTCATGAACAGCGCGTTGCCGGGGTCGCCGATGGCGGTGTTCAGATTGGGGCCGAGCGCGAGCTGGTTCTGCCCGCCATCGCCCTGGTATTGCACGCTGCCGTCGGCCTGGATGACGAAGGGCTGGACGCCGCTTTTGCTGCCGGCGAAAAGATAGTTGCCCTGGCCGTCTTGCGTGTTGGCGTATTGCGCGAGTTGCTGCACATAGCCCTGCATGGTGGCGGCGGCGTTCTGCAGGTCTTGCGAATTGACGCTGCCGTTGTTCATCTGCAGCGCGAGCTGCCGCGCCTGGTTGACCAGGGTGGTGACGCTCTGCAGCGTGGCGCTTTCGAGTTGCAGCGCGTTTTGCGCGTTCTGGCCGTTTTGGGTGTAGTCGGCCATTCTGTCGATCTGTCCGGTGAGGACGACGTTCTGCGCCGCTGCGACGGGCTGGTCGGAGGGGTTGACCAGGGTGCTGCCGGTGGCGAGCTGCTGGCTCAGGGTGTTGAGGGTGTTTTGCTGATTGAGGATGCCGCTGAGACTGGCGGCGTAGAACTGTGAGGTGCTGATGCGCATGGCGATGCCCTTCCTTGTTACTGCACGGCCTGCAACAGCGAGGTGAACAGGCTGTTGCCCACCTGAATGGCCTTGGCCGCGGCCTGATACGCCTGCTGATACTGAATGAGGCGGGTCGCTTCTTCGTCGAGATTCACGCCCGAGACCGACTGCTGCGCTGCAGACGCCTGGGCGGCGACGGCGCTGGCTGCGCTCAGTGCGCTCTGCGCCTGGTTGCCCTGCGTGGCGACCTGACTGACGAGCTGCGAATAAGCGCCTTCGAGCGAGTTGGAGCCGCCTTCGAGCGTTTTGGCGGTTTGCAGCGCGGCCATGGCCTGTGCATTGCCGCCATTGCCGCCGCTGGCCGGGCTGAGGGTGAAGGCGTCGCCCGAGACGGCGGTGCTGCCGGCGAGGGTGACGTTCCAGTAGCCGCCCGGCGGGTTATTGGCGTAAGGGATGGACAGCACCTGCCCGCTGCCCCCCAGGCTCAGGCTGCCGCTGGCCAGCACGGTGGCCGAGCCGGATTGCGTGACCTGAAAGCCCACGGCGCCGCTGGCGCCGCCACTGGTGAGCGTGACCTGCAGGGGGGTCGGCACGCTTGCGCCCGAAATGACCAGGGCGCCCGCGCCGCTGGTGGCGCTGTATTGCCCGGCCGACAGCGCGAGGTTGCCCAGATTGGTGTTGACCAGACTGCCCGAGAGCATCTGCCCCGCGCTGGAAACATAGGGCGAGGCCGCGGCGATTTGCGTGGGGTCGGTGAGGACGGACTGAAAGTTGAGCGCCCCGTAGCGCGTGGGCTGCACCTCAAAGCTGTTGCCCGCCTGCGCCCCGCTGACGTTGACCTGAACGCCGTCGAAGCTCAGCACGGTGGCGCTGCCCGAGACGCCCACCGTCGCCCCGCTGACGGGCTGGCCCGTGGAAAGATTGGTGACCGACCAGTTGCTGCCGTCGTAGTTCAGCCGGTAGTCGGCGGTGGTGAGGGCGTTGGCATCGACCACGCTGCCGCTGATGACGGCGCTGCCGGTATTGGCCGAGTTGGCGAGCACCTGCACCGGCCCGGCCTGAAACAGGGCCGCGCCGAATTGACCGTTGAGATCGAGCCCCTGCGCCTGCTGGCTGTTGATGGCCGCAGCCAGACCGTCGGCGATGCGCCCGAGCGCGTTTTGCGCGGGCTGCAGCACCTGGCTGCGAAACTGCAGCAGCCCGCCCAGCGTGCCGCCTTGCAGCCCTGGCGACAGCACCGCGCCATTGGAGGCGTAGGCCACTTCGAGCTGCGTCGGGTCGTAGGCATTGGGCGTGGTTTTCAGGTCGAACGACTCCCCGCCGGCGACCAACACCTGGCCGTTGCCGGTGAACACATTGACCTGATTGCCGTCTTGCGGCAGCACGGTCACGCCCACCTGGCCCGATAACTGGGTGATGAGCTGGTCGCGCTGGTCGAGCAGGGAATTGGGCGTGCTGCCGGTGCCCGAGAGGGTATTGATCTGAACGTTGAGCTGGGCGATCTGCCGCGTGAGGCTGTTGATGGCGGTCACGCTCTGGCCGAGTTGCTGGTTGACGCCACTCGCCGCGTCTTGCAGTTGCTGCGCCGAAGTCTGAATGGTCTGGGCCAGCGACTGCGACTGGCTGATGAGGCTTTGCCGCGACGGGAGATCGGACGGGTTGGCCGCGACCTGCGCCACGCCGCTGGCGAAAAACTGGTTGATCGAGGTGCTCAGACCCGAGTCGGCGCCAGCGATCAGATTGGCGATGGGCTGGATTTGGGCGTTGAGCGCACTGGCGCCGCTGGCGGCGGCCGCCGTGCTCCACACCTGCGACTGCAGATAGCCGTTGTAGCTGCGGGTGACGGCGTCGATCTGTGTGCCGTTGCCCAGATAGTTGCCGCCATAAAGACTGGGGGGGCGGGTGGACTGCACCGCCATCTCGCGGCTGTAGCCGGGGGTGTTGACGTTGGCGATATTGTTGCCCGTGACCTGCAGCGCGGTCTGCGCCGCCTGAAGGCCGGTGAGGGCGTTGCTGACCAGACCGCTGATGCCCGACATCTCATCCCCTCCCCAAAGATTGGCCTTGCGTCTGGCCATACCCTTTGGTCACGCCGCTTGTCGGCCCGTAAGTGGGTTCGGCGGTCTGCCGCTGCGATTGGGTGATGGCCTGCTGCAGCGCGGCGCTCCAAACGGCGAGGGCGTGCTGCAGCGCCAGGGTTTCGTCGCGCAGGGCGGTGACTTCGGCGGTGATCTCGGGGCTGTGGTCGAGCGCGGGGTCGCCCGAGCGGCGGCGCTGCGCAAAGCCTTCGAGCGCCTGGAGCAGCGGTTGCCAGATGGGCGTCACGGGCGCGGCGCCTTCGCTGCCGGTGCTTGCCAGCGCCTGACGCTGCTGGCGCAGCACTTCGGTGAGCGCAGCGACGAGCTGGCGTTCGTCTTGAGGGGGCTGGAGCTGGGACATGGCGGCGGAAGTGGACGCAGTGAGTAAGGGCGCAGGGACTACGAGAGATAACGTCACTGCGCTGCAGAACTTGAATCCGGCGCTGAATCCACCCCAAGTTGCTGCAGCGCCAGCTGCATGCGCGGGCTGCGGGCGATGGCCGCCAGCTTGGCGGCGTAGTCGGGATCGGTGGCGTAGCCGCTGCGCTGCAGCGCGCTGGCGAAGGCCGAAATATCGTTGCCCTGACCACGGGCCGACTGGTAACGCGGACGGGAGAGCAGGGCGGCGTAGTTGTCCACGCTGTCGGCCACGTTCTGGTAAGCGCGGAAGGCGGCCGTGCCTACCGATGCCACGCCATTCTGAAATTCGCGCGTGAGCTTCTGCACCGTGCCGCCGATCCAGCCGCCGCCCGCCTTGACGCCGAACACATTGTTGCCGGGAATGTGCCGCCCCCAGCCGGTTTCGAGCGCGGCCTGCGCCAGAATGGCCACGGGCGCGACGCCCAACTGTTTGGCCGCGGTCTGTACGCTGGGCAGAATGCTGGCGATGAACGACTTGGCCTGTTCGAGCGGCTGCGTGGCGTTTTTGGCGGGCGGGCTTGGCGCGGCGGACGAGGCGCCGGGCGCAGGGATGAGCGGCTGCACCGGCAGGGCGTTCTGGCGATAGGCGGCGAGCGACTGTGCGGGCAAGGCCGCTGCCGCGCTGCCGGCCAGCGGAAGCGCACTGGCCTGCGTGTTCACCGCATGTGCGGCGATCGATCCGCTGTCAGCGGGCAAGGCGGCGGGCGCGCCCGAAGGCGGCTCGGACGCGGTGGGGTTGAGCCCGGGGTTGAGTCCGTAGCGGGTGGACAGCTCGCGGGCGATATAGGCGGCCAGCCCCATGCCCTGACCCTGGCTCAAGGCGGCGGCGAGCTGCTGGTTGTACATCGACTTGAACATCGGCCCCGCGGTGTCGCCCAGCAAGTCCGGTCCCAGACTGGTGGCGTTCATCGCGCTGAGCATCTGCTGCATCAGCAGCGCTTCGAATTGCTGCGCCACCGCCTTGATCGCCTGCGGGCTGCGTGGGTCGGCATGGGCAGCGGCCTTGAGCTGGTTCAGCCCCTGGAACGACAGACTGTTGGACGCCGCCGCGCCGCTGGGAGGCAGCGGGGGCAGGGGCGCGCTGGGAGGCGTGGTCATGGCGGATTTTCTCCCACCCTGTCAAATCACTTCGAGCTGGGCATGCAGCGCGCCCGCCGCCTTCATGGCCTGCAGAATGGCGATGAGGTCGCTGGGCGCTGCGCCCACGGCGTTGAGTGCGCGCACCACCGCTTCGAGCGTGACGCCGGGTTTGAACATGAGCAGATTGGCCTTGTCCGCCTTGGCTTTCACATTGGTTTGGGGAACGACGGCGGTCTGCCCCGCGCCGAGCGGGTTGGGCTGGCTGACTTCGTACTGCGTGTTGATGGTGACCGACAGATTGCCGTGCGCCACCGCGCAGGCGCCCAGGGTGACGTTCTGCCCCAGCACCACGGTGCCGCTGCGAGCGTCGATCACCACCTTGGCCGGCGGCGACTCGGGTGAGACGTCCAGCGCTTCGATCTGGCCGAGAAAGGCGGTGCGTTCGCCTGCGGTCGGCGGCGCATTCACCTGAATGACCCCGGCGTTGAGCGCCGTGGCCGTGCCCGCGCCGAAACGCTGGTTGATGGTGTTGGCCACGCGGCTGGCGGTGCCGAAGCTCGGGGTGTTGAGCGACAGGGAAATCGGCCCGGTCTGGTCGAAATTGCTCGGCACGGCGCGCTCCACCGTGGCGCCGTTGGCGATCATGCCCGCGGTGAGAAAGTTGACCTGGGCGCTGTTGCCCCCCGAAGCGGCGCCGAAGCCGCTGACCACCACATTGCCCTGGGCCACGGCGTAGGTCTGGCCGTCAGCGCCTTTGAGCGGGGTCATCAGCAGAGTGCCGCCGGCCAGGCTGGAGGCATTGCCCACCGCCGAGACGGTCACGTTGATCTGCTGACCAGGTTGAGAAAACGGCGGCAGGTTGGCGGTGACCATCACCGCGGCCACGTCTTTCGGTTGCAGGTTGGAGGCCACGCCGGGCGGCAGGTTGATGCCCAGGCGCTGAAACATGGACAGCAGCGACTGCGTGGTGTAGGGCGTCTGCGTGGCCTGGTCGCCCGTGCCGCCGAGGCCGACCACCAGGCCGTAGCCGACGAGCTGGTTCACCCGCACGCCTTGCACGCTGGTGAGGTCGCGGATGGCGGCGGCCTGTGCGGGCAACGCCGCGGCGCAGAGCAGGCAGAGCGCCGCCAGCCAGGCGAGCAAGTGGCGATAAATGGCACGCTCCCCACCCCGGCCCTCCCCGCGAGCGGGGAGGGAGCCATCACTCCTCCCCCACGTCGTGGGGGAGGTTGGGAGGGGGAGGGGTGTGCGCAGTGATTCGGTCGGCATGTCGTCACCCAGTTTCAGAACGGCCACAGCGAGAGGAAAAAGCTCGCCAGCCAGGGCACTTTGGCGGCGGCGTACACATCGCCCGTGCCGCTGTATTCCACGCGGGCATCGGCGATCTGCGTACTCAGCACGGTGTTCTGCGGGCTGACGTCGGCGGCGCGCACCACCCCGGCCACGCGGATGTATTCATGCCCGCCGTTGAGCAGCACTTCCTTCTGCCCGGAGATTTCCAGGTTGCCGTTGCTCATCACCCGCACCACGGTGGCCTGCAGGGTGGTGGTGAAAGTGTTGCTCTGCGAGGTGGCGCCGTTGCCGCCGAACTTGCTCGACGAGGTCATGCCCAGCGAGGGCGAGTAGCCGCCCACGGTGAAGGGCTTGCCGAAAAAGCTCGACAGCCCCGCGCTCACGTCGTCGGACTTGTTGACCGTGGTGTTGGTCGATTTGGTGGCGTTGGCTTTTTCCTGGATGAGCACCGTGATGAGGTCGCCCACGCGGTGTGCGCGGCTGTCTTCGAACAGCGAGACATTCGTGCCCGGCTGCCAGATGGCGCCATTGGGCGTGTGCGCGTTCATCGGCGCAGGCTCTGCCGGAATGGGCAGGGGCTTGAGCGCACCGCTGCTGAGATGCTGCGGCGCCGTGGCGCAGGCGCCCAGCAGCAGGGCGAACGCCGCGGCCAGCAATAGACGAGGAAATCGCAGGAAAGCCATCGCGGTCATCACAGATTGTTGTTGACGTACTGCAGCATCTGATCGGAGGCCTGCACCGCCTTGCTGTTGACTTCGTAGGCGCGCTGGGTCGAGATCATGTCCACCAGTTCGGCCACGACGTTGACATTGGACGATTCCAGATAGCCCTGCCGCACCGAGCCCAGGCCGTTGAGCGTGGGCTGGCCGGTGTTGGGCGCGCCGCTGGAGCCGGTTTGCAGGTAGAGGTTGTCGCCAATGCTCTGCAGTCCGGCGGGGTTGACGAAGCTGGCCAGTTGCAGCGCGCCTACCTGCTGCGGCGCGGCCTGTCCGGGCAGAGTGACGGACACCGTGCCGTCGTCGCCGATGGTCACGCTTTGTGCGCTGGCCGGAATGGTGACCGTGGGCTGCACCAGATAGCCGTTGGCGGTGACGAGCTGCCCCTGGTTGTTGAGCTGGAAGGTGCCGTCGCGGGTGTAGGCGATGGCGCCGTTGGGTTCGAGCACCTGAAAAAAGCCCTGCCCGTTGATGGCGACATCGAGCGCGTTGCCGGTCTGCGTGAGGTTGCCCTGCGTCATCAACCGCTCGGTGGACACCGGGCGCACGCCGGCGCCGAGCTGCAGACCCGAGGGGTATTGGGTGCTCTGCGACGACTGCGCGCCGGGCTGGGTGAGGTTCTGGTAGAGCAGGTCCTGGAACACGGCGCGCGAGCCTTTGAAGCCGCTGGTGTTGACGTTCGCCAGATTGTTGGCGATCACGTCCATGCGGGTCTGTTCGGCTTCGAGGCCGGTTTTTGCAACGTAGAGCGAGCGGATCATGGCGGTTTCTCTGAAGGCGTGGCGGGGGCGGGCGTGGCGTGGCGGGTCAGCTCACGTTGAGCAATTGCGTGGCGGCCTGATGGTTCTGATCGACGGTCTGCATCAGCCTGGTCTGCATTTCGAACGCGCGGGTGTTGTCGAGAATCTGGATCATGGCCTGTACCGGGTTGACATTGCTGCCTTCAAGCGCGCCCACGGCCAGCTGCACATTGCCGTCGGTCGGCGCCGGGCCCTGGGTGTCGCGGAACAGGCCGTCGGCGCCGCGCTGCATCTGCGCGGGCGGCGGGTTGACGAGTTGAATGCGGTTGATCACGACCAGCGCGTTGGGCTGGCTGCCCACCGGCACGCCGGAGATCGTGCCGTCGGCGCCGATCTGCACCGACTCCAGCGGCGGCACGGAAATCGGCGCGCCGCTCTGCCCCAGCACCGGCCGACCATCGCTGGTGGACAGAATGCCGCTGGCGCTCACTTGCAGATCGCCGTTGCGGGTATAGGCGGTGTCGCCATTGGGAGCCTGCACCGCAATCCAGCCAGAACCGCGAATGGCCACGTCGAGATTGCGGCCGGTATGGTTGATCGGCCCTTCCTGCAGGTCGGCGCTGCTGCCTTGCACCGTGGTGTAGACGCTGGCGGGCAGGGCGTTGCCGTAGACCGGCAAGGCGCGAAACTGCGCCTGCTCGCCGCGGTAGCCGGTGGTGTTCACGTTGGCGAGATTGTTGGTCGTCACCGCCTGCTGGCGCAGAACGGCGCGGGCGCCGGTGGCGGCAATCCACAAGGTATCCATGATGGGGACGATCTGTTTTATTACAGGCTAAGCAAAGTCTGGACCACCTGGTTCTGCGTCTTGATGGTCTGCGCATTGGCCTGATAAGCCTGCTGCGCGACGATCAGATTGACCAGTTGTGACGATAAATCGACGTTGGACTGTTCCACCGCGCTGGACTGCAGCACGCCCAGCCCGCCGCCGCCCGGCTGTCCGGTGAGCGGCTGACCCGAGGCGTAGGTGGGCACGAAGTAGTTGTTGCCCAGTCGCTGCAGACCCTGCGGCGACTTGAAATTGGTGAGGGTGATGAGCCCTAGCTTGGCCGATTGACCGTTGGTGTAGCGGCCGAACACCACGCCGCTGGGATCGATCGACAGATTGCTGAGCTGACCGACCGACGAACCATCGGTGGTGAGCGAGTTCACCACCGAGGCGGCGTTGTAATTGGTCGACCCGGCGAAGTTGAGCGCGATGGTTGAACCCGAGGCGCCGTCCGCCCATGACAACGGTCCGATCGTGCCGCTTGCCGTGCCGCTGATCGCTCCGGTCGAAGTGAACTGGATCGTCAACGGCCCGCCGCTGGTGATGCCGCTGCCGCTGCTGGTCGTGCCGTCGACGCTGTAGTACACATCCCATTTCTGCCCGTCTGTCGATCCTGATGTCAGCACGTAATAGGTTGTGAGCAGATGAGACGTGCCTAGGCTGTCGTAGACCGTGGCGGTGGTGGAATAGTTGTAGCTGGTCGGATCGTTGATATTGAACGTCGTGCCGCTGCTGATCGGCGTCGAGCTGGCATTGAGATTCAGCCCCAGCGTGCCGCTGGTCGTGGCCTTCGGCGCCAGGGTGGTGGTGGTGATCTGCAGCGGGCCGGAGCCGCCGGTGAGCACCCCGCTGACCGCCGGCGTGCCGATGAGCTGGCCGCCCGCAGCATCGACGATGTAGCCGTTCTGGTCGAGATGGAACTGGCCGTTGCGGCCATACACCGTGGCGCCGTTGTAGTTGAACTGGAAAAAGCCGCTGCCGTTGATGGCCACATCGAGCGGGTTGCTCGTGGCCTCGATATTGCCCTGCGAGAACTGTTGTGCAATGGTCTGCACCGAGGTGCCGATGCCCACCTGCCCATACTGCGGCGCGGCGCCGGCGATGGCTGCGGCGTAGCTGTCGGCGAACTGGGCGTTCGAGCTCTTGAAGCCTACCGTGTTGGCGTTGGCGATGTTGTTGCCCATCACCTGCAGGTCGGTGGAGGCGGCTTGCAGGCCGGACAGGGCGGTTTGGAAGGTGCTCATGAAATCTCCCGAAAAATGGTGGGGTCTGAATGCGGTGTGGAGTTGGGCGACTACATCACGCCCACGATGTTCGACAGCGGCACGGTGCTGCTCTGCCCCTCCATCTGGAGTGCGGGGCCGCTGCTGCCGTTGAGATAGACCGATTGCACCTTGCCCGTACCGAAAGGCACGGCCGCGACCGGCTGGCCGGCGCCGTCCGTGGCGCTGACGTTGAAGGTGTAGTTGCCCGCAGGGGCCCGCTGGCCGCCGCTGGTCGATCCATCCCAATTGAAGGTTTGCACGCCGGTGGGCAGGGCGCCGAGTTGCAGCGTGTCGATGGTCTGACCCGAGCTGTTGAGCACCTGCACCTGCACGTTCTGCGCGGCCGAGGCCAGGGTGAAGCCCCCGGCCGTGCCGCCGCTGCCGGGCAGGCTGATGCTGTTGTTGTCGAACACGACGGTCCGCCCCACCAGATTGGCGGCCTGCAGCCCTTGCGTCTGCGCGAGCTGGGCGGTGAGGGTGGCCATCGACTGCTGCATGCTTTGAATGCCGCTGGCCGTGCTGAACTGCGCGAGCTGCGCCGACAGGTCGGTGTTGCTCATCGGGTTCATCGGGTCCTGGTTGGTGAGCTGAGTCACCAGCAGGGTGTAGAAGGTGTTGACGTTGTCCAGCCCGCTCAGGCCGCTGGCGGCGCTGCCCGAGGCGCCGCTGCTGCTGCTCGTCTGCAGCGAGGACAGGAAGGAATTGGAGCTGATGGGAGAGGTGCTCATGGCAGGGGTCTTTCAGTCAGTGGCGGGCGTTCTGGACAATTCACTGGCCCAGCGTGAGGGTTTTCAACAGCAGGTTTTTGGTGGTGGTCATTACGTTCACGTCGGCCTGATAGGCGCGCGAGGCGGAAATCATGTTGACCATTTCATCGACGGGATTGACGTTGGGGTAGCTCACATAGCCGTCTTTGTTGGCCAGCGGGTTGCCGGGTTCGTAGACGAGCTTGAGCGGGCCGGGTTTTTCCACCACGCCGGCCACCTGCACGCCGTTGACGCCGGCAGGCACGCCGGGGCCGGACAGCGGCTGCGCGGCAAACACCACTTCGCGGGCGCGGTAGGGCTGGCCGTTGGAACTGACGGCGGAGTTGGCATTGGCCAGATTGCTGGCCACCACGTTGAGGCGGTAGCTTTCGGCCGTCAGGCCGGAATAGGCCACATCGAGGGCGGAGAACAGGGACATGGTGAATGCGCCGCTTAGTTGCCGGTGATGGCGGAGGTCAGGGTTTTGATCTTGCCGGTGAGGAAGGTGAGATCGGCTTCGTACTGAATGCTGTTTTTCTGGAAGGCGGCCTGCTCGCGGTTCATGTCCACCGAGTTGCCGTTCAGGCTCACGTTATTGCCGACTTGATAGGCGATGAAATTCGAGCCTAGGGGAGCGACGTTGCCCGCGAGTTGCCTGGCGTTCTCGGTCTTGAGCGGCAGGCCGCCGGTTTGCTGCCCGGATAAAGCGGCTTTGAACGCGGCGGAAAAATCGACATCCACCGCCTTGTAGCCGGGCGTGTTCGCATTGGCGATATTGGCCGAGAGCAGTTGCTGCCGCTGCGCGTACAGGTTCAGCGCGATTTGCAGCGGGGCGAATTCACGGTCGAGGGCGGAAGTCATGGTCGTGGATCGAGTGGTGAGTGGCGCTTTAACTGCAGATTCCATGCCAGGCGCGGCTAGCCGGGAACTGCGGGCGCGAGGCGTCGCAAGCGGCAATCGGCACGGCGAAAGCGGCAAGACCTTGCCGCTCCACAGGTCTGGACGGCAAGCAATGGGCGTCTGTCTTGCTGAGGGTTCCGGCTGGTACAGACTTTGCGTCAGCAGAAAGGCAAACCCACTACCGCAAACCCACTACCCGCCGTCATCCTTCGCCATGCCTATCCGTCTCTATTTGTTCTCTGGCCTGCGTCTGCTCGCGCTCGCGTGGGTCGTCAATGCCAGTCTGGGGGGCGCGGCATTTGCCAGGGCTGTGCCCGCCGCCGAGAACCCAGCCACCCTCCGCGCGGCGGTGGAGGCGTTCGTTCGGGCGGGGCTGCCCCCGGGCGGAGAGAAGGTGAAGATCGATGTTCAGGGACCCGCGCCGGGGCTGCGCTTTCCGCAGTGCGCCGATCTGCACACCGCTTATTTTGGCAACGCCAACCCTTACGGCGCGCAAACCGTGGAGGTGCGCTGCACCGCGCCCTCGGTCTGGTCGCTCTACCTGCCGGTGCGGGTGGACCGTCCGCAGGGGGTGGTGGTCGTGGCGCGCGCGCTGCAGGCCGGGCATGTGCTCACTGCGGCCGATCTCACCACGGTCGAGCGCGACGCGGCCCGGCTGCCCCCCGGCGCGATGACCGACGCGCAGGCGCTGGTCGGGCAGGTGCTGCGCTACAGCGTGGCGGCGGGCCAGCCGCTGGTGCAGAGCATGCTCACCGGCCCGCAGCTCGTTCACTACGGCCAGTCGGTCAGCCTGATCGCGCAGGGCATGGGCGTGCGTCTGGTGGCGCTGGGGCAGGCGATGGCGGATGGCCGCGTGGGGCAATCGGTGCTGGTGCGCAATGTGCAGTCGGGCCGGGTGGTCAGCGGCATCGTGGATGCGCAAGGCCAAGTCGTCGTACCACTGCAATAGCCGATTTTTGCGGGCGTCAAAAAACCGTCTCCCGGTGGACGAGCTGAGCAGAAAGGGTTGATTGCATCCCCTGAAGTGCTGAGTGACGAAAAAAATAGGTCATTTACCCCCTTAAAAAGCAAGGAATCGACTGGCACTGCGTTTGCTAATCAGGAATCACCCTTTGATGGAGATTCCCATGCGTGCCCTTGCTTTGTTGCCCACCGCTAAACCCAGACAGCCGTCCGCGCCGACTTGGAGTGTGCTCGAAGGCGGTCTGATCGAAGCGCATCCTGCTGAGCCCGAGAGGGGCCCGGCGGCAGAGACTTCGGCCCTGAGACTGGCGCGGCAGATCTACACCGCGTGGTTTCAGCGCTGCCTGCGCCAGGGGGGCTATCGCAAAAACCCCGGCGCGGTGGCCGCGTTGCCGCGTGCCGCCATCGAACACCAGCTTGACCGGGCCATCGACCGCAGCGGGCCAGATGTCGCCGAGTTGCTGCCGCTGCACGATGCGCAGCAGCAGCGTCTGGCTGAGCTTGGCGTCTTGATCAGCTTGCTGGCGGCCTCCGACAAGCGGCATGCCCGGGCGGTGCAAACCTGGGATCGGCTGATCGACCTCGGCCTCGACACCCTGCAGGGTTTTGCCGATCTGGAGGTGGTGTTCGCCGCCCGGCGTGCGGCGCAAGACCCGCTGACCGGCCTGCCGGGTCGCGCCGCGCTGCAGCAGCGCCTGCAGGGCGAACAGTCGCTGGTGCTGCGCCAGGGCCGCAAGTGCTCGGTGGCGATGCTCGACATCGACCACTTCAAGAGCGTCAACGACCAACACGGACACCAGACGGGCGACCGCGTGCTCGCCGCATTCGCCCGCCTGCTGCGCGGCGCGCTGCGTCCCTACGACGGCGTCTATCGCTACGGCGGTGAGGAGTTCGTGCTGGTGCTGCCCGACGTCACCGCGGCGCAGGCGGGGAGAATCATCGACCGCATGCGGCAGACCGTCGTGCAGCGCCCGCTGGTGCAGACCCAGACCGGCGGCCTGCACATCAGCTTCTCCGCCGGCGTGGCCGCGCTGAACGAGCGCGCCATTGCGCAAACGCTGCGCTGCGCCGATGCGGCGCTGTACCACGCCAAGGCCGAAGGGCGCGATCAGGTGCGCCTCGAACGCGGCCATTGCGCATGAGATCGCCGTTCAGGTCGCCGGTCGCAACCGGGTGCGCCGCGTCCTCATGGAGATGGGCTCCGCATTGAGCGTCACCATGTCCGCGTCTGCCCCCCGTCCCCGTCCGCCCAGCGGCCTGCGCCAAGCCAGCGCGCAGGAACTGCTGGCGGCTTTTCGCGTGGATGCGGAGGAATTTTTGCGACTGTTCATCGCCGGCCTGCAAACGCAGCCCGCGCGCGAGGACACGCTGCAGGCGCTGGGCAACGCCGCCGAAGCCTTGCGCGGCATCCGCATCGGCGCCGACTTTCTGCAGCTTCACGCCGTCAGTGCGCTTTGCCGCCGGGGCGAACAGGATCTGCTGCAACAACTGCCCTTGGTCGCATCCGGCGCCGCGCTGCAATGGGAAACCTTGCAAGCGGTGATCGACGGCTTGCGCCAGCACTTGCCGCCGCAGCAGGCCGAGCCGACAGCAGCGCCTGCGGCTTCCGAGCTGCTCCCGCTGCAGCCCCCAGCCGAAGCACAGCCCCGCAGCGAGGCGCAAGCCGAGCCTGAGCCTGAGCCTGAGCCTGAGCCTGAGCCTGAGCCTGAGCCTGAGCCTGAGCCGGAGCCGGAGCCGGAGCCGGAGCCGGAGCCGGAGCCGGAGCCGGAGCCGGAGCCGG
>DYKQ01000013.1:0-22356 GCA_020722545.1 Thiomonas intermedia | reverse complement strand
GCCGGAGCCGGAGCCGGAGCCGGAGCCGGAGCCGGAGCCGGAGCCGGAGCCGGAGTCCGTCGCGCCGATGCGCTTTGCGCCGCCACAGGTGTTTGACCCCGCCCCGGCGCCGACCGCGTCCGCTGAGCCGACCCCGCAAACCCCGCCGGACGAGGCGCAGACCCTCACCGTGCAAACCGCCGTGGTCGGCCCCTGGATCGTCGCAGTTCCTCTCGCGTTGGCGCCTGTGGTTCTGCAGCCCGGCACGCCGCAGTGGACCGGCCCGGACGGGCAGCTTCTGCTTTTGCGTGACGATGGGGCGCTGCCTGCGCTCGATCTGCCCGGCTGCTGGCAGGCGCCCAAGCCGCAGCAGGAGGTCAGCGGTGCAGCCCTGCTGCTTCAGCCCGAGTCGGGCGAGCCGCCTTTCGCTGTGCGGGTGCAAGCCCTTGGCCGCCAGCAAGACCTGCTGTTCTGGCCCGTGCCCCCGGCCGTGCAGTCGGCCTGCGGCGTGCGCGCGGCGGCGTGGGAGGGCGCGCCGTGGCAGCCAGACACCGGGCAGCCCGTGCTGCTCCTCGATCTCCCGTGGCTCGAAGCGCGCCTGCGCGTGGGGAGCGGCCTATGACCGGCACGATCTCCTGGCTGCAGTTCCGCGTGGGCGATCAACTTCATGCGCTGGACGCCGTCCCGGTGCGCCAGATTCTGCGTTCTCCGAAACTGCTGGCGCTGCCGCTGGCTCAGCGCCACCCGCATTGCGCGGGCATGATGGCCTGGCAGGGACGGCCGCTGCTGGTGCTCGATCTGGGCGCCTGTCTGCTGCGCCGCCCGAGTTTGTCTCGGGGCGATGCACGGTTTCTGGTCTGGAGCCAGGCGCAGCAGGCCGGCGTTCTGGCGGTCGATGACGTCGGCGGGCTGCTGCGGCTGTCCGCCACCACGCTCACCCGGCACTGGGCGCCGGTGCGGCCGGGGCTGCGGCCGCCGTGGAACGCCATTCGCGGGCTGTTGCACGCGGGAGCGCCTTCACTCGCCGAGCCTTGCAGTCCGCAGACGCCCTGGGTCGAGCCCATCGCCGTGTTCGACGTGGCCGCGTTGTGGCAGGCCTGCTGGAACGCCGGGGGAGGACGACCATGAAGCGCACGCCGCAACGCAGTCTGCTGTTGCTGGGACTGTCCGCGCTGATCTGGGGGGCGGCCCTGGTGGTTGCCGCACGTCTGGGCGCCGAACCCGCGCTGCTGCTCACCGTCTGGGGCGCGGGGGCGGCTCTGCTCGTGCTGCTGGCGTTTTATCTCGGTCTGTCTATTCGTCTGGATTTGTTGCAGGTGCAGCAAGTCTTGCGCGAAGCGGTCGCCGCGCCCGATGCGCAGGCGCCGCTCAAATCCTCCCTGGCCGCCTTCTGGCAGCCGTTGATCGACGCGGCTTCTGCGGCGCGTCAGCCTGTGGAAGATGCCGCTCGAGAGAGGGCCAAAATCGCAGCGCAAACCGCCGCCCAGCTCGCCGCTCTGCAGTCGGCGCTCGAAGCCGAGCGGGCGCAAAGCAGCGCCTGGCAGCGGCAGGCGGCTCAGGCGCAGGCCGAATTGGTCCAGCTCAGACAGCAGGCGCAGGACGCGGCCCGTGCAGTGGCGGCAGCCGAAGCCGAGGCTGCTGCGGCGGCCTTGCCCGCCCCGCGTGAGGTGATGGAGAGCGTCGCGAGCGAACAGCGCGAACAGCAGCAGGCCGCTTGGGCGGAACTGAGTTCGCTGGCCAGCAGCCTCGCCGCCGAGGTCGAGGCGCAGATCGCCGCAGCCGCCCAGCGCGAGGCGGCCGCCCAGACGCACGCCGCCGCCCGCGCCGAAAAACTGGCGCAAGCCGAGGCGGAGCACGAGCGCAGCGCCGAACAACTCGCGCACACGGCCGAGGGGCTGGCCCTGCTGGGGCTGAACCTGCGGCTGCAACTCTCGCATCTGGCCGCCAGCCCCTCCGCCGCCGAACTGCTCGAACAAACCGAAGCCGATCTCGACGCCTTGCTCGGGGGCGTCGTTCAACCCAGAGCCGAACCCAGAGCCGAACCCGGCCCGGCGGCGGCGTCAGACCAGCGGCCCGCGCCAACTGCGGAGCAGGACCCGTCGCCAGCCGACGCCCTGGCCTCGCTGCTGGAGCGCCTGCGCACCGTTGCGGAGCGGGCGGCGCAGGCGGCGCAAAAAAAATCCTAAAGCGCTGTTGAGCCGTGCCGTTAAGAGGAGTGCGGACAGGGTTGTCCGTATTCGGCACGGATGCCGGATTTCCCCATAGCAAAGGAGCTTCATCATGGCCATTTCCGGCATCATCAACACCAACGTCAACGCGCTGAACACGCTCAACGCGCTGGGCGGCACGTCCAGCAGCCTCAGCACCTATATTCAGCAACTGTCCACCGGCAAGCAGATCAACGGGCCTGCGGACAACCCGGCGGGCTACGCCATTTCGCAGCGCTTTCAAACCCAGATCAACGGTCTGAACCAGGCCGTGTCCAACGGCAACCAGGCCATTTCGCTGGTGCAGACCGCCACCGGCGCGCTGCAGAACGAAACCAACCTGCTGCAACAGATCCGCACCATTGCGGTTCAGTCGGCCAACGGCTCCAACACCGCGCAAGACCGGGCCTCGCTGCAAGGCGTGGTGTCGCAGCTGCTCGCGCAGGTGCAGACCATCGCCACGCAGACCCAGTT
The DNA here is from genome assembly GCA_020722545.1 of Thiomonas intermedia. GTDB lineage: Bacteria > Pseudomonadota > Gammaproteobacteria > Burkholderiales > Burkholderiaceae_C > Thiomonas > Thiomonas intermedia_B. Next base: position 19,696 of record DYKQ01000013.1, on the reverse strand, counting down.
CAACGGTCAGAACCTGCTCGACGGCACCTTCAGCGGCCAGCAGTTCCAGGTGGGCGCCAACGCCAACCAGATCATCAACGTGTCGGTGTCCAACGCCAACTCCAACGCCATCGGCAACAACGTGATGGCCACCAGCGGCGCCATCTACAGCACCAGCGGCGCTGCGGTCAGCAATGGTTATGCCGCGGGTCAGGCCTTCACCATCAGCGCCAGCGCGGGCAATTTCACCTCGGGTACGGTGTCGGTTTCCGGCTATGCAGGTTCGTCCAGCATCAACGTGACCGCCGACGAGTCCGCTGCCAGCGTGGCCGCTGGCATCAACGCCATCAGTCAGCAAACCGGGGTGACCGCCACGGCCAACACCAGCGTGGCGTTTACCGTCACCACCGGCAGCTTCAGCTTCAGCATCGGCAACGGCACGACGGGCAGTCAGACCAATGCGGTCAACATCTCGGCCAACGTCACCGATCTCACGCCCACCGGCCTGAGCGGCCTGGTGTCCGCCATCAACGGCTCGACGGCGCAGACCGGCATTGCGGCCAGCGTCAACTCCAGCAACCAGCTCGTGCTCACCCAGAGTCAGGGCGAGAACATCTCGATCAAGGGCTTTACCGGCACCGGCACCCTGGCCGCTGGCGGAACCACCGTTTCGAGTGGCAGCGCCACGGCGCTGGTGCAGGGCTTCACCCAACTGCAGTCCACCCAGGGCTACTCGCTGGGCAATGGCGCCAACATCGGCCTGAGCAACATCAGCACGCTGTCGGCGGTGTCCACGGTGGACGTCTCGACGGTGGAGGGTGCGAACCAGGCGCTGTCGATCATCGACCAGGCGATCAACACGCTGAACCAGCAGGGCGGGAGTCTGGGCGCGATCCAGAACCGGATCCAGGCTTCGGTGCAGAACGTGCAGACCACGGCGACCAATCTGCAGGCGGCGCAATCCGTGGTGCAGGATGCCAACATCGCCCAGGCGACCACGCAACTGTCCAAGTACCAGATCCTGCAGCAGGCGGGCATCTCCACCCTGGCGCAGGCCAACGCGCTGCAACAGAGCTACCTCAAGCTCCTGCCGTAATCGCGCGTGATCGTCTCTCCAGGGCGTATCCCCGGGCCGCCGCGAGGCGTCCCGGGGGTTTTGCCATCCGCTTCATGCTGTTTGTCTCGGTTGCATTGGCCTGAATGGAGGCATCATGGACGTTCAAAATGCCGTGAATTTTTCTTCGCCCGGCAAGCTGCCGACAGGCGTACCAGCCATGCCTGCACCAACTCCGGTTTCGACGCCCAGCGCTGCACCCGTCGGAGCCACGCCGGTTTCGACGCCCAGCGCCGCGGCTGCAGGGGTTATGCCTGGCGCCGCTGTCGGCGACGTGCCGCCCGCGATCCTGGCGCAGGCGGCCGAAGCGCTGCAAAAACAGGTCGACCAGCAAGCCCCCTCGGTGGCGCTCACCGCCGGGCTCGACCCGAATGGAGACCACCCCGGTCAAGTGCTGGTGGAGTTGAAAGACAAACAGACGCAACAGGTGTTCGTGCGCTACTACGTGCCTGCCGATCGCGTGGTGAAGGCCGCGGCGCAAACCTCGGACCAGCCCATGCCGCCCGGCAGTCTGTTGCAGGAAAGAGCCTGACAAGGATCGTCGATCCCAAGCCCTACAGTTCGGCTGGGGTGTGTCGTTAAATTGGTCAAGCGGTAACGCAATCGGAGCGCAGCATGTCGTCGGTATCCATTTCAGGTCTGGTCAGCGGAATCAACGTGCAGTCGTTGATCACCACGCTGTCGGCGGCGTATCAGAGGCCCATCACCCTGCTGCAGAAACAGGAGCAGTCGTACCAGTCCACGCTGAGCGCCTGGGGTTCGGTGCAGAGCAGCCTGTCCAGCCTGCAATCGACCGTGGCGGGGCTGCAGAACGTCACCCAGCTCAACAACCGCACGGTCAATCTGAGCAATTCCAGCGCCGTGTCGGCCACGGCCAGCGCCAACGCCCCGCTGGGCACGTATTCGCTGAGCAATATCGTGCTGGCGCAGGCGCAGAGCATCTACTCCGGCGACTTCGCCTCGGCGACCAGCACGGCGGTCGGCACGGGCACGCTGCAGATTCAGGTGGGCAGCGGCGCGGTCACCAATATCAATATCGACAGCACCAACAACTCGCTCAACGGCATCGCCGCGGCGATCAACCAGTCGGGCAGCGGGGTGAATGCGGCGGTCATTTATGACGGCGCCGGTTATCGGCTGACGCTCACGGGCAACGACACGGGCGCGGCCAACGCCTTTACCGTCACCACCAGCGGCGCCACGGGTTCGCTGGGCAGTCTGAGCTACAGCGCCGGCGCCTCGGGCGGCATGACGGAGAGCCAGACCGCGCGCAACGCCTCGGTGAGCATCAACGGTCTGACGGTCACCAGCGCGACCAATGCGGTCAGCGGGGCGATCCCCGGCGTGAGTCTGAACCTGCTCGAAGCCAGCGGCTCGACCACGCTGACCGTGGCGAACGACACCAGCGCCTTCGTGCAATCGGTGCAGAGTTTCGTCAGCGCGTTCAACACCACCATGGGCACGCTCAACCAGCTCACCGCATACAACCCTGGGGCGAACGGCGCTTCCGGTCAGAGCGGTCCGCTCATCGGCAACGCCGGCATCCAGACCCTGCGCACCCAGTTGCTCAACCTCATCAGCGGACAGGGCATCGGCGCCACGCCGGGCAGCGCCTACACCTCGCTCGGCGCCGTGGGCATCAGCCTTGCGCAAGACGGCACCCTGGCGCTCGACAGCGGCAAGCTCAGCTCGGCGCTGCAGAGCAACTACAACGCCGTGGCCGGTCTGTTCGGCCAGGTCGGTACGGCCACCAATGCCAATGTGCAGTATGTCGGCGCGGGCAACGACACTCAGCCGGGCACGTATGCGGTGAATGTCACTTCCGGCGCGACGCAGGCCAGCGTTTCGGCGTCCAGCCCGGTTCCCAGCGGCGGCATCACCAGCGCGGAAACGCTGGTCATCGGCTCTGGCGCGACCAGCGTGTCGGTGCAGCTCGCCTCGGGCTCCACCATCGACACCATCGTCGCCACCATCAACGCCACGCTCAGCCAGCAGGGCCTGGGCAATATTTCCGCGATCAACAACAACGGCACGCTGGAGTTTCAGTCGGCCGATTACGGCAGCGCGCAGAATTTTTCCGTGGTGTCCACGCAGCCGGCTTCCGCCGGGAGCACCGGCATCGGCACGACGCTGCTGACGGCCCAAGGCACGGATGTGGTCGGGTCGATCAACGGTCAGACCGGAACCGGGGCCGGACAGCAGCTCACCGTCACCGGGCCGGGCGCTGCTTTGGGCCTGCAGGTCAACATCAGCGGGCAGGCCACGGGCAGCCTGGGGACGGTCACGGTCAGCCAGGGCATTTATCAGCAGATGAATGCCATTCTGACCCAGGCGCTCAATACCCAAAGCGGGTTTGTCTCGGCCGCAACCAGCGGGTTGAACAACACCATCAAGGGCATCAATCAGCAGATCACCCAGTTGCAGAACAGCGCGGCGGCGCAGACCGCCTTGCTGCAGCAGCAGTTCAACGCCATGCAGACGCAGGTCGCGCAGTTGCAATCGGTGGGGCAATACCTCACTGCGTTCTTCAATCCCTCGAACAGCAGTTCGAGTTCCAGTTCCAGTTCGACCGGCGGCTGATCGTCGCCCCATCAGGAGAGTTTCATGAGTGCAGCCGCTTTTGCCATGCGCGCCTATCGCCAGGTAGAAAATCAGGGCATCGCTGGAGACAAGCTCTACGCCCTCGGGCTGGACGGCATTCTCGAATATCTGCGTCGCGCGGAAGCCGCGCTGCGCAACCCGGACGGCAAGGATTTGCCGCTCAAGGGGCAATCGCTCGGGCGCGCCTACCAACTGGTCGAGCACCTTCTGGCCGTGCTGCCCGATGGCACGCAAGGGGGCCCGCAGCTTGCCGAACAGCCGGTGGGCGAACGCCTGGAGCGCATCTATACCTACCTGCTGGCCCGTCTGGCACAGGCCAATATCTTCGACGACCTGCAGGCCATCGAAGACTGCCGTACCGTGGTCACGGCGCTGCGCGATTCCTGGCATCAGGGCATGGAGCAGGCCGCGGCCTGAACCGGCGCCGTGCGCGCACGCGCTGGCCCGCCTTTTGCTGCAATGGGACAATGCCTTTGATTTTGAAGGAGAGCGCCATGTCCCAGTCCACCGAAGCTGCAGATTTTCCCGACTCCCGGTTTTTCGCCAGCCACCCCGACGCGCTGCACGGCGCTGTTGCGGCGGTGCAGCTCGATGGCGTGTTTCCGCTCGACTGGGTGGAAGAACTCAATCCGCCGCAGGCGCGCGCCGAGGTCATGGCGGACAACAACACCCTGCTGCGCGCCCTGCTCATGCTCGACGAACCCGCCGTGTCGCACGACAGCGAACATGGCCGTTCTGACCCCATTCAAAATCTGGAGCGTCGCGTCGATCTTTTGCTGCTGATGGCCAGCGCGGCGCTGCGCGGGCTGGGCAATCTGCCGCCGGAGCGGCCCTGTGCGCTGTCTTCGCGCAAACTGCGCTGGGCCAGCGAGCAGTCGCTCGAACTGGGGCGGCGTCTGTGGGCGCGGATCTACCTGCGGCATCGCATCGCCTTGCCGCTGGTGCTTTCCGGCCTGATGACCGAACAACGTCCCGATCGCGGCCAGTACTGGCACACCCTCGAGCTCGATCCGCTCGACCAGCAGGTGCAGAACGACCTCGACCGGCTGATCTTCCGTCACCATCGCCGCCAGGTGGCGCGGAAGCGGCAGGGCGCCTGAGCCGCCTTGCTGGCGTAGAGACCTCGAATGAATTGAGTCATGGCCCGTAAAAAAGCCGAAGAAGAACACGAAAACCACGAGCGGTGGCTGGTGTCGTACGCCGACTTCATCACCCTGCTGTTTGCGTTTTTCGTGGTGATGTATTCAATCTCCTCGCTCAACGAAGGCAAGTACAAGGTCTTGTCGCAGACCATGATCGCCGCCTTCACCGGCCAGCCCACCACGCCCAACCCGGTGCAGGTAGGGCAGCCGTTCAACAGCATGCCCTCGGCCATCGATCTGCCGCCCATTCCCAAACAGCAAAAGCCCGAGATCATTCAGCCGGGCCGAGGCGGGCCGGGGGCCAAGGAAGTGCAAAAGACGCTGGAGGGCGTGGCCGAGAAGATTCAGCAGTTGCTGGCCAGCGCCATTCGCAAGGGCGATGTGCGGGTGCGCATGACCCCGCTGGGCGTGGTGATCGACATCCACGACACCGTGTTGTTCGCCTCAGGTCAGGCGGCGCTCACCCCGCAGGCGCAGGATCTGCTCGATCAGATCGCCAAAGTGCTGCAGGGGGTGGCCTACCCGATTCAGGTCAACGGCTTTACGGACTCCACGCCGATCCATACCGCGCAATTCCCGTCGAACTGGGCGCTGTCTGCGGCGCGGGCGGTGTCGGTGGTGGAAATGTTCATCGCGCAGGGGGTGAAACCCGAACAGCTTGTCGCCGCGGGGTATGGTCAATATCATCCGGTCGAATCCAACGATACCGCCAAAGGTCGCGCGGCCAACCGCCGTGTGAGCGTGGTGATCGTGTCTCCTTTCAGCAATGCGACGACCGTGACCGATACGCCCCTTAACCCTGCCGAAACGCGCGCCGCGTCGCCCGATGTTGTGTCGCCCGTCACGCCGCCCAGCCCCGGAACGCACTCTTGAACGACGATCTCCAACCTCTGAAAAACCGTCTGCGCTGGCTCAATCGCAGCATTCTCGTACTCGGCATTCTCATCCTTCTGGGCCTCATCGTCTGGGCGGTGGTCGGCCTGCGCAAGCCCACGCCAGGCGCCGAGAGCACGGTCATTCATCCTGCGTCCAGCGCTTCCAATAGAGCGGCGCGGGCGGCTTCCGCGGTGGCGGCTGCCGCGCCCAAGCCCGCGATGAGCACGGCGCAGCAGGAAAGGGCCGCGGCCGCCGCGATGGATGCGCTGTCTGCGGCCAGCGCGCCAAAGACGGCTGCTGAGACGACGTCTCAGCCCGCTGGGGTAACGTCTGCCGCAGCGCCAGCGGAAGTCGCCTCGGCGCCGACCCCGGCGCCCGCCGCCGTTGTCGAGACTGCGAGTTCGGCGGTCGCCGCCGTAGCCCCGAGCAAACCCGTCGCCAAGCCAGAATCGGCGCAACACAAGCGCGCGCAACACAAGCCCGCGGTTCAGGCCCGTATCGAGCCAGCGCGGGCCGCTGCGGCCGCGGCGAAGCCCAAGCGCGTCGGGGCGGTGGGGGTTTGCCGCACTGCGGGCTGGTATGTGCAGGTGGGGGCGTTTGGCAAGCAGCAGAGCATTGACCGTCTTGCCAGCAAGCTGCATCGCGCGGGCTACACCCAGGTCTGCGTGGCCGCGCAGCAGGTGCGCGGGCTGCATCTGTTCTACGTCGGCCCCTATAAAAATGCAGCATCGGCGCGTGATGCAAAAGCCCCCTTGCACAAGCTCACCGGGGCGGAAGGCATTTTGCGCAAGCTGGGCTGATGCTCCCCCATTCGCGGGGGTGCGAGAATGTCGCCATGCTTGACGACCGCGCACCCCATCTCCTGACTGCCGACAGCCCCGATCTGCTGCTCGGCGAGAGCCCGCCGATGCGCACTTTGCGCGAGCAGATTCGCCGTGTGGCGCAGACCGACAGCACGGTGCTGGTGCTCGGCGAATCGGGCACGGGCAAAGAGTTGGTGGCACGCACCGTGCATCTGCAGTCGCCGCGCGCGGCCCGGCCTTTCGTCGCGGTGAATTGCGGCGCGATTCCTGGCGAACTGATGGAGAGCGAGCTGTTCGGCCACGAACGGGGCGCGTTCACCGGGGCGCTCAGTGCGCGCAAGGGCCGGTTTGAACTGGCCGGGCGCGGCACCTTGTTTCTCGACGAAATCGCCGAGATGAGCCCGCCGCTGCAGGTCAAGATTCTGCGGGTGCTGCAGGAAAAGTGCTTCGAGCGTGTGGGGGGCAACGAAGTGCTGAGCGCGCAGTCGCGCATCGTGGCGGCAACGCACCGCGATCTGGAACAGCAGATCGGGCTGGGCCGGTTTCGCGAAGACCTTTACTACCGCCTCAACGTGTTTCCGGTGCAGGTGCCGCCGCTGCGCCAGCGCGGCGAAGACATTCTTCTGCTGGCCGAACATGCCTTGCAACGCCTCGAGGCGCAGGGGCTGGGGCGGGTGCGTTTTGGCGACGGCGTGCAGCAGGCCCTGCTGAGTTACCGCTGGCCCGGCAATGTGCGCGAATTGCAGAACCTGATGGAGCGGCTGCTCATCCTGCATTCCGGTTCCATCGTGCGTCTGGCCGACCTGCCGCCCAAGCTGCGCGTCGGTGGCGATCTGGCGCGCGATCTGGGACGAGATTTGAGCGTGGCCGAGGCGGCTTTGCCCGAACTGGCCACGAACTCCGCCGCCGAAGACGACGAGCAAGAGGGGCTGCAAGCGCTGATGCAGGCCATGACCGAGCCCGCCCTGCAGCCCGTTCTGCCCGAAGAAGGCATGGACCTGCGCGCCTACCTTGAGCAGATCGAACGCAGTCTGATCGAACAGGCGCTGCAGCGCAGCCGCCATGTGATCGCGCATGCCGCGCGGCACCTCGGCCTGCGCCGCACCACGCTGGTGGAGAAAATCCGCAAATACGGCCTGGGCGCCGAGGCGCGCGAGTAAATTCGCTGCTTGCCGTTGTTGCGAGTGCGGGTGACGGAAAATCGTCACTTCTCAGGCCTTGGTTTTGCTGACTTGCTGTCGGGCTGCACGCCCTCTTGTTTCCTCTTCGCCTGATTTCGACCCTTCTCGATGACTTCCCCGCGAATTTTGCTGATCGACCACGACGCCGCGCGCGGCCAGCGTCTTTGCGACGAATTGCAGGGCGCGGGTTGCGTGGCCGCGCTGCATGCGGCGGAAGACACCGCGCTGCAAGCGGTCGAGCAGGGCTGGTCGCCCGATCTGGTGTTTTGCGATGGCGAAGGGGTGAGCATCGACGCGGCGCGGGTGCTGGCGCGGCTGCACGGCCTGCATCCCGCGCTGCCGGTGCTGATGGTGGCGCGGCATGCCTCGGTGCAGGCGGCCGTGCAGGCGCTGCAAAGCGGCGCGGCGGACTATCTGAACGCGCCCCTCGATCTCTCGCAGGCGCTGTCCAAGATTCGTCAGTTCGTGCCTTCGGCGACGTCGCTGACCCTGCCGAAAACCAAGGTCGCCGCGGCTTCAAACCCGGTCGCAAGCCCGGCGTCGACCGCGGCCTCGACAAAGACAACATCAGCGCCCGGACCCGCCAGCGGCCTGATCGCCGAGTCTGCCGCGATGCAGCAGATTCTGACCATCGTCCGTCGCGCCGCGCAGACCGATGTCACCGTCATGCTGCTGGGCGAAAGCGGCGTGGGCAAGGAAGTCATGGCGCGCTATGTCCACGCGCAATCGCAGCGCTCGGCAGGGCCGTTCATCGCCATCAACTGCGCCGCCATTCCCGAAACCCTGCTCGAAGCCACGCTGTTCGGCTTCGAGAAGGGCGCTTTTACCGGGGCAGGGCAGTCGGCGCCGGGCAAATTCGAGCAGGCGCAGGGCGGCACGCTGCTGCTCGATGAAGTGACGGAAATGGCCCCGGCGCTGCAAGCCAAGTTGCTGCGCGTGCTGCAGGAGCGCGAGATCGAACGCTTGGGCGGGCGCAAACGCATCGCGCTCGACGTGCGACTGGTGGCCACCAGCAACCGCGATCTGCAGCAGGCCGTGCAGCAAGGCGTGCTGCGCGAAGACGTGTATTACCGGCTGAACGTGTTTCCGGTGCAGATTCCGCCGCTGCGCGAGCGCCGCGACGACATTCTGCCGTTGGCCAAGGCCATGCTGGTTCGCCACGCGGCGCAGTTTGGCATGACGCCATCGCCCCGGCTCGATCCTTCAGCGCAGCAGGCCTTGCTGGCTCACCGCTGGCCGGGCAATGTGCGCGAACTCGACAACGTGATGCAGCGCGCGGCCATTCTGAGCCAGAGCGGGGTGATTTCCGCGGCCGATCTGCTGTTTCCGCCGCCCGCCGCCGAGAGCCCTCAGCGCGTCTCGGCGCCCGCGCAGCCGCAGCTCACGCCGCAAGCACCTACGCCGCAACCCTTTGCGGGCGATCTGGGCAGCGAGTTGGCGTTGAATGAACGCCAGCTCATCGCCGACGCGCTGCGGCGCAGCCAGGGCTCGAAGCAGCGGGCCGCAGAGCGTTTGGGCATCAGCCCGCGAACCCTGCGCCACAAACTGCAAAAGCTGCGCGAAGCCGGGCTGGAACTGCCGGACCTGCCTGATACGCTTTGATGCGCTTTGATTTGGCTGGAACGCGTTTTGCTTTAAAGGGGCAAAACACCGGTTTGATCCCGGTTGAATCGACGAAAAATTGCCGGAGGCCTCATGCAGATCGATCCCATGCAAAGCGTGCTTGCCCAGATGCGCAGCCTCACCGCGCAGGCGAAAGCGCGGCCCGCCGATGCGGTGGGCGGCAATGCGGCAGCGGCGCTGGGCGCCACCGCGGCCTCGCAGCAATCCGACTTCGCCGCCACGCTCAAGAGCGCCATCGACGGAGTGAGCGGCGAGTTGCAGCACGCTAACGCCCTGCAGCAGCAGTTCGTTTCGGGCACGGGCGATGTGAGTTTGAGCGACGTGATGCTCGCCTCGCAGAAGGCCAGCCTGTCGTTTCAGGCGGTGCTGCAGGTGCGCAACAAGCTCGTGTCCGCCTATCAGGACATCATGAACATTCAGGCCTGATGGGTAAGCGTTCCCTGAATGACATTTTTTTGACGCTCCTCTCCTGACGCCCCCTCATGGCCACGACCACCGCCGCCGCGCTGCAAGATCCCTTGGGCGCCTTCCGCCAGATGAACATGAACCAGCGCTTCACCTGGCTGGCGGGTCTGGCGGTGCTGATCGCGCTGGTCGTCGTCACCCTGATGTGGACCAGCCGGCTCGACTATCAGGTGCTCTACACCAATCTTTCCGAGCGCGATGGCGGCGCGGTCATTGGCGAGCTGCAGAAGCTCAACATTCCCTACCGCATCACCGGCGGCGGCGCGGTGATCGAAGTGCCCTCGGCGCAGGTGTACGCCACCCGCATGAAACTCGCGGCCAATGGTCTGCCCAAAGGCGCGGGCGTGGGCTTCGAGGTGCTCGACAACGAGCCGATGGGCGCCAGCCAGTTTGTCGAGCGCGTGAATTACCAGCGGGCGCTGGAGGGTTCGCTGGGGCGCACCATCGAATCGCTCTCGGCGGTGCAATCGGCCACGGTGCATCTGGCCATTCCCAAACCCTCCGTGTTCCTCAGCGAGACTGAAAAACCTTCGGCCTCAGTGCTGCTCAAGCTCTATCCAGGCCGGGTGCTCAGCGGCGCGCAGGTGGCGGGCATCGTGCATCTGGTGTCGTCCGCCGTGGCGGGGCTGGGGGATGAAAACGTCAGCGTGGTCGATCAGGACGGCAATCTGCTCACCTCCGGGCAGCGGGCCGACAGCGGCATCCAGCCCGACCAGCTGATGTATCGCAACACCATCGAGCAGCAATATCGCAAGCAGATCGAAGCGCTGCTCGCGCCTCTGGTGGGCAACGAGGGGGTGCGCGTGGCGGTGTCGGCCGACATCGATTTCGCCAAGACCGAATCCAGCTCGGTGATTTACGGTCAGGGCCATTTGCTCAGCCAGCAGCAGCAAAGCACCAATTCCAGCGGCGGCGGCACGCTGCCCGTCGGAGTGCCTGGCGCGCTGAGCAACCAGCCGCCGGGCGGAGTCACCGCTCCTTTTGTCATGGGCACGGCTTCGGCGCCGCTCACGCCCCAGCAGCTCGTGCAGATCACCCCCAGCCTCAAGACGCTGGCGCCCACGGCGGCCAGTTCGTCAGTCACGACCAATTACGACCTCGACAAAACGGTCAGCCATACCCAGCAGCCGGTCGGCTCGGTCAAGCGGCTGTCGGTTTCCGTGCTGGTGAACGATCAGGTCAAGGGCGGCAAGCCCGTGCCGCTGAGCGCGGCGCAGTTGAGACAGATGAAGCAGCTGGTGGAAAACGCCATCGGTTTCGATGCCAAACGCGGCGACACGGTGAGCATTGTCAACATGCCCTTCACTGCGGCGCAGAAAGAGGCCGAGAAGCAGTTGCCCTTGTGGCGCCAGCCCTGGGTCTGGGACGGCGTGCGGCAGGCCGCGCCCTACGTCATCGCCCTGATTCTCGGTTTGATGGCTTACCGCGCCATGCGCAAGGCGGCGAGCGGCGATGTCAAGGGCAAACGTCGCAAAGGCAAGGAAGCCGCCGAGACCGCGCGTGAAGAGACGCCGAGTGACGGCGCGCAGGCGTCCTCCGTCCCGGGTGCGGGCGCCGAAATGGCGGCGGACGGCATGCCCGGCGCGCTGGCGCCGGATACCGTGCACTTGAGCAATACCCTGGAGTCGGATGCGGCGATCTCGCGCGAACTGGTCAAGCAAGACCCGCGGCGGGCGGCGCAGGTGGTGAAGGAGTGGCTGTCCGATGGCCAGTGAACAAGCCGAATTCAGCGGACTCGACCGTGCGGCCGTGCTGCTGCTGAGTCTGGGAGAAGACCAGGCGGCGGAGATCATGCGCCATCTCGGGCCGCGCGAAGTGCAGCGCCTGGGCGTGGCCATGTCCAAACTCAGCCGGGTGAGCGCCGATCAGGCGCAAGCGGTCATGCGCGAATTCCGCGAAAAAATCGAGCAGCAGACGGCGCTCGGCCTGGGCTCCAACGAATTTCTGCGCGGTGCGCTGACCAAGGCGCTGGGCGGCGAGCGCGCCAATTCGCTGATCGAGCGCATTCTGCACGGCGGCGAATCGAACGGGCTGGAGAACCTCAAGTGGCTCGAGCCGCGCGCCATTGCCGAGTTGATCAAGCTGGAGCATCCGCAGGTGGTGGCGCTGGTGCTGGCCAATATCGAGCCCGAGCAGGCCGGCGAGGTCTTGCACTTTCTCACCGAGCGCCAGGCCGGCGAAGCCATGCTGCGGCTGGCCGCGCTCGACGGCCTGCAGCCCAGCGCGCTGCGCGAGCTCAACGAAGTGCTCGAAGAACAGCTCTCGGGCGATTCGCAAAGCGTGCGGGTCAGTTCCGTGGGCGGGCCGAAGGTCACCGCCGAGATTCTCAACCGGGTGGAAACTGCGCTGTCGTCGAGCATCATGGAGCATCTGCGCTCGCAGGACGAAGAACTGGCGACCAAGGTGCAGGACCAGATGTTCGTGTTCGACGACCTGATCAATGTGGACGACCGCAGTCTGCAGACCATGATGCGAGAAATTTCGTCGGAAACGCTGATTCTGGCGCTCAAGGGCGCGAACAACGCGCTCAAGGAGAAATTTCTCAGCAATATGTCCAAGCGCGCCTCTGAAATGCTGCGCGACGACATGGAGGCCAAGGGGCCGGTCAAGCTCACCGAGGTGGAGAGCGCGCAGAAGGAAATTCTGCAGATCGCCTCGCGCCTGGAAGCTGCGGGCCAGATTCAGCTGGGCAGCGGCGGCGAACAGCTCGTCGGCTGAGGCATGGCGACCCGTAAACGGTTCTCACCGAAGCCATGAGCGGCATCATTCCCAAGGAAGACGCGCAAGCCGCACGGCGCTGGCAGCCGCAGGAAATTGACCCTGCTGTGCGTACCGCAGTGCAGCCCGCTCGCCAAACCGTCGGCGGCCCGCCGACCGCGCAGCAATTCGAGGCGGTGTACGCGCAGGCCGAGGCGCAGGGCCGCGAAGACGGCAGACAGGCGGGCCTGGAACAAGGCCATCGCGAGGGCTATGCCGCCGGACACGCGGAGGGCCTGGCCGCCGGGCGGGCGCAGGCGCAGCAGGAGCGTGAGACGCTGCAGGCGCTGCTCTCCCGCGTCACCCAATCCGTGGCCGCGCTCGACGCCGAGGCCGAGACGGCGCTGGTGGCGCTGGCGCTCGAACTGGCGCGGCAGGTCATCCTGCAAGAACTGCGCACTCAGCCCGAAGCGCTGCTGCCCATTGTGCGCAAGGCGCTGGCGGCCTTTCCGGCGCAGGCCGGGGCGCCTTCGGTGCGGCTTCATCCCCTTGATCTGGACGTGCTGCGCAGTGCAGCGCCCGATCTCGAAAGCAGCGGCGTGACCCTGCTGGCGGACGACGCCCTGCAGCGCGGCGATCTGATCGTGGCCGCGGCCGCGCCGGGGCAGACCGCCACGCCCGACCGCCGCTGGCGCACGCGCTCGCGCGAGGCCGTGAGCGAACTCGATCTGCGCGTCGAAGAGCGCTGGCGGCAGATCATGACCCGGCTGTTCGAGGAGGGTCTGCAATGAGAGCGCTGCAATGAGTCTGGCCCGGGTATCGCGCCATCTGCAGACTTTGCAACTTCGTCTGCAATCGGGCGGGCCTCTACCTATGGTGTACAGCGGCAGCCTGGTGCGGGTGCGGGGGCTGATTCTCGAAGCGCAGGGGCTGCAGGCCAGTCTGGGCGAGCGTTGCCGCATCAGCACCGAGCAGAACCGTGTCATCGACGCCGAAGTGGTGGGTTTCAACGGCGATCATGTGCAGCTCATGGCGCTGGGCGAAGTGCAGGGCCTCACGCCGGGGGCGCGGGTGCATCCCGTGCCGGGCGATATTCGCATTCCCGTCGGACCCGAACTGCTCGGGCGCGTGCTCGACGGCTACGGCCGCCCGCTCGACGGCGAGGGCGCGCTGCTGGCCTCACACTACACCACCTTGTCGACCCGGCAGATCAACCCGCTGGGCCGGGCGCTGGTGCGCCAGCCGCTCGACGTGGGCGTGCGCGCGATCAATGCGCTGTTCACAGTGGGCCGTGGCGCGCGCATGGGGTTGTTCGCGGGCAGCGGCGTGGGCAAGAGCGTGCTGCTGGGCATGATGGCGCGCAACACCAATGCCGACGTCATCGTGGTGGCCCTCATCGGCGAGCGGGGCCGCGAGGTCAAAGAGTTCATCGAAGACATTCTGGGCGTGGAAGGGCGAAGCAGGGCCGTCGTGGTGGCCGCCCCGGCTGACGCCCCGGCGCTGACCCGCATTCGCGGCGCGCGTCTGGCCACCGCGATGGCCGAGTATTACCGCGACCAGGGGCAGAACGTGCTGCTGCTGATGGATTCGGTCACCCGCTACGCCCTGGCGCTGCGCGAAGTGGCGCTGGCCGCAGGAGAGCCCCCGGCGGCGCGCGGTTTTCCGCCCTCGGTGTTCGCCAAGCTGCCGGCGCTGGTGGAGCGCGCGGGCAACGGACCGGAGGGCGGCGGCAGCATCACCGCGTTCTACACCGTGCTGATGGAAGGCGACGACCAGCAAGACCCGGTGGCCGACAATGTGCGCGCCATTCTCGACGGCCATATCGTGCTCAGTCGCCGTCTGGCCGAGCAGGCGCACTTTCCGGCCATCGACCTGCAGGCGTCGATCAGCCGCGTGATGCCGGCCATCGCCAGTCCGCTGGAACTTCGGCGCATGCAAAAGCTCAAGGAAATGCAATCGCGCTACGCCAGCCAGCAAGACCTCATCGCCGTGGGCGCCTACACCCCGGGCGCCGATCTGCAGCTCGATCAGGCGGTGCAGGCGCATGCCGGCATCCGCGAGTTTTTGATTCAGGACATGCACACCGCCGTCAGCCTGACACAGAGCCGACAGGAACTGGCCGATCTGATGGCGCCCTATCTCCCGGATCTGTCAGGTTTTTGACGATTCCGGCAGGGAAATCGCTGGTCGGCTCAATGCAAGGCTTACACTTTGCCTGAATCAAATTCAGCCCCCGGCGCATGACCTACAACACCCTTAGCCCGCAGCGGCTGGAGACCCTTCAGGCTTTGCATGCGCAAGCCGTAGAGGCCAGTCAGAATGCGGGCCAACTCGTGGGAAAACAGCAGGACATTCTTCGAGCCGCGCAGGCGAAGCTTGCACAGCTTGAAAGTTATGCCGCGCAATATCGTGAACAGATCCAGACCCTGGGCGCCGTTGGCGCCGCCTGGAGTCAGGTGCGCGACCTGCGCAGTTTTGTCGATCGCATCGAATCGGCGATTACCGCGCAGAAAGTCGAAATCAACCGCCAGCAGATGGTCCTGACCGAACTCATGGGGCAATGGACGGCGGCGCGCCAGCGCGAAAAGGCGTTCGAGGTGCTGATCGACCAGCATCAGGCGCAAAAACGCCAGGAACAAAAGGCCAGCGCCCTGAAAAACCTGCAGGAATGGGCGGTACGGCGAGCGTCGCAATTCCTGCCCAGCTCGCAGCAGCGGTCTGATTCCTGAAGTCGCAAGATCAGTCAGTCAGGCTGGCGCAGGTTTTGCTTGGAACGGGCATCTACTCGTTTGAGCCGCCATCATGCCGCTGATCGTTCCTGTCGTGTCCACTCCCGCTGCACCGCCTGCCGAATCAACATCAGCCGGGGCTGCAGCGTCTCAAAGCGAGACCGAGCCACGCTTTTCCGACGCACTTTCGCGGGCGGGCAAGGCCGCGCCGCAGCCGTCTGCGTCGGCAGACCCGGCAAAGGCGCAAAAGCCGACCGAGGCTTCGTCTTCAGACGCAAAGGTTGCCGCGCAGGCGCAGGGCAAGGCCGATTCGCCGCAGGCGCAGTCATCCGCGTCATCACAAGATTCTGAGGCCGCGAATGCGAGCGCATCGGCTTCTGCCCTCCAGGCCAGCGGGGCGCTCGAAGCGGCAATGGCGACAGCGCAAAGCGGCAAAACCTTGCCGCAGGACGACCGCAAGACCGCGTCGAAGGATGCCAGCCCTGCGGCCGTGCCTGGCTCCGTGCTCGCCGCCATGCTGCAGGCGCCTGTTGTCACCTCGGTTGCTGCGCCCGTCGCCACTGCAACGGCCGAGACCCAAGACGTCAAAACGCTGCCGACCTCCGCCCTGCTGGCCGGACCGCAGAATGACCCGCTGACAGACCGGCAGGCGAACTTCGGGCGCGCGGGAGCGCAGGCGGGCGGCACGACGGATGACACGACGGGCGGCACGATCAAAGCCGCCGAGAGCCTGCCCGCGTGGATGCAGAATCTGGCGGGCAGCACTGCCGACGCAGCACAGCCCAGCCGATTCGCGTCCCTGCATCAAGCCATCACCACGGCTTCAGACCTTTCGGCCCTGCAGACCGCACCATCGAACCATGCCGACTCAACCCCGTCTGTTGTCTCACCCGCCCAGATTGGGCAGACTTTGACTCTGGGTATGCCGCAGGCCAACCCAGCCTCGCAGGCGGTCTGGGCGGCCACGGTGCCCGCCCATATGGGTTCGCCTGACTGGGGGCAGGCGATGAATCAGCAGGTCTTGCTGGCGGCGCAGGGACAGCAGCAATTCGCCACGCTGCATCTCAATCCGCCGCAACTCGGGCCGCTCGAAGTCCATCTGCAGATGCACGATGGCCAGATTCAGGCGCAGTTTGTCTCCGCGCATGCGGTGGTGCGGCAGGCGGTCGAGGCGGCGCTGCCGCAACTGCGCGATGTGTTTGCCGGCGCCGGGCTGTCGCTCGGCCAGACTTTCGTCGGCACCCAAGGCGGGCAGGGTGATCGCCAGCAGGCGCGCTCGCAACATGGCGCTTCGGGATCGAGCGCGATTGCCGACATTGCAGCAGCCGGCGCACCGGGCGCTTCTGCCGCGCAGGTCTTGCGCTGGCAGCAGGGACTGGTGAACACCTATGTGTGAGAACCAGGGAGTCTTTCATGCTGCGGCCGGTGTGCTGCACGCGGCGGCGCCCCTTCAAAAACCCCGCCCTTGTGTCGTTAAACCCTGCAGTGAAGACGCATTGATCGTCCTTCACGCGCAAAGGGCGCGCAGCGTGCGCGCTCCAATCAGCACATCGGGAGTGGGGTATGGCGGAACAAGAGGCCAAGGAAAAGGGCGGCGGCAAGGCCAAGTTGATCATCATCATTCTGGTGGCGGTGATCGTGCTGATGGCCGGTGGCGGCGCCGCGGCTTTTTTTCTGCTGAAGCCCAGGGCGGCGCCCACTGCGGCCGAGCTGGCTGCGCAGGCCGCGGCCGAGAAGGCGAAGAACCTGCGCTTCATCAGCATGGAGCCGTTTGTCACCAATCTGCAGAGTACCGACGGCACAATGCACTACCTGCAGGTCAAGATCGATCTCAAGACTTACGATCCTTCGATTGAAGGCAAGGTCAAGCTCATGATGCCCATACTCCGCAACAACATTCTGCGCATCCTCGCGGCTCAGTCGACCGACAAGGTCGATTCGGTGGAAGGGCGCGATCAACTGCGCGAAGACATCCTGCATTCGGTGAACAAGGTGCTCGAAGGCGCGCCAGCAGTGGCCGCTGCAGGTGGGGGACATGGCGGCGGGGGCGGTGCGGCTGCCGCTGCGCATGGGCATGACGGAGCGCCGATCGACGGCGTGTTTTTCACCGCTTTCGTGGTGCAGTGAAATGAAACAGATTCCGCGCTCGCTTTGCTCGCTGCTTTGCTCGCCGCCCCCTGAAGGGGATGCCCGTTGTTTCATAGCGGCTGTGCGAAACTGACATGGCTCAAGACGTCCTCTCCCAAGACGAAGTCGACGCGCTGTTCGGCGGCATTTCGGGCGAAGAGCCTGCGCCCGAGCCGGAGGCGGCGGACGAAGGCGGCGTGCGCCCTTACGACCTGGCCAGCCAGGATCGCATCGTGCGCGGGCGCATGCCCACGCTGGAAGTCATCAACGAGCGCTTCGCCCGGCTGTGGCGGGTGAGTCTGTTCAACTTTCTGCGGCGCGCCTCTGAAATCTCGGTGTCGTCGGTGAAGCTGACCAAGTACAACGAGTTCATTCGCGGCCTGGTCGTGCCCAGCAATCTCAATCTGGTGCAGATGAAACCTTTGCGCGGAACCGCGCTGTTCATCTTCGACCCGCGGCTGATTTTCAGTGTGATCGACAACTTTTTCGGAGGAGATGGCCGCTTTCACTCCCGCATCGAGGGCCGCGACTTCACCCCGCTGGAGCAGCGCATCATCAAGCGCATGCTCGACATGGTGTTCAAGGAATACAAAACCGCCTGGGCGCCCGTGCTGCCGCTGGAGCCCGAGCTCACGCGCTCCGAAGTCAACCCGCAGTTCGTCAACATCGCCACCCCGACCGAGGTGGTCATCGTCTCCACTTTCGATGTCGAGATCGAGGGCGGCGGCGGCAGCCTGCACGTGTGCATCCCGTACAGCATGGTCGAGCCCATCCGCGACCAACTCACTACCGGCATGACCACCGACCGCAGCGAGGTCGATCAACGCTGGGTCAAGGCCTTGCAGACTGAAATGCGCGAGGCTGAAGTGGAAATGCGCGTCGAACTGCTGCAGCGGCCAATACTGGTGCGCGAACTGCTGAATCTGCGGGTCGGCGATGTCCTGCCGGTGGACATGCCCGAAACCGTGATTGCCCGCGTGAACGGCATTCCCGTGCTGCTGGGCGAGTATGGTCGGCACGAAGACAAGATGGCGCTCAAGATTCGCCAGCAGCTTTTCCCGGAGACGCCCGAGAGGGCGCGACTCCTGGCGCACGGTGCGTACTGATTCCGATCCCTTATTCCTCAGGACATTCCATGGCAGAAGACACCCCCGCCGACACCAAAGCCGCCGACGATCTGGCGGACTGGGGCGAAGCCATGGCGGAGCAGGGCATTGCAGCCGAGCCTGCAGCCGAGCCTGCGGCCGCTGCGGCAGAGCCGCCCAAGGTCCAACCCGCCCCCTTCGCCGAACTTCGTGCCGATCAAGGCGGCGCAGCGCCCAACAACCAGCTCGATCTGGTGATGGACATTCCTGTCACGCTTTCGGTGGAACTGGGCCGCACCAAAATCC
Source organism: Thiomonas intermedia (assembly GCA_020722545.1). GTDB lineage: Bacteria > Pseudomonadota > Gammaproteobacteria > Burkholderiales > Burkholderiaceae_C > Thiomonas > Thiomonas intermedia_B. The sequence goes on along the minus strand of DYKQ01000013.1, from coordinate 968 downwards.
AGATTCGGGAACTGCTGCAACTGGCGCAAGGCTCAGTGGTCGACCTCGACCGGCTCGCCGGCGAACCGATGGATGTGCTGGTCAACGGCTTTCTCATCGCGCGCGGCGAAGTCGTGCTGGTGAATGACAAGTTCGGCATTCGCCTGACCGACATCGTCAGCCCGACCGAGCGCGCCCGGCGTCTGGCTTGAGCTGTTAGAAAAGCCGACGGCTCAAGCCAATCTGAACTGCAGCATGCTTTGCTGCAAGGCCTGCGCCTGCGCATTCATCTCTTCGGCGGTCGCTGCGAGCTGTTCCGAAGCCGAGGCGTTCTGCTGCGTGACCGCATTGAGCTGCGAGACCGCCTGATTGATCTGCTGCATGCCCGTGGCCTGTTCTTCCGACGCCGCCGTGATCTCCTGCACCAGATCCGAAGTCTTGGAGATATTGGGCGCCATCTGCGCGATCAGGCTGCCCGCGGCCTCCGCCTGCTTGACCGTGGTGGCGGCCAGATCGCCGATCTCCTTGGCCGCCACCTGAGAGCGCTCGGCCAGCTTGCGCACCTCGGCGGCCACCACCGCAAAGCCCTTGCCATGCTCCCCGGCGCGGGCGGCTTCGATGGCCGCATTCAAAGCCAGCATATTGGTCTGATACGCAATATCGTCGATGATGGCGATGCGCTCGGCGATGGACTTCACGGCGACAACCGCCGCTTCAACGGCGGCGTCGCCCTCACGGCCCTGGCCTGCAGCCTGCTGCGCGATCGAATCGGTCAGGCGGGCGTTGTCCGCATTCTGGCGAATGGAGGCCGTGGCCTGCTCCAGCGTGGCCGAGGTTTGCTCGACAGACGCGGCCTGCTCGGAGGTGGCCTGTGCGATGCTCTGCGATGTCGCGGAGACCTGCGAAGACGCCGAGAGCAGTTGCTCGGCGGACGACCGCCACCACGCCTTCGCCGCCATCCATGCCGGCGGCGGCGTGGTGCGACGCCT
>DYKQ01000114.1 GCA_020722545.1 Thiomonas intermedia | reverse complement strand
TGCCTCCGCCCAGACCCCCGGCGCGGGGGTATAAATAGCGTTAACAGGCCCTAGTTCATGCACCAGCCGTGGCTGGCGACGATGGACTGGCCGGTGAGCGCGGCCGTGGGGAAGGCGGCCAGGAACAGCGCGAGGTTGGCGATGTCGGCGGTGGTGGTGAACTCGCCATCCACGGTGTCTTTCAGCATCACGTTCTTGATCACCTCGTCTTCGCTGATGTTCAACTCTTTGGCCTGTTCGGGAATCTGCTTTTCCACCAGCGGGGTGCGCACGAAACCCGGGCAGATGACGTGAGAGCGCACGCCCTTGGGCCCGCCTTCCTTGGCCAGCACCCGCGCCAGCCCCAGCAGGCCGTGCTTGGCGGTGACGTAGGCGCTCTTGAGCTTGCTGGCCTCGTGCGAATGCACCGAGCCCATATAAATGACCACGCCGTCCTTCTTGGCATACATGCCCGGCAGCACGGCCTTGGTGGTGAGGAAAGCGCCGTCGAGGTGAATGGCGAGCAGCTTTTTCCAGTCGGCGAAGGCGAAATCTTCAATGGGGTTGACGATCTGGATGCCGGCGTTCGACACCAGGATGTCCACCGGGCCGAAGGCCTTGGCCACCGCCGCGCAGCCCGCGTTCACCTGCGCTTCGTCGGTCACGTTCATCGCCACGCCCATGGCCTTGCCGCCGGCCTGGTTGATGGCCTCGGCGGTGGCGTTGGCGGCGTCGAGGTTCAGGTCGGCGATGGCGACTTTGGCGCCGGCCTTGGCATAGGTTTGGGCAATCTCTTTGCCGATGCCGCTGGCGGCGCCGGTGATGATGGCGGTTTTGTCTTTGAGGCTGAGTTGCATGGTCATGGGGGTCTCCTGGTGGAAAGTAGCAAAGCAAGCGGGTCAGCGAGCTGATTGAAACGCAATTGCTGCAACGCGGCAAGCGCGGCGGCGTCTTGTTCAAAGACTCGGTGATGGGCCTTAACCTGGACTGAAGGCCGCCAAGCGCCGGTTTTTTCAGCTCGGGAGCGTGGGCCCTGTGGGCGCAAAAATCACCCGCACCCGCAGCCCGCCCAGCGGCGAGGTGTCGAGTTCGATGCGGGCGTCGCAGCGTTCGGCCACGCTGCGCACGATGGCCAGACCCAGGCCGCTGCCGCCGGGGGGCGAGTTTTCGCGGCGATAGAAGCGGTCGAACACGCGATCACGGTCTTCGGGCGGAATGCCGGGGCCGGAATCGTCCACTTCGAGCAGCGCCATGCGCCGGGGCGCGGCTGCGCTGTCGGTTGCTTGCGCGGCGGGCGGTGCGGGCTGCATTTCGCAGCGCACCCGCACGTCCACCCGCCCGCCTGTCGGGGTGTAGCGCAGGGCGTTGTCCAAGAGGTTGCGCACCAGAATGCGCAGGCCGCTGGCCGGGGCGAGCACGGTGCAGTCTTCGGCGTCTTCCAGCCCGGCGTCCACGCCGCGGGTCTGGGCGAGTTCGGCCGTGTCGGACAGGGCCAGGCGCGCGGTGTCGAGCAGGCTCACAGGGGCGAGCGCCTCTTCGGCGCCGGACTCGTTGCGCGCCAGCAGCAGCAGTTGTTCGACCAGATGGCTGGCGCGGTCGATGCCGCTTTCCAGCCGGGCCAGCGCCACGCCGCGCTGGGCAGCGTCGTGCGCGCGGCCGAGCATCTGCATCTGCACCTTGAGCGCGGCCAGCGGCGAGCGCAGTTCATGCGCGGCGTCGGCCACAAACATGCGCTGGGTATCGAAGGCCTGGCGGGTGCGCGAGAACAGGCCGTTCATCGCGCGTACCACGGGCTGCATTTCGCTGATCACGGGGTACGGGTCGAGCGGGTCGAAACTGGTGGCGGCGCGGTTCTCCAGTTCGCGCGACAGATCGCTCAGCGGTTGCAGCGAGCGTCGCACCACCCACGCAACGGCCAGCAGCAGCAGCGGCGCGATGACGGCCATCGGCCAGATGGAACGCAGCGCAAAGCCCAGCGCCAGCGCCTGCCGCGTGGCGGTGCTCTGGCCGACCTGAATGGTGCGCCCTCCGGCCTGCATGGAATAGACGCGCCACAGCTCGTCGCCAACCTGCACATTGGTGTAACCCAGCACGGCCTGGCTGGGCAGCTCGCTGCGCGGGCGCGAGACGTAAATGCGTTTGCCATCGGGCGCCCAGACCTGCACGACATAGTCGACATCGTTGCCCGCGCTGACATTGGGGCCGAAACCGGGCAGGCCCATATTGCCGCTGGCGAGGCTGAGCGCGAGTTGCTGCAGGTGATAGTCGAACACCGCGTCGGCCTCGTTCATGGCGTTGCGGAACACGGCCACGGCCTGCGCCAGCGCCGCCAGGGTGACGGCGACTGAGAGCAGCAGCAGCAGGCGGGCGCGCAGGGATTTCAATCGCCGCCCCCATCACGGCTCGGGCTTGCGGGCGCGGGCTCCTTGGCGATCATGTAGCCCATGCCGCGGATATTTCGGATGAGGTCGGGCCCCAGCTTCTTGCGCAGGCTGTGAACGTACACCTCCACTGCGTTGCTCGAAATCTCGTCCTTCCAGCTATAGAGTTTTTCTTCGAGCTGGGCGCGCGACAGAATCATGCCGGGGCGGGCGATCAGCGCTTCGAGCACGGCCCACTCGCGCTGCGACAGCGCCACCGGCTCGCCGTCGAGCAGGGCTTCGTGCGTGGCCGGGTTCAGGCTGATGCGGCCGTAGCTGAACACCGGCTCGGCCCGCCCCGCCGCCCGGCGCAGCAGCGCGCGGATGCGGGCCGAGAGTTCGTCGAGGTCGTAGGGCTTGAGCACGTAGTCGTCGGCCCCGGCGTCGAGCCCGGCGATGCGCGCCGAGACGGCGTCGCGCGCGGTGGCGATGAGCACCGGCGTGGTTTCGCGCCGGGTGCGCAGCGCCTTGAGCACGGCGATGCCGTCCATCTTGGGCAGGCCCAGATCGAGCAGCACCAGGTCGTACTGCTCGGTGCGCAGCGCGCTGTCGGCGATTGCGCCGTCGCGCACCCAGTCCACCGCGTAGCCCTCGCCCCGCAAGGCGTCGAGCACGCTTTCGCCGATCATCACATCATCTTCAACCAGGAGCAGGCGCATGGGGCTGGATTGCAAATGGATACAGACCGGACTTTAGCGGCAGGCGCTTAGACTGCGCTTAACCTGCGGCGAGCGCGCCGCCGACAACAAGTATTTGCTCATGCACAAGACCTCCGATCAGGCCGCAGGCCGCCTGCCCCGCACCGTGTGGATGCTGGGCTTCGTCAGCCTGTTCATGGACATGTCGTCCGAACTCATCCACGCCTTGCTGCCGGTTTACATGACCACGGTGCTGGGGCTGAGCGTGCTCAGCGTCGGGGTGGTCGAGGGCATTGCCGAGGCCACGGCGTCGATGCTCAAGGTGGTGTCGGGCGTGTGGTCAGACCGCATGGGTTCGCGCAAGTGGCTGGCAGTGACGGGCTATGGCCTGTCGGCGCTGACCAAGCCGCTGTTTCCGCTGGCTTCGGGCGCGGGCGAGGTGATTGTGGCGCGCTTCATCGACCGCATCGGCAAGGGCATCCGCGGCGCGCCGCGCGACGCGCTGGTGGCCGACGCCACGCCGCCCGCGCTGCGCAATGCCGCCTACGGCCTGCGGCAAAGTCTCGATACCGTGGGCGCGGTGCTCGGGCCGCTGGCGGCCATCGGCCTGCTGGCGGTGTATGCCGACAACCTGCGGCTGGTGCTGTGGTTCGGGGTGATTCCGGCAGTCATCGCAGTGGCGATTCTGGCTTTCGGCGTGCGCGAACCGCGTCGGGTGCAGGCTGGCAGGGCGGCGGCCAAGGCGGGCAAGGCGGCCAAGAAGGGCATGGACTGGCGCGCGGCGCGCGAGTTGCCGCCGGCGTTCTGGCAGGTCGTCAGTCTGGCCGCGCTGTTCACCCTGGCGCGGCTGACCGAGGCGTTTCTGGTGCTGCGCGGCGACCAGATCGGCGTGTCGGTGGTGTGGATCGCGCTGGTCACGCTGGTGCTGTCGCTGGCCTACGCGCTTTCGGCTTACCCGGTGGGCCTGCTGGCGGCGCGCTGGGGGCGCAAGCGCTTGTTCGGCCTGGGGCTGGCGGTGTTGGCCGCGTCCATGTTGTTGCTCGGCGGCGTGCTGCCGCTGGGAATGCCCGGGTTCTGGCTGGGGGTTGCGCTGTGGGGGCTGCACATGGGGCTCACGCAGGGATTACTCTCCGCAGCCGTGGCCGAGGCCGCGCCGCCGCAACTGCGCGGCGCCGCGTTCGGCCTGTATCACCTGACCATCGGGCTGATGCAATTGCTCGCGGCCATCGGCGCCGGCTGGCTGTGGCAGACCATCGGCGCGGCGACCCTGTTCACCCTGGCCGCGGCATTGGCCTTGCTGTGCCTGCCCGCGCTGTGGCTGTGGCTGCACGAACAACCAATGACAAAGGAAGAGACATGACGACGACCCACGCGATCCGGTTCGATCAACACGGCGGCCCCGAAGTGCTGCAGTGGCGCGAGCAAGAACTGGCCGATCCCGGCCCCGGCCAGGTGCGGGTGCGCCAGGAAGCCATCGGGCTGAATTTCATCGACGTGTATCACCGCACCGGCCTGTATCCGCAGCCGCTGCCGGGCAGTCTGGGCGGTGAAGCTGCCGGGGTGATCGAGGCGGTGGGGCCGGGGGTGGAAGGCTTTGCGGTGGGCGAGCGCGTGGGCTACTGCACCGGCGCGCCCGGCGCGTATGCGCAGCGCCGCATCGTGCCGGTGGCGCCGCTGATCAAACTGCCCGACGACATCGCTTTCGAGGTGGCCGCCGCCAGCCTGCTCAAAGGGCTGACGGCGTATTACCTGCTGCACCGCACCCGCGCGCTCAAGGCCGGGGATGTGGCGCTGTTTCACGCCGCCGCCGGCGGGGTCGGGCTGATTGCGGGGCAGATGGCACGGGCGCTGGGCGCCACGCTCATCGGCACGGCGGGCTCGGCGGCGAAATGCGCGCTGGCGCTGGAAAACGGCTATGCCCACGCCATCGACTATGTGCAGGACGATTTCGTCGCCCGGGTCAAAGACCTCACCGCCGGTCGCGGCGTGCCGGTGGCGTATGACTCCATCGGCCGCGACACCTGGGAGCGTTCGCTCGCCTGCCTGCAGCCCTTCGGCCTGATGGTGAGCTTCGGCAATGCTTCGGGGGCGGTGCCGCCGATCAAGCTCACCGACCTAGCGGCAGCCGGTTCGCTTTATGTCACCCGCCCCACGCTGGGCACGCACATGGCCGACCCGGTGGTGAAGCAGCAAATGGCCGATGCGCTGTTCGCCCTGATTCGCAGCGGACAGGTGAAGATTCACATCAACCAGCGCTACCCGCTGGCCGAGGCGGCGCAGGCGCATCGCGATCTCCAAGCCCGCAAGACCATCGGCTCGACTGTGCTGCTGCCGTAACGGGCCCGGGTTCTCCCTGCGGCAGTGCGTCGCAGGGAGAACCGCATACTGGCGTGCCGCAAGGGCTTCCTAAAATGGCGGCATGCCGCTGTCTTCCCGCATTCCGCGTTTGCCCCTTGCCGATCAGGGGGCGCAAGCTTCTTTGTCGGCTTCGCCTCCTCTGCCTGCCGTCACCCTGACCCGACTGCTCGCGGCCCGCGCGGCCATGCTGCTGGCCGAGCTGGCGGTGCTGCCCTGGGCGCATCACTATCTCGACATCACCTGGCCGGTCTACCAAGTGCTGGGGCTGATCGGTCTTCAGATGGCCCTCGGCGTCTTGCTGTGGTGGCAGATTCGTAGCCGCCGCAGCTTGGGCGCCTTCGGCGGTTTCGTCCACCTGCTGGCCGATGCCCTCATTCTGGCCCTGCTGGTGTATTGGAGCGGCGGCGAGGTCAACCCCATCATCTCCCTGCTGCTGATACCGCTCGTCCTGAGTGCGGTGGCTTTGCCGGGGATCTACGTCTGGGCCATGACGGCGGTGGTCATCACGCTTTATTCGCTGGTGTCATTCTTCCCCACCCCGCTGACCGAGGCCTGCGGGGTCGCGACCGGCATGCTCGGCGAGCATCTGACGGGCATGTGGGGCAACTTTCTCATCACGGCGCTGCTGGTGGCGGCGGTGGTGGCGCGTCTGGCTTCGGCCTTGCGCGAGCGCGAAATCGAACTGGCCCGCAGCCGCGAAGTCGGTCTGCGCGACCAGCATCTGTTCGCGCTGGGTATGCAGGCCGCCGCCGCAGCGCATGAACTCGCCACGCCCGTGTCCACCCTGGCGATGACGGTGGACGATCTGCAGACCGACTACGCGGGTGACGACGAACTCGGCCCCCAACTGCAGCGCATGCAGGCGCAGGTGGCCCAGATCCGCACCGTGCTCGGCCACATCACCGCGGCCGCCGGCGCCGCCCGCAGCCGCAGCGACCAGATCGAGACGCTGGCGCACTGGCTGGAGCAGACGCTGGAGCACTGGCACCTCATGCGACCACAGTCGCAGGCGGGGCTCGCACTGCGCAGCGCAGGTTCGCCCCCGGTGCTGCGGGTGGATGCGGGTCTGAACGCCGCGCTGGTGAGTCTGCTCAACAACGCCGCCGACGCCAGCCCCGACGCGGTGGAAGTCGAGGCGGACTGGGACGCGGCCCACCTGCGCGTGCACGTGCTCGACCGCGGCCCGGGTCTGTCAGATGATCGGCTGGCGCGGGCAGGCTACGATTTCGTCAGTACCAAGGGCGAGACGCGCGGCCTCGGGTTGGCATTGGCCCGCGCCGGGATCGAGCGCCTCGGCGGCACGCTCACCGTGGCGCGGCGCGCGGGCGGCGGGCTGAGCGCCACGCTGCAATGGCCGCGTATAGGGCCTGTTAACGCTATTTATGCCCCCGCGTTGCCCCCAGACGGGGATGGATGCAAGGCGGAGGTGCGAGGCAAGGCTGGTCGCCTTGCCTCGCACTGACAAC